>JANXYN010000206.1 GCA_025356035.1 Geobacteraceae bacterium
GCGAGCTGTGAAGGCAACGCCGCAGATGGGCGTTTTTCAACGTGAAGTTATTTGTGGAAACCGAGCTTGGTGGATATCTCCTCCGCCGCCCGCTTAACCAGCGGAATCAGATCCTTCTCCATCCGCTCGTCGGAAAAGCGCATTGACGGCCCGGAGATGCTCACTGCGCCGACAATACGACGGGTATAATCGCGAATCGGGGCGCCAACGCACCTGACGCCGACATCGAGCTCTTCATTGTCGATGGCATAGCCCTGCTCGGCAATCTGCTGCAGCTGCCGCTTCAGTTCGGCGCGGTCAGTGATGGTACTGGGGGTGAAGCCCTTCAGCTCCTTGGTCGGCAGATAGTTTTCCAACTCTTCATCGGTCATATAGGCGATCTGGACCTTGCCCGCCGCAGTACAATAAGCAGGGAGCCTTGCCCCTACCCGCGGCACGACCCGCACAGTCAGATCAGTCTCGACCACATCGAGATAGACGATGTGGAATTCTTTGAGAATTGCCACATAGGCGGTCTCGTTGCATTCCTTCACCAACTCTTCCAGCACCGGCTTAGACTGGCGCAACAGCCCCATCTGCTTAATGAAGGTCTGGCCGAGTTCAAGGGTTTTCAGGCCGAGCCGGTAGTTTTCCGTAACCCTGTTTTGCTCAATGTAACCACGCGATTCCAGCGTGGCCAGCAGGCGGAAGACATTGTTCTTGTGCAGTTTCAACCGTTTTGAGAGCTCGGTGACCCCTAGCTCGTCAACTTCGTCATGGAACTGCTCCAGCAGGTCGAGGGCGTGGGAAACCGCCTGAATGAGATACTCGGATTTTTCTTTCTTTGCCATGTGGTATACCTGTGTTTTGTGTAATAACGAAACTGTTTTATTTAGTATGTTTATGCAGGCAAGTCAAGGTTTAATTACTCTGATTGAATATTTGCCAACCGTTTTTCAGTCTGGCCAAACCTTAAGCCCTGCCAATCTAAGCCAGCACGTTTGATTAAGGCTGGCCTACAGCGTCAACTGAAAGTTGTTTTCAAGTCAGCACCCTCAGTTTTTTATTACGGTGTTTGCATATATTCCTTGTGGAAAATATAGAATAATGTTTTATAATTGTCAAGGCACAAAAGAAAATTTCTTAATTCTTAGGACTGCCTGATACGTCATGCAAGCGGCCCCCCCGACAATAAATACTTGACCACAGCTAGCGAATAGTGAGATTTTGCATCTTGTTATTACACTCTTACCTTCAACCTGTTCCTTCTCCCTACGGACCCAAAAGACGGGCCTAAAGGAGAAGGTGGCCGAAGGCCGGATGAGGGGCAACAGTACCCTGAAGCCCGACTTTCCCCCTCACCCTGGCCCTCTCCCTCAGGGAGAGGGGACGTATTGACGCCATAGCTGAAGATTAGCGCTAATCGTGTTTATGAATAAAGCAATCAGCTGCGCAGCAGCAACATCATCAAGCTGGGAGGGGTTATGCTTAACCTGAGGAAACTGATACTGGTCGCCATCGATGGATCGCCCGAATCGGACAAGGCTGCCGAGGAAGCGGTGCGGCTGGCACTCGGTAATGACAGCAAATTCAAAAGCAAAATCTATGCCCTGCTAGTGCTGCCGAACGCTCCTCCCACCACATTCACTGACTTCGTTCCCGCCCCCCCCATCACTGAGACAAGGGAATGGGAAGAGCGGCGCCAGCGGATCTTTTATGTCATCGAAAAAAACGCCAGGGAAGCCGAGCTCCCGCTGGAAACCTTGGTGGTCTACGGCGACCCCGCCGATGAGCTGATCAATTTCGCGGAGAAGCAGAAAATAGACGTGATCGTCATCGGCAGCTCCGGCAAAGGTTTTCTGAAGAGGAAGCTGGTGGGGAGCGTCTCGCACCGGGTGGTGGAACAGGCAAAATGCTCGGTTTACGTGGTCAGAGGGTAGAGGCCGGGAATCGAGAACCGGGAATCGTGACTCGACAAAACTAGAGCCGGGCGGAACATCCACCCGGCTCTTTCATTTGGCTTTTCCGAATTCCGAGTCCCGAATCAGATTCCCGGTTCCCGGTTCCCGAGTCCCGGTTCCCGAGTCCCGGTCTTTGGCCGTTTCCCGGCGCAGGTATTCCCGGATCTCCTTCAAACTCTCGATGATGATCGAAGGGTCCCGGGGAAATTCGTGGGGTGAAAGCTCCAGGGTCAGGGAATCTTGATAATCACTGCTGCGGAGATGATTGAGAAAACGGGTAAGTGGCAGAATGCCGTGACCCGGCAGGAGGTGTTCACGGCCGTGGCCGTAATCGGAAAAATGGATATTCTTGATCCGGCCGCTATTGTAAAAAAGGTAAAAATCGTTGATGAAATTGGCCTTGCCTGACCCCATATGGGTGCAGTCGAAGGTGAGGTAGAGGTTGCGCTCCTGGAGGAATTCGATCATTTTGCCGGTATGGGACATGATATACTCATTTATTTTGAACCTGCCGACCCACGGCATGTTCTCAAGGGTCACCGTCACCCCCCCCTGCCCTACCTCCTTCTGAAAATCGACCACCCGGTACAGCCAACGCCAAAACTTCAACTCCAGCCCCAGCCAGGACGGGGGATGAAAATTCACCACATGGGCCCCACACCATGAGGCAAGTTCCACACTCCGCTTCAGCGAATCCACAGCGTTTCCCCAACCATCCAGGGGCATGAACGGCGCGTGAATCGACAGAATCGGCATGATTTCGGCCAGTTCGCTCAGCAGTTTGCGATTATTCACCCGCTGGAAATCCTGATTAATGATCAGCTCCACCCCGTCGAAACCCGCCTCACGCGCCATCAGAAGCGCCTTGTCAAGCGGAAAGGTGAACAGCGTGCCGGTGGAGATGGAGATCCTCATCCCTGATTATCCCTCCTCAGCAAAGCTGCCGTAGACAATCCGCTGCAGGTTAGACAGGGCCTCAAAACCGCTCTTCAGGCTCTCTATCACTTCCTCAGTCAGCTGTTCCGGATTGACAAAGTACTCTTCGCCCCCCCCCTTGCCAGCCACTTCGAGCAGAACCTTCTGCCGGGTTATTTCATGCCAGGCGCGGAGCAGACGGTCCGCCAGGTCCACATCAAGGTGGCCGCCATCGAGCAGCATTTTTACGCGATTAATGGTATTGGTCTCGGCTATGCCATACCTGACCGCCAGGACCCGAACATTTGCCAGCAGGGGGAGCTGGGCGAAGGTATGCAGATTAATCTCACCACGGTGCGCCCCTCCCCGCTCGACCTTGAAGCCGCCAAGAAAACCGAGGGAACCCGGCATGTTGGCAACCCCCTTGGCCAGCTTCCCCAGCAACGGACGCTGGCTCTGCAGGGCTCCTGAAACAGCGCCGATCAGGGCAGAAGCGAGGCCCTCATCCCCATGGACCCCACGTAGATCGGCCAGCCTGAGCAGAAAATTGCCCCTCTCCACCTCCGGTCGCTCTTCCGTCAACCGCTGCTGCCACTCTCCAAAGCTCCCGCGCCAAACAGAATTAATCGGGGTTACCCCGTCGCTGCTCCCGGCAATCCCGGCTTCCTCCATGAGGGCCAAGGCCCTGCGACTAAACTCCATGAAATAAGCGGTACTCTCGGGGCCTGCATCGCCATAAACCAGCAAACTGTCCAGATCACTGGCGAGGGTGTGCTCCCGCCTGCCACCGCTGCCGAGCGTGAGCCATGAGTAAGGGGCCGGCACTGTACCGAAGCGGTCGCGCTCCATTCGTTTCTCCGTGAGAAAAAGGGCACGGCTCACCAGGCGATCGCGATAGCTTGCGCAAAAGGGGTGCAGGGCAACCACCGACCCGCGCTGGCTGAAATAATCTGCGGCCAGCCGGTTCAGCTGGCCATGCAGCGGAGCCAGCCGGGCTGGGTCGTCTAACAAGGCAATTTCGGCGAGCAGCGCAGCTGATCCAGCAGCAAAACGCTCATCAATGGCGAGTTCCGCAGTAAGTCGAGCATGTAACGCCTTCAACAGCTCCACATCCTCGTCCACCGACAGATAGGCAGCCTTGTCGAAAACGGTCCCCTTCAGCGCGGCAAAAAGTGTCGCAGTGCCGCGCCAGGAAAGGATAGCGCCGCGCTTGGTGCCAAGGAATAGTGCCATGCGGTTCTCCTCCTAATCCAGATGCCCGTGCACCTGCTCCGCCAGGAACCGTCGGATTTCCACCGATGGCGGCGGGGTGCAGAGCGACACCACAATAATGACAGCAATGACCAGAGGCGCGCCGATCAAAGCCGATGACGTTATAGGGAGAAGCGTGGCCACCAGCGGAAAGGCGCCGCCAAACAACGGGGCAGCAAAGGTGATGACGATTCCGGTCAGCATACCGGCAATGGCCCCGTGGCGGTTGGCCCTCCCCCACCAGATCCCGAGCAGGAATACCGGGAAGATGGTGTTGCCGGCCAGGGCAAAGGCAACTGCGGTTATCTCGGCGATCATGGCAGCAGGTTTGACGGCTATCGCCAGCACCAGAGCTGCCAGCGCCAGGGTGGTCCCCTTGGCGATCGTCATTTTGCGTGCCTCGGAAGCGCGGGGATTGATGAGCCGGTAATAGATATCGTGGGAAAACGAAGCTGCGCCGGTCATGAGGAGGCCAGCCACCGTGGCAAACGCGGCGCTGACTGCGCCGGCGGCCAGGATGCCAACGACCCAGCCCGGCAGCCCCCCGCGTTCTGCCATGGTTATCACCACCAGGTCAGCTGCAGGCGCTGCCGTAGCTAAAGTAAAGGGAATTCCGGCTCGCGCTTCCAGCAGGCGGGCAAACACGGCGTAGGCGGGAGCCGACCAGTAGATGAGAGCAATGAAGAACAGTCCCCACACCACACTCCAGCGTGCTTCACGGATATTGGGGACGATATAGAAGCGGGACAGGACGTGGGGAAGGCCGGCGGTCCCGACCATCAGGGTAAAACAGAGGGCTGTCCACTGAAACAGCGAACCGCCGGCGAAAGGTGCAGCAAACAGGATATTGAACTCCTGGGACAGGTCACTGATGGCCTCTCCATAACCGAACTGCGGCAGCAACCAGAAATAGCCAAGCTTGTGGGCCATGAACATGAGCGGCACGATGAACGAAACAATGATAACGAAGTATTGCAGCTGCTGGTTCTTGGCCACGCCGAGCATGCCGGAGATCACCACGTACGAGATCACCACAGCGGCGCCAAGTAATAGTCCCGGCAAATAGCCGGTACCGAACAGCCAGCCAAACACCATGCCGATCCCCTTGAACTGGGCCACACAGTAGATGACTGAAATGGCGATGGATATGACAGCCGAGATGAGCCGGGCCAGACCCGATTCATAGCGATCACCGACGAAGTCGGGCGCGGTGTACTTGCCAAACCGCCTGATCTGCCCCGCCATCAGGACCAACAGCAGCACATAGCCGCCGGTCCAGCCGATCACGTAAGCGAGAGCAAAATAGCCATGGAGATAGAGAAGTCCGGCCATGCCGAGGAAGCTGGCAGCGCTCATCCAGTTGCTGGCAATGGCTGCACCGCCGCCGATACGGCCAGTGTAACGGCCGGTGACGCCGTAATCAGAGGCCTCTCGTGACTTATATCGGAGGCCGGAGACCACAAACAACACCAGCACCCCGATCACGATCAGCAATGGGAGTAAATTAACGGTGGAATTACTCATAGCTTCGATCTCTCCTGCGGCTATGGTGCTCGGTCAGCCGGTCAATGTAGATATTAAAAATGACACAGAGGATGATGAACCAGAGGGGGAGGAGCTGGCCGGTGAACCAGAAGTGAAAGGGGAGATTGAAAAAGGAGAATCTGGTCAGAAGGCTGCAGCCATGGGGGGTTTCGGCGGCCAGCCAAATCAACCACTGAAAGCCGAAGGTCGCCGCGCCCCAGCCAAAAAGCACCACGAGGATAACAACCACCTCGCCCCGCATGTACCCCTTTTTCGGCCTGAACAAATTGACATCATAGGCATCGTGCTTATGTTTCATGAGCCACCTCCATCGTTGTTTCATCCTTCATCCTTCATCCTTTTTCATAATCTCCCGCAAAAGTGACGTGGCATAGGCACCCTTCGGTAAATCGAAGTCGAGGAGCAGTCCGTCGTCTACAGCCTTGACGCACGCCTCCTTGACCGGCACCCGCAACGACCTGCGTTCTCCCTCCATGCGCAGTCCCCCGGCGAGGTCGAAGCTCTGCAGCGTCACCCCTTCCTCCCTGAGGATAGCCTCTTCCATTGCCAGCGGCGCCCCAAGCGGCTGCATCATTTTGCAGCCGAACAGCGGACCCGATGGCGAGATTTCGAAACGCTCGGCCCGGCCGGCCTCGGCGACGGCGTCTTCAACCAGGAAACAGGCGCCGTTGTCGTGTTTCAAGGCCAGATCTCCGCTCAGCACTTTGCCAATCTCTGCCAGGCGGGCGTCGAGCAACCGATCGAACAGGAAAGACTGGTATGCCGAGAGGTAGAGCTTCATTAGCCGCGGATGAACCGCACGCAAGGCCTTTTCCCAAGCGTCCGGCTGCTTCGCTAGGCGCTGCAGGATATCCCGCTCCGTGCGGCAGTGTCCAGGGAAAAGTCCGATACTTCCGGCCAGATCCCCGC
The DNA here is from genome assembly GCA_025356035.1 of Geobacteraceae bacterium. Lineage (GTDB taxonomy): Bacteria > Desulfobacterota > Desulfuromonadia > Geobacterales > Geobacteraceae > JANXYN01. Next base: position 6,561 of record JANXYN010000206.1, read on the forward strand.
GCTGGTATGCCTCAATGGCGCTCCGCCAGCGTTCGTCTCTCACTGCCGAGGGGTTGCCAAGGAGGGCGTCCACCGCCCCATGGAAATCGCCGCGCAGCAGCCCATGGCCGATCAGGTGCGAATTCCCCTGGGCGCCGTAACGCTGGGCGCCGAAAAAGTTCGGCACGCCCCGCTCCTGGAGAACCGCCAGCACCGCCTCCGCCCGAGACAGGGCGCCGGGTTCGACTCCAAGGATCTTAATGGAGAAGCGATTCCCCGCCAGGTGCCCAAGTTTCAGCTTATTGCGATGACGCACCGCCGTAAGAATCCGAATACCTGGAAGCTCCAAAGCCAGCAGCTGCTCCGGAGCTACCCGCGGAATCGAGACCGTCTGCCGGGTAAGCGCCCGCGCATCCTTCATCCCCGCGTAGCCGATATCCCGGTCAGAAATCCCCAGGGCTTTCGCCAACCGGCGCACGGCATCGAGAGTGGTGACACCACGCTTCTCGATCAAGGCATAGGAATGCTCTCCCTCCCCGCACGGCAGGTAGAGAGGAATCTCCGTCACGCAGAAATCTTCCGCGGTCTCTTTAATCACCCCGCCGGTGCCGGGGATTTCCGGAGTCAAATATTTATGTAAATTCATGATTTACAGTTTTCCCTTAGGTTAATGTTCGATATACAACGTAGGGGCGACAGCACGGCATCATCGTGCTTCGCCCTTGTTCGCAACACAACCAAAGGCAGGGCAAAGCAGATAAGGCCTTTGCTTTGCCCCTACACGCAGCCCGGGCGGAAAAGTGCCGCTTCTACAATTTTCGATAATGAACAAAGTAGATCTGCTTCCCCTCCGCCATGAATTTGCGCATGTACTTGGTCCGGTGGTAGCCGGGGATATCATGGCGAAACGGCTCGGGTGCCAGGCAGTTCTCGAACCCGGCCAGTTCCGGCATGAAACCGGCCACATCGAGGCCATAATCATCGAAGTCGGTGGCAAAGAAAAAATCAGCGCCTGGCGTCAGGTACTCCTGGAGGAAATCCAGAAACTGCAGGTTTACCAGCCGCCGCTTGCGATGCCGCTTTTTCGGCCACGGGTCAGGGCAGTTGATGTAGACAGCGGCAAGGGAGGCCTTGGGCAACCGCTCCGTTATGAACTGACGGGCCTCTTCCCGCAACACCCGCACATTTTTGAGCTCATGGCGTTCCAGACGGCGGCAGGTCTTGTAACACCCCTTATTGTAGTAATCAATGGCGATGAAGTTAGTCTCTGGCTTCTCCGAGGCAGTCTGGGCGACGAAATCGCCAATGCCGCAGCCGATTTCAAGGACAAGCGGCTGGTCATTGCCAAAAATGGTTCCCCACTCTGCCGGCATAGTTAACTGTTCGGCCCGGAGATAGGCGGGAGAGTCGATCTGAATGAACGATTGCACTGTGTGATCCTCTGGATAAATTTGTTCTGGTAAGATACCACAGGATACGTCAGGGGAGAAGTGGCAATTTTGCGGCGAGGGCAAACGGCGCTCGTCCAACAATGGCCGCATGCGCTGCGCCCTGGCATTATATTTTGTTGCCATCCGAGTTTCCGGATGGACACTATTTAGCCTGCCGCTCTAAGCTTGCCATTTGCGGCCCGGTGTGCTATAGCTATCTGATTGAATTAACGCAAAAAAAGGAAAAACCACCGATGAAATTCGCCGAACTCGACATACCTGAACAAGTCCTCAAAGCCATCGCAGAAGCCGGGTTCACCGGCTGCACAGCCATTCAGGAGCAGGCTCTCCCAATAGCCCTGCAGGGGAAAGACGTGGCAGGCCAGGCCCAGACCGGCACCGGCAAGACCGCGGCCTTCCTGATCGCCCTCTTTACTCGCCTGCTCAAACAGGAACGAAATGAGAAGGGCCATGATCCCCGTGCACTGATCCTCGCCCCTACCCGGGAGCTGGTGGTGCAGATCGAACAGGACGCCCAGCTGCTCGGCAAATATACCGGCTTCAACATCCAGGCCATCTATGGCGGGGTGGACTACATGAAGCAGCGCAGCGCTCTCAAGGAGGGTGCGGACGTGGTGATCGGCACCCCTGGTCGGCTCATCGACTACCTCAAACAACACGTATACTCCCTGAAGAATATCGAGGTGCTGGTCATCGACGAGGCCGACCGGATGTTCGACATGGGGTTTATCGCCGACCTCCGCTTCATCCTGCGCCGCCTCCCCCCCTACGACAAGCGGCTGAACCAGATGTTTTCCGCCACCCTCAATACCCGCGTGATGGAACTCGCCTATGAGTTCATGAATGTCCCGACCAAGGTCTCGGTCACCCCGGAGAAGATGACTGCGGATCGTGTCGAGCAGATCCTCTACCATGCATCGCGCAAGGAAAAGTTTCCGCTCCTCCTCGGACTCCTGCGCAGGGAAGGGATGGAGCGGACCATGATCTTCGTCAACACCAAGCGGGAGGCGGAGTTTCTCTTCGACCGGCTCAATATCAACGACTTTCCGGCACGGGTCATCTCCGGCGATGTGGAGCAGAAAAAGCGGCTCCGCATTCTCGAAGACTTCAAGGAAGGAAAGCTCCCCATTCTGATCGCTACCGACGTGGCTTCGCGCGGCCTTCATATCGAGGGGGTTTCCCACGTCATCAATTACGACCTCCCCCAGGATGCGGAGGATTACGTGCACCGCATCGGCCGCACCGCCCGGGCCGGAGCCGAAGGGAAGGCCATCTCCCTGGCGGACGAGGACGGCGCATTCTACCTGGAAGCGATCGAGGAGTACTGCAAACAGAAGATCCCCACCACCTGGGCCGAAGACGATCTGTTTGTCCATGACTACAAGCGCGCCAAACCGCGACCAAGGACCGAGCTCAAGCCCCACGGCCGACCCCACGGCAGGCCCGGCGCAAAGCCGAGCGAAGCGGACAAGAACCGGAGCCGCCGGCCAGGGAGTTCGAAGCCAGCCGGGAGAGCAAAGAAGCCGGCTTGAACTCTCGAGTAGTCGATTCTCCTGGGAATAAAGGAAATAAATCCGTGAAAAAAGCAGTCATCCTATACAGCGGCGGGCTCGACTCCACTACCTGCATGGCCATCGCCAAAGCGGAGGGGTTCGAGCCGCACGCCATGAGCTTCGCCTACGGCCAGCGGCACAAACTTGAGCTGGAGGTGGCCAGGCAGAACGCCAAGCCGATGGGTGCCGTGGAGCATCTGGTGGTTGAGTTTGACTTGCGCAAGATGGGAGGTAGCGCCCTGACCAGCGATATGGCGGTGCCGAAGGAAGGGGTCGGGGAAGCGATCCCGGTCACCTATGTGCCAGCCCGCAACACCATCTTTCTCTCCTTCGCCCTTGGCTGGGCCGAGGTGCTGGGTGCATTCGACATCTTCATCGGCGTTAATGCCCTCGACTACTCGGGCTATCCCGACTGCCGGCCCGCTTATATCGAAGCCTTCGAGAAGCTGGCCAACCTCGCCACCAAGGCTGGCGTGGAAGGAAAGGGACACTTCACCCTCCATACTCCCCTGATTCAGCTGACCAAGGCGGAGATCATCCGCCAGGGAGTCAGTCTTGGGGTTGACTACGGCCGCACCCATTCCTGTTATGATCCGACCGCTGAAGGGATTGCCTGCGGCCGTTGTGATTCCTGCCGGCTGCGGCTCAAGGGGTTTGCCGAGGCGGGCATCACGGACCCAATCAGGTACGCGGTGAGGAGTGAGGGGTGAGGAGTACATACGCAAATCGTTAGCCGTTGGCGAAAAGTTGTGGCATTGACAAAGGATACCCTCACTAATGGTTAAAAATACTCGCCCCAAAACCACCTCGCTCCTCACCCCTCACTCCTCACCGGCTTGCATGCCAGACATGCAGACCAGCCGCGACACCCGCAAGATCCCGATCAACAAGGTGGGGGTGAAGGACATCTCCTATCCGATCGTGGTTATGGACAAAAATAAGGCACTGCAGCACACCGTGGCACGGGTCAACATGTATGTGGACCTCCCTCATCACTTCAAGGGGACCCACATGAGCCGCTTCATCGAGATCCTCAACACCTACCGCGAGGAGATCGCCCTGCAGAAGATGGAGACCATCCTGCAGCGGATGAAGGAGAAACTCGGGGCATCCAGCGCCCATCTGGAGATTGAATTCCCCTATTTCATCGAGAAACGTGCCCCGGTCTCCGGTGCGAAAAGCCTCATGGAGTACACGTGCTCCTTCAACGGCTCCCTGGCCGAACAGTTTGACTTCGTACTCGGCGTGAGGATTCCGGTCACTTCGCTCTGCCCCTGCAGCAAGGAACTATCCAGCTTTGGTGCCCACAACCAGCGCTCTATCATGACGGTCCGGGTCCGCTATCAGGAATTCATCTGGATCGAGGATCTTATCGAACTCATTGAGCAGTGCGGCTCCAGCCCGGTCTATTCGCTGCTGAAACGGGAGGACGAGAAATTCGTCACCGAACAGGCCTATGAGAACCCCCGCTTTGTGGAAGACATGGTCAGGGAGGCTACCCAGCGCCTGTCGGCTATGGACAACATCACCTGGTTTGCCGTGGAAGCAGAAAACTTCGAATCAATCCACAATCACTCGGCCTACGCCGCCATC
>JANXYN010000212.1 GCA_025356035.1 Geobacteraceae bacterium
GCACCAGCGGTGAGAAGCGCCAGCGGACCCCGGCACCACTCCAGCACCACCGGATTCAGCTCGGCTACCACCACCCTGCCGTCGGCGGGGAGGGTGTCGAGAACCGCCCGCAGGGTAAATCCCATCCCGAGACCGCCAACCAGCACCCGCGGGCTCGGCTGATGCTGCAGGTGACGGCAGGCAAGCTGGCCCAAGGCCATCTCGGACCGATGGGCCAGGCTGTTCATCAGCACCAGCCCCCCCACGGTGATAAGAAAGTCGCGTTCGCCACGCTGGCGCAACTCCAGAGTCCCTTCTGCGGTGGCGATACTGGCAACGGTTTTCCAGGGGTGGGCCATTCGGAACAACTCCGGTGCATGCTTATGAATAAGTGGCCTTCTCGGCAGCGGCAACTTCATTACTGGGGGAGGAGATCAAGCAGCATTTGTCGGGACGCGACAGCCTCTTGATTGCGGCTTCCCGCTGGGCGGCCGTACTGCGGGTGTGGCCGCTTTCCAGATAGACAAGTTGCCGCGGCTGACGACCGCGAAAATATTTGGCGCCACGGCCGTTGCCATGTTGTTCCAGGCGCCGCGCAATATCGGTGGTAATCCCGGTATAAAGCGAGTTATCCGAACAAAGGATCATATAGACTTGCCAATGCATTGCTGGGTCTCTGCCTGGGGCCGGAGGCTACCGCTACATGTCCTCGCCATGGATGATGCTGAAGATCGGGCTGAACGCCGGGATCATATTCTTTGCGTCCTTGAAGTTATCCTTGCAGCATCGTTCCAGGATCATGAAACTCTGGCTGTCATACCGCTTCCCTTTCCGGTCGGTCCATCTGCGACGAAAGAATTTCACAATCTCTTTGCCATCGACGTAACATTTTACCGAAATCAGCTCCTCGGCTTCCATTTCCCACCAGATCCTGACCAGATGAGCGTTGCCGTACCAATTTACCTTTGAACTTATCTCGTTAGCAACCATCATCCACTCCCGAATTACTGTTGGCGTTCTTTATACGGAGGAAATCGAGGAGAGGTGGCGACGCTTTGTCTCGCCCCATTTCCTTCCTGGTAATTATCTGAACAGCTGTATCAGGACTGAACAGCCATCAATTACTTAACGTGCCGTAATTGCTGATAATTTATGTGGCCCGAATCTTGATATGCAATCAGTAACTGCCGCCACAGAAATCGGTACTGAAAAGGACTCTCAACCACGAGGATATTGAACAGAAGTAAAACCCTTAACCAAAGGAGCCGGCCATGATCACAGAATTAATTTCGGAGTTATTTCTGGATTTTTCGGAAATCGACGCACAAATCGTCAAGCTACGGCAATTGCGGGATTCGTTCCAAAAAATCAACGGCGAACAGAACCGCTATGTCCACCCCCAGAGCCATTTCGCCCACCACGCTCCCGATGCTCACAAAACAGCAGAAGCGCGGTCCCTATGACCAAATGAGCCGGGTTGCCACGAACAGGTCAGTCGATACTCCGGACTATTTTACCCACCAGCCGGGTAAAATAGTCCGGAATCCCCGTTGTAAAAGAGAGCGTTTGCCCACTGACCGGGTGTTTAAAGGAGATCGACCGGGCATGGAGGGCTAGGGTTTGATACTGGTCCCCTTTGCCATATTTTTGATCGCCCACCACCGGGTGCCCCCGCTCGGACAGATGCACACGAATCTGGTGCTTGCGCCCGGTGAGCAGGTGGATATCCAGCAGAGCAAGGCCTTTCGTCTCTTTGAGCACCCGATAGGCGGTATGAGACAACTTCCCCTTGGCGGAGTCGGGGGTGGAATAGACCTTGAAGGCGCTGTTCTCCACCAAGTAGCTGCTGATCACCCCTTCCTTGGCGGTCAGCACACCACGGACCACCGCCAGATAATGTTTTTCGGTGGTTTCCCACTGCTCCTGCAAAACCAGTTTCGCCGCTTCATTTTTGGCAAAGATCAAAAGCCCCGAGGTGTCCCGGTCCAGCCGATGGACGATGTAGACCCGGTTGCGGGACTTGGGCTGCCCCTTGCGCACATACTCATTGAGAATAGCGTGGGCCGTCCGTGATTTGTCCCGCTCGGTCCCCATGGTCAGGAGCCCGGCCGGTTTATCCACCACCAGCAGATCGTCGTCCTCATAAAGGATGGCGAGCCCCTTTGGTTGATGCTTTTTTGCAGTTATGCGCGTACGATCACCGCCCAATGATCTGCCGGGCAACGATATCGTGATTAAGCCAGAGCGCCGACGCGGCCGGCTGCCAGGAGGCGTGCAGCATCAGCTTGCCGGTGGCGTGGAAGACCTGGCGCGAAAGTTCGCCACAGACGATGTTTTTCGGGTCGGCATTCATCGCCAGCAGCTCGGCGGAGCTGTTCAGCATGAATTCCGCCTGGGCGGGGGTATTGTGATGGGGCCAGCTAGCATAATCGCTAAACCCGGACAGCAGCGGTGACCCCAGATAGGCGTTGGCCTTTTTCAGCAGGGCCTCAAGGGTGGTCCCCTCCTGCAACAGCGCCTGGCAACTCTTCCTGACCGCTTCGGCGGCCGGGCCGCCCCCTTCCTTCTGCAGGGCCTCCAGCAGCGGATAGAGCGAAATCTCCACGCCGAGAAACAGCGCACTTGAATTGGTCAGGATTTCCGGACAGTTGAAGACCGTCGCCTTCACCCCAGCCTGCCAGGCCTTGGCAGCAACCTCCTCCAGCCGGATCTTGGCCCACCCCTGCAGATACGGGGTGTACGACTGCCAGCTATAGGCGCCGTTGATCAATACCTCACAACCGTGGTAGCCGTAGGCCACGTACCGGACCTCGCCCCCCCGGCCGGCGATCCGCTCCCGCACACCCTTGGTGGCGTCGATCAGATAGCCGAAGGTATCGGCGGTAACCTCGTCAAAGCTGATCCGGCAGAGCTTCCCCAGTTCCGAATCCCAGAAGGTCTTGGAAGAAAGATAGCGCTCCCCTACCCCTTTGAAGACCCGGTTCAACAGCGGCATGAAGATCCGGGCCCGGGGAATCCCCCCCGCCATGGTATGGGCAAACAGCACGTTGGCATTGTTCGGCAGCAGCGGCTCGATTTCCTTCAACACGGTGGTGAGTGCTCCGGTAAAACGGGCGATCCCCGCCTGCTTCGACTTTTCGATGGCAGCCCAGTCGAGACGGACCTTATCCCAGTCGTCGGCCTTCACCCCTTTGAGCTGCTCCACCGGCGAAGGGGCGCCATCGGGACCCTCCATATCGAAACCGGCCTCCAGCGGAATGTTGATCATCCGCCCCCCGAGATTGGCCTCAGCCTCGGCCAGTTCCTCGGCAGTCAATGGCCGTAGCGCTCCGGCGGCATCGCGCCGCCCCATGGTGATGCCGATCACGGTCATCCCACAGCGCTGGGCTTCCTCAACGATGCCATTGGCGTAGCCGCGGCCGAAAAGTTCGCCAAACAGCACCAGCACATCGCCGGCTTTATAGCCAGCCTTCTCGGGAATCTGCTTTAAAGGGGTGTAAGGGGTCATGGTAATAGGTATCCTTTCTGAAGCTATATTCACGCCAGATAACGGGCGCTGGGGTCAAAACTGGGCGATGCCTGAGGCACGTGTTCCGCTCACTACCAAATTGAAACATGCATCCTATGACATCCGCGAAATAAATGCAAGTTTGCAGACCCAACGGGCAGTGCTTCAGCTTAGTCTGGGCCGAATCAGTTTTTAACTGCCAGTTGATTGAAGATCAATCAGAAGAAGCCTTGGCGCGGTCAATCATCCATTGGACGGCTTCATTTGCATTAATTGGGAGAAGATGCACTTGAGGATTTGCTTGGCTGAAAACTCTGAATATTTCATCAGCAAAAGCCTGGCCGATTTCTTTTATTCCTTTAAAATCCAGAACAACCTCTCTAAACTTCTCAACCCGCGCTAGAACGCGTTTTGCTTGAGAGCGGGAAATCATATTTTCATCTCCGAATTGGGCCAGATGCACAGGAACAACGGTTTTATAAAAACCGGGATGGTCAACAGTTGCAAATTCGTTAAAAATTGCTTGCATTGTTCTATCACTGGAAATTCTTATATTCATAACGACTGTTGTTCCTTTGCTTGGGCTTTTCCTTTCGAATAACCAATCTGCATCTTCTAATGTATGATAGAAATATAGTTTCCCTGACACAATAAAATAACGGTCAAACATTCTACTGGTAAAAAAGATACCTTCCCCACTGTGCCGAGAAGGGTCTGAGGTTAGTTTCCCTTTTGAAAGCTCCAGTATTGCATGTGATTCATCATCCAGCTTGAAATCGTCGGTTATTTTACGAAAGATACCAATACCGTCATCACTTACTGATAACTCTATAGAGTAATCTGTCCTCTCAACAGATACCAGAACGTTACTACCTCCAGAATGGTCAATTGCATTATTGAACATCTCGGTAAAACCATACTGGCAAATTGATATAATATTTTCCGGCATATCATCCAGCAATGGCCTAACAAACGTACGCCATGGGAAATCCTCCGTAATCCCTGGCAATAAATCAAAACGTTTATGCTTTTCCACAATTTTTACAAATTCATATTTTGCTGCTTTCGTGGAACCCGTCATAATTAGAACGCCAGCATCAACAAGTTGTTTGATATGCCTTTGTGCTGCTTGTCGGGAGATGTTGAATTGTTCGGCTACTGCCTGCGAAAGGTGTTGAGTTTTCTCTTGGTAAATGCTTTCACAAATGAAATCCTTTATATCCATGTTTGACCTCATTTTAGAATCATTGCAAACTAAATCTGTCTTATTTGTAAACCAAAGTTGGTATATTTGTCAACCTACTAGTTTACAATAATTGCACATTCCTTTTAAATAGCGAGGTTAGCAATCTTCTGCAACGTCCAAACGTGATCCGTGCCCCTGCCCCATTGCTAGGTTAACCTACACTGTCTTATGAAACCGGCCGAAGATATTTTCGAACTGAGATACTAACGACCCAGCTCGGCAATCAATAACAGAAAAGCCCCAACAAGTGGGGCTTTTCTATCTGGTACAGGATGGTAGATCCGATTGGTGACAGAATCACGAGAATTCCAAGTTAATAGCCACTCGGCGAAAAGTGCATGAAGTCCTTCTGCTTCCCCGCGATCTCGCCACCCCAACGCAGCCCCACCCCACTCATTGCTCTGACGACCGCTCCCCCGGCAGTCATGGTGCCCGCTACGCCTGGACGCCATGCCCCGCCCCTGATCAGCCGGCAAGCCGAACCAAAATTCAGGCAATTATCATAGAGGCCGTTCTGTTGCGGATTGATGTCGATGGCAATCCCATAGGAATGGTTGCTGAAGCCGGTCCGGTTGCCGGCGGCATCGGGGTCGCCGCGAGTTCTCCCGACCCGGTAGCCGACCACCTCGTGAATGGGCTCACCCGCTCGGATGAGCTCGGCTACTGCGCTGCGAACCTGCGACGCCAGCTTCCTGCAGACACGGAAATCAGCCAATGGTGGAATATCGACGGTCTCCTGGTCCTCTTCACAGACGCTGCAACCGCTGGCCGGGTCCCGCTCCTCGGGGGTCAGTTCGCTGTATGGATGGCGCACCGTCTCATGCGCCACGGATTTACGCAGCATGACGTTCCATTTGAAGGTCTGGTAAGTGCAACTTTGCGGCAGTTCGTTCCCACCGAAGGCCGCCACCGGTGTCAGCGCCAACAGCAATAAAACTATGATCCTGATTCTATGCCCCACGCCCTTCCCCTTCTCCTGGCTCTGCTGCGGGGTCCAGCTTGCGCGGACTAAATTCCACAGGTAAAATATATGTGTTGAGTGCGACGACAACTCCGCAACATGATGCCGGCAACTATGGCTGGCCAGGCTGATTCAGATATTACAACTCGATATATTCCGGGTCATCCGCCTTGGCAACCACCAGCCACTCGTTTACAACCGGATCGAAATCCGCGATCTTTGCCAATGGCGCTTTCATGTACCTCCCCTGGGCAGTCACGGCGATATCGCCGTTTGCCAGGACAATTTCACCGGTCCCCTTAAAGAAACGGCTGTTCTCCTCGGTGATTCTGCCAATTACCCGGACCTCCTGGTCCAAGGGAATCGGTTTTTTGTATACCAGATTGAGCTCGACCGTTATCCCCCAGATTTCATCCTGCTGACCGATCATGATGGCTCTGCCAATAGTTTCATCCAAGATGGCCGAGGCAATCCCGCCGTGGAGTCTGCCCGGATAGCTCTGATGCTCGACTGACGGCATAAAGGTGGCGATCAGCTCCTTATTCTCGGTTTCATAGAAGGAAGCCTGCAGGCCAGAACTGTTTTTCAAGCCGCAGATAAAGCACAGTTTTGAATTGTATTGTTTGCCGGTAATTTTATGCTGCATTGGTACTCCTTTCTACTGCTGCCACCACAAGCAGCTTTGCTGCTAAGGGAATCGGGGAGGCCAACTGCGGTCAAGCCGCGGCTTTGATTGTATGATAAGGCTGGATAAGGATATATCTCGTTCCAGTGTAGTGAGCAAGCATTATTTTGTATCCGCCTGCAGCCACTCCTGCCAGCGGGCGAAGCGCCATCCAGTGGTTACCTTCAGACGACAAAGGCCAAGTCCATTGCGAACTTGGCCTTTGTGATCGGCATGATTCTTCGGCCGCCGGTAACGAGGCATTTACCTCGTGGATGGGGGAGCGGGGACATAGTCAGGCGGCACGGAGTCCGAATCGGGCGGTGGCGGCGACGAAGGTCTGACTCTCCGTACCCGATAACGTTGCACCCGGCCGGGAATCTGATTCCCCTTTGCATACATGCACTGAATGTACGCATTATCATACCTGCGCTGGACTTCAAATTCAGATGCTTGGCCGGCATTGGAGCCTGCTGCCGACCCGACCAGTAGTCCGCTCCCGGCGCCGATAGCTGCGCCGGCGCCCGCATTACCGGAAGCCGCCCCTATGAGCGCACCGGCACCTGCGCCGACTGCAGTCCCGACGGCAGCCCCTTTGACTGCAGTCTGGTTGGCTGTCTCTTGCGCGCTCATGCCAATCTGCTGGCCGGCCCACTGTCTACAGGTTATGTCCTCGACCTGGAATTGCTCAAATGGCTTACCTGGGGCCGGAAGGACCAGCACGCTTGGGCCTGCCGGCATCGTCGCGCATCCGCTCAATACCAGCAATGCTAATAATGTTATATATCTTTGCATGCGCTTGCTAAGCATAAAATCACTCCTCTCCGTCCGGTGGGCTCGGGGGAATAACCTTAAGCCACCCCTTCGGACACTTCTTTACGTGGGGATAGTAGCCCTGCGGCTCCCGACAGAAATACCAGTAAGATTCTTCCTTTTGTGGGGCTGGTTGCACGTATACTTCAGGCTGCTGTTCCACTATGCTAGGCGACTGTGGATAATAGGGGTAATACGGGTACGGATAATAGGGGTATGGGTAATAGGGGTACGGGTATGGTTCCCACCATCCCGGCCACCATCCCGGCCCGACGAACACACCTACCCCAAAGTGTCCGCCGTGTCCGCTGTGTCCACCATATCCACCATGCCCACCATATCCACCGTGGCCACCATATCCCCCATGACCACTATATCCACCGCGTCCACCATGATCGGCGGCATACGCAGGCAGCGCATTTACCATGAACACAACCAGTACTGCAAGGACGATACGCATGATTTTTTTCATACAACCCTCCTTATCTTTTTAGTTCCCCCCCACAGACATCGTGGGAGTCTAGTGACCTCTTTATGTAATAATTATAACGCTTTTGCAGATTAATATGTGGACAAAAATGGAGAAAAAGGTAAATCACCAAGGGTCATAAATCACAAAGGGCCAGGTCTACACCCGTGACAATGTCTTAGGTGTAGATCTGGCCCTTATGCTTATTTTGGCCTTATGCTTATTTTTTTGTATTCTCATTCATGGCTTGCCTCCGGCATCCCCTGCAGCCACTCCTGCCAGCGCGCGTAGCGGGGGAAATGGATGGCGAAGGCGGCGAGGGCGATGAGGAGGAATAGGACGAGGCCGTAGATGGCTATGGATTCACAGAGGGCGAAGGAGATCATGCTTGCTGTTATGAGCCGCATCACCGGCTCCGGCAGGTTGCCAGTGGAGGTCGTGCCGGGTCGGCGGCTGCCAGCCAGGGCGCGGTTGCGCATGTACGGGATCAGGGCGAAATCAACGAGGGCCAGACCGAGGAGGATCAGCCGCAGTTTGTCGTAGACAGCCGCAGGCATAAGGGAAAAGCCATGAAACGGGGCATTCATCGCTGCCAAGTACTCCACCACCCCGGCGTAGACGAAGACGCTGGCGATCATGAAAGAGCAGATGATAACGGCAAGCCGGTGACCCTTGCGAAGGGGTTCGTCGTTGTTAAGCTCCATTGGGACTCCTTTTGCATAAAGAAATGTCTGCGCTGAAATGCGTATTATGTCCCAGTTTTTCCCTCAGTTTTTCCCTAAGGTCTTTTTATGTAACAAATCAAAAACGTTGACACTATTGTAATAAAAAACATATATGTAAACAATTTCAGACTTAAATCGTGCCGTGTATTCCACTTCTGGATTTCATCGTTCACTATTTTGTCAAATATTTTTGCTGTATCAGCGCTGCGAGTAAATGATTTGTATTTTTTCCATATAATTGGTTCGTTGATCTTGATTTGTGAAAGAATATGAACGAAGAAATTACTACCCAGAAAAAGCTCAGAAGTAATATCCAGACGATAATAAATATTACATATACCCAAAACAAGAGTTACTCCTGTCGGTTAAAGCTATAATTATTGTTGGCATATTCAATTAGGGAATAAACCGGGACATCTATTTGGTGTTAAAGAACGATAAATAAATCTGTCCCCATTTTCACACATATGTCCCCCAAAATTCCCCAGGAATTCTACTACTACTACGGAATTATAACGTTAACACAGGTGCGAAAGTCAATCTCTGGCGGCATGTTTATGAGAAAACCGGGACTGAGAAAACCGGGACAGATCTATTTGATGCTAATGAACGATAAATAAATCTGTCCCGGTTTTTTGCCTACGGCCAGTCGAAGCTCGCCAACCTCGCCTTTATGCTCGAACTCGGTCGCAGGGTACCCTGGTTGACCAGTGTAGCCGCTCACCCGGGGGGAACCGTTACCAACCTCCAGAAATATGCTTATGCGGGGTTTATGAATCTCTTCGGTCAGCATGCGTCTCGGGGCGCGTTACCGACGCTGCGTGCCGCCGTCGACGATACGCACACAGGTGCGTACTATGGGCCCAAATGTTGGTTTCAGCTGCGCGGCGCTCCGGTTAAGGTGCGCATGCCGTGCAGTACCAGGCATAATGAGCTGAATCGTGCGTTGTGGGAGGAGTCGATTCGACTGACGGGCGTTTGCTACCAGGGTTGAAAGGGTTCAAGCCAGCAGTGTCCGGTCAGATGTTTGTGAGGTGTCCTGTCAACAATGGACAGGACACCTCAACATCTTTCGCACCGGGGATTGCAGACACCCCCACTTGCGAGGAGCGGCGCACCTCTTTGCGCGTCCGCGGCTTACTGTAACATAACCTTTGTCTGAACCCGGTGCTCACTTCACAAGGGGGCGGCCTTTGGCGTCGTTATAGCTCCCCGTCAGGATATATCCGCCATTATCTGTGGCTAAATAAAGGGTCGTAGTCTGCCTTGCCAGGTCAGATGGACCGATCCGCCGGTATCGTGGGTCCGATCTGTTCCTTGATCGCCGTCTTCACCTTCTCACCCAGGCGCCTGGTCAGCTCCATGTTCTGAAAGATGTTCCCCGTCTCCTCCACCTTCAGCGTCGCCGGGAGGTAATTGCCGGTAATGGTCGCCTCGATGACCAGCGCCAGCATCGACCCCGCTTTTCCCTTGGCGGTCAAGCCGTATACCTCCTTCATGTACCCCATGGTGGCCAACCTGCCCAGGCCCCACACCACAAGTGCAACATGGATGCCAGCAACTCGTTGATTCGGACGTTACAGCTCGATATATTCCGGGTCGTCCGCCTTGGCAACCACCTACCCCCGGCAGAGCTGCCCCGCCGAATAATCGCAAAATCGCCAAATGACGGTCTTGTCGGCGCGACCAAAAGCTAAATACCTTTTTAATTCCCGGCTATTAGCAACCTTACCAGCCATTTCGCCAGTCACTCTAGTCATTTCGCCAGCACTCCCAGACAACAAAAGTTCATGCTGAATGCGCTTAACGACCAAACGCCGGCCAATTATGGCATTTTAATTATCCGGCATACATCTTGCTGATGGCAACAAGATGATCGCATTATATTAATATTTGGACCCAACGATGTACGGGACTTACATTTGACGGGCCAGTGACCAACCTGCCATCTCTGAAATGGAAAAGATGCCGCACCCTTGCGGAAGGGCTTAATCTGGCGTGGCTCCGCAACCCCTGTAATGTCGAGCCATTACGAAACCAACCGCCCCCCATTTTTCTTCCCAAGCAAGAACTAAATGAGGCAACACCCTGGTGGAACAATCTAGATGTTGAAGCAGCTGCATCGAAAAGGTCCGGGGAGCAAATGAGCGCAAGAGGAGCCCCTCGGAAACCAACACGGAGGTACCATGAAAAGGGTTAAGGACAGATTGTTAGTAGTGGCGGCGTCTACCGTTATCGCGGTGTTCTTTGCCGGGACGGCGCTGGTAGCGGCAGCAGTCAATGACGTGTACAAGGTTGTGGCGGAGAATGACCTCGGGATGCACTGTGCATGCCCCACGTTCGAGGGCTTCCTGATCCTCCCCCCGTTTAACACTATCCGGGCTCAGGTTTTCAAAAAGGGGTGTACGGATCCCATCATTATCGGGAGCGACAGCGGCTTGACCGTATCGTTTGCAATGGTGGAAAACACCGATGCAATCCTCCAGTCCGACCCGTATTTCATGAACTGGATAGCGTTTGGGCCCAAGATGTTCCCCGGCTATCAACCCGTAGTCAACGGCAAGGTGGTAGGGATCACCGGCACCGGTCTCGCCGGGGCAATGAAATACGATCCCACCAAGAAGGTCTATATAGCGCAAGGCATACCTGCGTATGCGGTTAGAACCGGCACCAGCGCCGATACCATGATCGACCCCCTCGGAGGACCGAACCGCGATCCGTTCCTGACCGCCAATGTCATGGTAAAGGACTCCACGGGAACCGTTCTCGCAACGACCAGCACGGTAGTGCCGATCGCCTTCGGCGGCTGCTGCACCTGCCACTTGAACCTGGCCCAGGCTAACGGCTACCCGAGAACGCCGGCCGGCTCGTTCGCCTACCTCGGCAAGTTGCATGGCCAGAACAGCAGCAAAATTGACTTCAACTACCTTGACCCGGACGGTGATGGCGTTCCCGGCCCGATCCGTTGCTCCATGTGCCACTGGGACCCGGCGATGGGCGATACCGCCGCGGGCGAAGGCAAAGCCCCCGGACTTCCCCTTCTCTGGCCGAATTACAAGATTCTTCCCGGCGCCAGCTTCACCAGCGCCAACATCAAGGTTTCCCAGTACTCCTTCTCGGACGTCCTGCACCGCTTCCATGTCAAGGATACGATCGTGCTGTCGCAATACGACGCCAACATTGCAAAGAACTGCTACGACTGCCATCCGGGCAACAACGTCAACTGCTACCGTGACGCCCACAAGGGGAAGACCGCCATCTGGTGTACCGATTGCCACGGCGACCTCAACCAGCGTGTCGCCACCAACCAGCTGAAGCAGCCCTGGATGCAATCCACGCTCCCGAGCTGTGATAATCCGAGCCCTGGCATAACCTCCGTGTTTAAATGTCATACCGGCTATGGTTCCAACGCAACACCGGGGGCATTCGGCAAATACCTGAACTCGGTTGGCCACATGGGCGGCGTGCTCTGCTCGACATGTCACGGCGAGCCGCATGCCCTTAACCCATCAACCCTCGCCAAGGATAACGCCCAGCATATTGCACTGCAGGGGTTCGGCACATTCCCCACCGGCAAGGATGCCTCGTACGCGCTCGGTGTGTGCAATTTCTGTCACACCGGCAAAACCAATACCTGGGGTATCCCGAAACATCTGCCCAACCTCTTTCCCGCGTTTCAGTTGAATGCGGACGACTTCAAACACGACAGCTTCCTCGGTGAACAGCATATCAACAAGTATAAACATTTCGGCGAGGACTGCACAACGTGTCACGACGGTACAAAACAGCTTACTCCGCCCTGGATTGGCGACAAGAGGGCCGACATGCAAACCGGGTCGTGCGAAACGTGCCACTTTGGTGACAGTGAAAAGTTCGTGTCACAGCTGAACACCGGAACTAAGGTCTACACCAGGTGTGGCGACTGCCACAAGGTACTGGGTGAGACGGCATGGGAAGACTACTCCCCCACGGGCCCTCTCGGGAATGCGCATATCAACATGTACAATAATTTCGGCACGAAATGCACTAACTGCCATACGGGCACTTGCCAACCCGTTCCACCCAGGCTGGCGGACCAGAGGATCAACACCATGAAACCAGGCCATGCATGCAGCGACTGCCACCCTGGCGGCGGCAAGCCTGACCTGTTCATCACGCACATGCCGCTCTACGCCAGGTGTACTGCTTGCCACCCGGCGCCATGAGGTAACTAAGGCAGTTTAGCAATTGATTGCCTGAGAGGGGAGGGTTTTCCTCCCCTCTTTTTTTATGTTCCAGAAACTTTCCAGAAGTGTCGAGGCTTAAAATGGTGATGATGACATAAGGCGCAAGGGAGCAGGCAAGACACGGATAAACGTGAAGATGCACGGTTTTACGCTCGGTTCTAGGAGTTTTGTGCGGAAGAAAGATAGTGGGGGCCTTGCGGCCGATTAATTTGCAAGGGAGCCATATATTGAGATCCTGACCTCAGGTTTGGCCGGATTGTCGGTCAATATGGTAACGATACCGCTGACTAGCCGATCTCCTTTCCGTGGGGTTACGGAGACATTGATTGACCCGGACTCTCCCGGATGGAGCAGTTTCTTTTCAGCCACGGCAGTGATCTGGGGAGAAGTGGATATTATGGATGTGAGTTTCAACAGCTTGCTTCCCTTATTTGTAACGGTAATCTGCGACTTTTGCATGACATCGAAACTTACGCGCCCCAGGTTGATATGCTCCGGGACAATTTGGAGCTCTTCGATTATCGTCCCTTTGAGGTTCAGTATGGAGGCGGGGGTCTTGGGGTCGTTGGTATCAACCATCACGGTTTTATGGAAATCTCCGGAATAATTGGCGGAATCAAAGGTAGCCTTGATCTCGCCCTGCTTGCCCGGTGCAATAACCGATACGCTGGTGGTGACTGCGGTGCAGCCGCACGAGGGCCTGACGCTCTTGATGGCGAGCGGTTCGTCTCCCCTGTTCCTGATAATGAAGATATGCTCAACCTTTTTCCCCTGGCTGATGGAGCCAAAGTCGTAAGTAGGCTGTACGACGGCAATCACTGCTGACGCACTTGCCGTAACCGCCCGTGCAAGAGAAAGTACCACCACCATTGAAATTAGAGAAATTCTTATCATTATTCTTGGCCTCTTTCGGGAGTCAGTGAACACCTTGAGTACTACATAGCATGAACAGGACGGTTCCGGCTATAAGGATTTGCCCTTTCCTCCATGCAATCGAGTTCACACAAACAGACACCCTAAATATTCAATTCCGGCTCAAGCCTTTCACAGACGAGTTTTTTGAATTGAGAGACGGAAAGAATGGTTGTAGCGAGGAGTTTCTGGGCGCCGCTGAAATCCCGGTCGCCGGTGATGAAATAGTCGGCGTTGGCGGAAATGGCACAGGCGAGGAACTTGGAGTCCTTTTGATCACGGGGAAAGTCGAACTCCTGGTCGATGTCGAAACAGATGGTCAGGTCATCGAGCACACTGAACCAGCTCTGCCGAATCTCGACAGGAAGGCCGAACTTGGGGC
>JANXYN010000220.1 GCA_025356035.1 Geobacteraceae bacterium
TCCGAAGCGCGTCACCGCCCACACCTTCCGCCACTCCTTCGCCACTCACCTGTTGCAGGCTAATTACGACATCCGCGTCATTCAGAGTCTTTTGGGGCACGCCAGCCTGAAAACGACCATGATCTACACCCACTGCGTGCCGGTGAGGACGGTGAAAGAGCCGAAAAGCCCGCTGGATTTCTGATTCTGAGTGCGTTATGGGACAATGCCCCTGCTGCTAGGGACGAACACAGGGCCGGTTACTGGAGATGCGTCACCGCTTTTTGGTACGCCTTTTCCAGCTCATCCATGGCGTTCTCGGTGCCGGCTTTCAGATCGCTCCAGGCCTTGCCGCTGGCCGTCTTCAGCTCGCGGAGCTGCTTCTTCAACCCCTTCTGTTGCTTGCGCAAGGCCGCAATTTCCTTCCTGTAATCGGCTTTGACTTCCGCCTTCTTTGCCTTGGCCTTCGCCTCCAGCTCATCCAGTTTCTTGCCGATCTCGCCCAGCCGGTGTTCCAGTCGCTGTTGCTCCCCTTTGTTCCGCTCCATTTCAGCCTTGGTCGCCTGCGGTGCCGTAGCTTGCTTCTCTGGGGAGCCAAAACAGACGCCCGCGGTTGCGAGATAGAGTGCCGCGAACAGCACCAGCCAATTCGATCTTTTCATGGTGAGCCTCCTTGATGGACAAATCGGTAGGGGCGAATGGCATGCGCCCAGAGTAGGCGATTTGTTGGATAAATTCTGTTCAAGCCGCATTTTTTTTCGTCCCCAGCGTTCAAGAACGGCAAGAGCCTTGTCATGGCCGACCAGATCGCCTCGCTCTGCCGCTGCAATACCTTCCTTGATCGCCTCTACCTGCCATTCCTGGAGGGCCATGGCCTGTGCTGCCAGAAGCGGCTTAGAGCGATCAGTGGCCTTCGACAGCTTCTCCGAGTCCTTTTTCAATTCGCACCTCGTCGGCATTGTATTCATTTCTTACGATACTTGACGTTAGACCTATCTGCAAAAAAATCTGGCTTTTCCCGCGAACCGCGAACCGCGAACCGCGAACCTCTGACCTCGGACCTTCAGCCATCAGCCTGCTCTACTAAAGCATCCCCTGGGCGACGAAGCTCAAGAAGGCGCCGTCGCCGATGATGATGTGGTCGAGCACCTTCACCCCCATCAGTTCCCCCGCCTCTTTCAGCCGGCGGGTGATCTGGATATCTTCCCTGCTTGGGGTCGGGTCGCCGGAGGGGTGGTTGTGGACCAGGATGATGGCGGCGGCCGATTCGCGCACCGCGGGGTTGAACACCTCCCGGGGGTGGACGATGCTCTGGTTCAGGGAGCCTTCGGAGATCTGGACCCGCTTGATGATCCGGTTCTTGCCGTCGAGGAGCAGGGCGAGGAAATATTCCTTGCGGCAGTCGCGGAATTCGTGGTGAAAGTGCTCGAACACCTGAGAGGGGGCGGTGAACCGCTCCAGGGTCTCGAATTGGCGGGCCTGGCAGCGGCTGGCCAGTTCCAGCGCAGCCTTGATGGAGGCCGCCTTGGCCGGGCCGGTCCCCTTGATCCGGCAGATTTCTGCGGCAGAGGTGGTTGCCAGGGTGCGCAGATCGCCGAATTCGAGCAGCAGCTGACGACCAAGGTCGATGGCGCTCTGGCCGCTTGCCGCATCGCCGGTCCGGATGATCAGGGCAAGCAGTTCGGCATCGCTCAGGGCCCCAGTGCCACGTTTCAACAGCTTTTCCCTGGGCCGTTCATCCTCTGGCCAATCTTTGATGCCGCCAGACATGGTTTCCCCCCATGCAACGATTAGCAGGCTGTTGAAAAACTACTGCGGAGGCCATCTGCTGCGTTGCGCGGTGCTCGCTACCTCACCTATCTATTTGATATGTCTCGGTAGCTGCGCTCCGTGCGCCTTGCATTTGGCCTTCCTCGCTACGTTTTTCAACAGCCTGTTAGCTACCTGGGGAATATAGCATGAACGGTGAATAATTAGAAGTGGTTATTGGATGGCGAAGATCGCGAGCAGCACGCCGGCACCGGCCAGCAGCCGGTACCAGACGAAGGGGGCCACGGAGTGTCGCTGGACGTACTTGAGGAGCAAGGCAACACTGAAGTAGCCGAACAGTGCCGAGCTGGCGATGCCGATCAAAAGCGGCACCGTTTCGCCCGCAGGAATGCCGTCCTTGGCGAGATGCCCAAGTTTCAACAAGGCAGCGCCGGCCACGATGGGGAGGGAGAGAAGGAACGAGAAGCGGGCCGAGCTGTGCCGGTCAAAGCCGAGCAGCAGGGCGGCGGTGATGGTGATGCCGGAGCGGGAGACGCCCGGCACCAGTGCCAGGCACTGGGCCAGGCCTATTATCAGCACGGCTTGCAGGGTGATGGCACCTATATTGCGCCGCTTGGCGCCGAACCAGTCGGCAGCGAAGAGGAGCAGGCCGAAGCCGATCAGCATAACCGCAATCAGGGCGGGATTGGCGCGGAACATATCCTCAACCGGGCCTTCCAGTGTCTTGCCGACGATGGCGGCCGGGATCGAGCCGGCGATGATCAACCACGGTAGCCGTCGTTGCGGGGTATCAAACCTGCCGTCGCGGAGGGTGGCGGTGAAGTCGCCGGCCATGGCGATGATGTCGCGCCAGAAATAGAGAACCAGGGCGATGAGGGTCCCCAGGTGGAGGGCAACGTCGAAGGTGAGCCCCGATTCCGGCCAGTGGAACAGCCAGGGGACCAGGATCAGGTGGGCCGAGCTGCTGATCGGCAGGATTTCGGTAAGTCCCTGCAGGGTGCCGAGGACGGCGGCGTGAAGTGGTTCCATGGCAATTACTCCTTGGTTATTTAGTTTCCATCCGGAAACGGTCCTTTTTCGCCCTGGCGGCGTCAATCTTCGGTCTTGCTTGTGCGGCGTACTGGCGTACGCCTCCGCGCAACCCCTCGATTTCCTTGCCAGGACAAAAAAATCCTCGTTTCCGAATTGGAAACTGAATAGTGTCACATCCGGCGTTTCCGGATGGACACTATTTTGCTGCGGCTACTTTAGAGGAAGTCGCGGGCAAAAGCAATCCTAAAGCGTGCCGAAGTAGCCGGGACATGGGCAGTTTTGTACTTAGTTGTGGCAAGTTTGACGAAGTTGTGCTATGTCATAGCTGTTATACAAATTTTCTCCGGCCGCAAATGGGTGGCCGTCGCGGAGGTAGAAATGTTCGGTCTTATTCCAAAGGAAGAGAAGTTTTTTGTCCTGTTCAAGGGGATGGCGCGCAATATTGTTCTAGGGGCAGAGCTGTTGAAGGATATGCTTGACAACTTTCACGATCCGGTTGCCAGCCAGCGCAAGATCAAGGATGTGGAGCACCAGGGGGACGCGCTCACCCACGACATCATCAAGAAGTTGAACAAAAGCTTCGTTACCCCCCTCGACCGGGAGGACATCTATGCCCTTTCCGCGGCGCTCGACGATATCCTCGACCTGATCGACGCCTCCGCCCAGCGCGTCGTCATGTATAACGTGGAAAAACCGACGCCGGAAGCAAAGGAGCTGGCCTTCATCATCCTCAAGTCCTGCCAGACCATCGAAAAGGCGGTTGCCTTGCTGGGTGGCCGGCTGGAGCCGATCTCAGAGTATTGTGTCGAGGTGAATGCCCTGGAAAACGAGGTGGACCGGGTCTGCCGCGAAGCGGTCAGTCGGCTGTTCGACGAAGAGAAGGACCCAATTCAGCTGATCAAGTGGAAGGAGATTTACGAAACGCTGGAGCGCGCCACCGACAAGTGCGAGGACGCCGCCAACATTCTCGAAAGCGTGGTGGTAAAAAATGCTTGATGCGACGTTGCTGATGCTGTTCCTGGTCATTGCCGCAGCGCTTCTGTTCGACTATATCAACGGCTTTCACGACACGGCCAACGCCATTGCCACCTGCGTTTCGACTCGTGCCCTGTCGGTGCGGTCGGCGATCATCATGGCTGCGATCCTCAACTTTGCCGGCGCCATGGTCTCCACCAAGGTGGCCACCACCATCGGCAAGGGGATTGTCGATCCCGCGAACGTTACCCAGATGGTAGTGCTGGCGGGGATCGCCGGGGCGATCATTTGGGACCTCATCACCTGGTATTACGGCCTCCCGTCCTCCTCGTCCCACGCCATTATCGGCGGGATCATGGGGGCGGTCATCGCCCATACCGGGGCAGCGACCCTGCACTGGGAAGGTCTGAAGAAGATTATCCTGGCGTTGGTCCTTTCCCCTGTGGCCGGCACCATCCTCGGATTTCTGTTCATGCTGTTGATCATGTGGCTATTCAAGGACAAGGCGCCCTATGGCTTGAATAAGGCATTCAGGAAACTGCAGGTGTTATCTGCCGCATTCATGGCGTTTTCCCACGGGACTGCCGACGCTCAGAAATCCATGGGGGTCATCACCCTGGCCCTGGTCAGCTACGGCTATTTACCCGGATTTGATCATATTCCGATGTGGGTCGTGATAGCCTGCGCCGTGGCTATGGCCCTTGGCACGGCTCTTGGGGGTTGGCGGATTATCAAGACGGTGGGGCGGGATTTCGTCAAGCTCCAGCCAGTACATGGCTTCTGCGTGGAAACCACCTCGGCATTGGTCATTCAGGGGGCGGCCTTCTTTGGCATGCCGGTCAGCACCACCCATGTGATCACTTCGAGCATCCTCGGGGTGGGGATCTCGAAACGGATGAGTGCGGTCAACTGGAATGTGGCGTACCGGATTCTCTGGGCGTGGGTCCTCACCATACCTGCTTCGGCGGTGATGGCATATATTACCTATCAGGTGCTGAATCCGCTATTGGGGAAATGATGTAGTCAGGAGTCAGGAGTCAGGAGTCAGGAGTCAGGTCGCCGTATTTTACTCGAGATCCTCGCCGACCTCTTCCATTTCCTTGGTGAGCGCGGCCAAGGCCACGTCCTTGCGGCGGAAGCGGACCACCAGGTAATAGCATAAGAAATAGGCAATGACGGCGGCGCCAAAGCCGAGTATTGAAGAACCGAGAATCAGGGAGCTGGCGTGGGTCTTCAGGAACTGCCAGGAAAACTCGGTAATCTGCAGCTCCTGGGGAGAGCGGCCGAGCAGGACCCTGCCGAGCTTGTAGCTCAGAGCGGTGACAGGAATGACGGTCAGGGGGGTATTCACCCACGAGCCGGTGATGCAGGTCAGTTTGTTCAGGCGGAAGACAAAGGCTGCCACGATGGCCAACAGGGTGTGGAGGCCGTAGAAGGGGGTGCAGCTGATGAAGACTCCGACGGCGAATCCCGCAGCAATATGACCCGGATGGTTGTCCAGGGAGAGGATCACCTTGAGCCGTTTCTGCCATTTTTTCCGGTTAAACACTAGGGCACCTCGCACGAGGTCCACAGTCTAAAACCCGTCCCGCCTTTTGTCAATGTATTTCAGCGCTACCTCGGCCCCCAGCAGAAACCTGGAGAGAGACAACACCATAGTTAAGCGCTACCAGCGTTAGCGCGACCTCGGCCTGGTACGGTCGCCTCCGGATGCTGTGTGGGTATAATGCAAAGCTGACACGGTATGCTGCCCTCGCGCAGGATTCCCCAAACAACATAAATGATTACCGCGATACGTTTAAAGCTTGACAATATGCTGGCCATACTATATATGATATTTACTATATTCTGTTTTTAAGTTTGAGGCGGATGAGATTGGAGGAGCTGCGGGTGAAAACGACGATTCTATTGCTGGCGATGGCCCTGGTGCTGCCTTTCCAGCTGCGCGCCGAAGAGATGAAGGTTTCCCTGAAAGAGGCGATAAATCTAGCCCTTGCGGAGAACCATCTGCTGAAGGCGGCCACCTATGAGCATGTGGCGGCGGAGAAGGACGTCTGGGCAAGCCGTAGCCGCTACCTCCCCCGGATTTACCTGGAGGAGACGGCGGCATCGTCTAATGCCCCGACCCGCGTCTTTATGATGAAGCTGGACGAGGCCCGCTTTACCAGCAACGATTTCCTGATCGACAATCTCAATCATCCGCGGGCGCGCTCTGACTTCAGGACCGCTCTCACCGTGGAACAGACGCTTTTCGATATGACGGTTGGCAGCACTGTCGACCAGGCAAAGTTTGAAGAAGGGGCGCGGCGCTTCGCGTTGGAACGGCGCCGGGAGGAAGTTGCGTTTCGGGTATTCACCGCTTATCTCGAAGTGCAAAAGGCGAAGGCGCAATTGGCGGCAGCCGAAAATGGTGCGGCGACGGCCCAGGAACATATGCGGCTCGCCAAGGTCAGAAACGAAGCGGGCGTTGGCCTGAAATCTGACGAGTTGCGGAGCAGGGCCTTTCTCTCGGAGATGGAACAGCAGCAGTTGACTGCCATTAACGATCTGCGCCTGGCGCATCTGCGCCTGGCCCTTGCCACCGGGAGCGGAGCTGGGGCGGGGTTCGATATCGCCGAGGAACTGAAGGCGGCGGAACTGGCCATGGGGAATGAGGAACTGGTCAGGCTCGCCTTGGCGAACCGGCCGGACCTAAAGGAGATGGAGCAGGGGGTGGCCAAGGCTGGCAGTGGCTTGAAGATGGCACGTAGCGCGTTTCTTCCCACCGTTTACGGAAGCGCCACCTACCAGATGAATGATAAAAACACCCCGTTCGGCCGGGACAACGACAGCTGGATGGTCGGCGCCACGCTCAGATGGGAGCTGTTCGATGGGCTGCGCCGCTGGAATGATCTTGGCAAGGCGAGTGCCCTGAAAAGTTCTGCAGACGAATACCTGGAAAGATACCGGCAAGAGATCGCCTACCAGGTCACCGAGAGCTATCTGCGGCGCGAGGAGGCGGGCAAGTGTCTGGAAATGGCGAGCAATACCTTGCTGGACGCCGAGGAGGGACACCGGCTGGTGGAGCGGCGCTTTGAAAATTCCATCTCGACCATGGTGGAACTGCTTGATGCCCAGACCGCTCTCAACCGGGCGCGGGCGCATTTGGTGGATAACCAGAGCAACTATGCGCTGGCCACCGGCCAGCTTTACCATGCTGCAGGGATATTTATGAAGGAGGTTATGCAATGAGGAAGCTATCGGCGGCACTCGGCTGTCTTATGCTGGCAACTCTGCTGGCAGTGGGGGGAGGCTGCGGGAAAAAGGGAAAAGAGGCGAGTGCCAAGGGGAATGCCCCGGTCGTCAAAGGGGTGACAGTGCTGGCGGTGGTTTCCGGCAACGTCCCCGATCTGTTTGAGGCGGTGGGGACTGTCAAGGCACGGAATTCGGCGCTGCTCGCCGCCCGTATTCCTGCAACAGTAACAGCCGTTCTGGTGCGGGATGGAGAACGGGTCGCCAAGGGGAAGCTGCTGGCGACACTGGAAGCCAACGAAAGTACGGCAGGAGCCGCAGGAGCTGCGGCGGGTGTGGAGGAAGCGCTTCGCGGACTGGATGAGGCCGTGGCCCGCAAGAAGCTGGCAGATGTGACCTTTGAGCGCTATCAGAAGCTGCTTCAGGAACAGGCCGTGACCAGACAGGAATTTGACGGCCGCCAGACGGAAAGGGAAGTTGCGGTCCAGGGAGTGGCGCGCGCTCAGGCGCGGCTGTCCCAAGCCAAGGAAGCATCCCGCGCGGCCGGGACGGTGGCCGGTTACACGCGGATAAGCGCACCGCTGGCCGGGGTGGTCACCGGCAAGGCACTGGATGTGGGAATGACGGTTTTCCCTGGGATGCCGCTGATGACCGTGGAAGAGGAGGGCCGCTACCGGCTGGAGGTGAATGCCCCGGAATCATTGCTGGGGAAGGTGAAGACCGGCCAGACGGTCAGGGTTGCCATCGACGGGGTGGCTGCGGAGCAGACCGGCAAGGTTGCCGAGGTCTATCCGAACGCCGACCCGCTGAGCCGGACCTTCCTGGTCAAGGTTGATCTGACCGGCACGGCTATCCGTTCCGGGCTCTACGGCCGCGCCATGTTCAGCGTCGGTGAAAAAAAGGGATTGCTGGTACCCCGTGGGGCACTGGTGGAGCGGGGGGCACTTATCTCGGTCTGGGTGGTGGATAAGGAAAACGTTGCCCGGATGCGGTTGGTGAAAACCGGCAAGACCCTTGGCGACCAGCAAGAGATCCTCTCCGGCCTCGCCGACGGCGAGCGGATCGTGACGAGCGGCGTGGCGCTGGTGACGGACGGGGCTAAAGTGGAATGAGAAAACCGTTGGCCATAGAGGGATAAACTCAAGAATCCAGGAGTCAGAAGTCAGAATATAATCATTCTGGATTCTGGCTCCTGACTCCTGACTCCTTAAGCGATTGCGCCCTCTGTGGCGAGTTTATTATTTTCCCAGGAGCTTTCATGAACAACCTCGGTTTTGCTGGGCACGTGGCCCGCGCCTTCATTAATTCCAAGCTGACGCCGCTGATAGTCGGCGCTTCGCTGCTGCTCGGGCTCTATGCGCTGATCGTCACCCCGCGGGAAGAGGAACCGCAGATTGTGGTGCCGATGATCGACATCTACCTCCCCATGCCCGGCTCCACCCCACAGGAGGTTGAGGAGCGGGTGGTAAAGCCGTTCGAGAGCAAGATGTGGGAGATCAAGGGGGTCGAATACGTCTATACGGCAAGCAAGCCAGGGCTCGGCATCGTCACGGTCCGCTTCCTGGTCGGCGAGGACATGGAAAAATCGCTGGTCAAGCTCTATAACCAGGTGATGAGTAACCGCAATCTCCTCCCTGCCGGCGCTGCCGAGCCGCTGGTGGTGCCGAAATCGATCGACGATGTGCCGATCATGGCATTGACACTCTGGTCCGACCGCTATGACCACTATACCCTGCGCCGGGTGGCGCGGGAGGTGTGCGATGAACTGCAGAAGAGCGAGAATGTTGCGGCCATCGAGGTGAAGGGCGGGGTGCAGCGCCAGCTCAAGGTTCAGCTCGATGCCGGCCGGTTGGCTGCCCACCAGCTTTCGCCGCTCCAGGTGATCGGCGCCCTGCAAAAGGGGAACAGTGCCCTTAGCGCCGGCACTTTCTCTTCAGGCAACCGCGAATACCTGGTGGAGACCGGCGATTTCTTTACCGATGTGGAACAGGTGAAGCGGCTGGTGGTGACGGTGCATAACGGCCGGCCGGTCTATTTGGCCGATCTGGCCAGGCTTGAGGACGGCCCTGCCGAGCCGAAGGACTACGTGTTTTTTGGCCTTGGTCCTGCCGCCGCCCAGAAGGGAATCAGCGGCAACAAGTTTGCTACCTATCCGGCGGTGACCATCTCTGTCGCCAAGCGCAAGGGGGCCAACGCCACCTGGGTGGCTGACGATCTGCTGAAGAAGGTGGAATTCCTCAAGGGGCGGGTAATCCCCGCCGACGTGCAGGTGACGGTAACCCGCAACTACGGGGAAACCGCCCGGGAAAAGAACAACGAGCTGCTGTTCCATATGTTCCTGGCGGCCCTCTCGGTGACGATCCTGATTGCGATCTTCATGGGGTGGCGGGCCGGTGCGGTGGCGGCGATAGCGATCCCGGTCACTCTCGCCCTCACCATTCTGATCTTCTATCTGATCGGCTATACCCTGAACCGGATCACCCTGTTCGCCCTGATCTTCTCCATCGGCATCCTGGTGGACGACGCCATCGTGGTGGTGGAGAATATCCACCGCTACTTTACCACCACCCGCTTCCAGCCGCTGGAGGGGGCGATCATGGCGGTGGACGAGATCGGCAATCCGACGGTGCTCGCCACCTTCGCGGTAATCGCCTCGATCCTCCCCATGGGCTTTGTTGGTGGTCTGATGGGGCCGTATATGCGCCCGATCCCGGTCGGAGCGAGCATGGCGATGCTCTTTTCGCTGTTGATCGCCTTCATTGTCACCCCCTATTTTGCCTACCGGCTGATGAAGGGGGAGTCCCACTATGGTACTGGCGCTCCTCCTGAAGAATCGGCGCTGACCAGGTTCTACAGGCGAGCCATGGGCCGGCTGCTTCATGACCGGGTGGTGCGCAACGGCTTCCTCGCCTGCGTGGTGGTGCTGCTACTCCTTTCCTGCTCGCTGGTCTACTTCAAGGCGGTCACGGTGAAGATGCTCCCCTTCGACAACAAGAGCGAGCTGCAGGTGATCATCGATGCCCCAGACGGGACCACCCTGGAGGAGACCGCCAGCATCACCTCGGAGATGGGGGACGCCCTCCGTAAAGTTCCGGAGGTGACCGATTTTCAGACCTATGTCGGGGTGAGCTCCCCCTTTAACTTCAACGGCCTGGTTCGTCACTATTACCTGCGCAAGGGTGCCAACCTGGCCGACATCCAGGTAAACCTGGTGCACAAGGAAGAGCGCAAAGACCAGTCCCACGACATTGCCAAGCGAATCAGGCCCGCCCTTAAGGCCATTGCTGACCGGTATAATGCCAGAGTCAAGGTAGCTGAGATTCCCCCCGGTCCACCGGTCCTTTCCACCCTGGTGGCCGAGGTCTATGGGCCGGACCAGGCGAGCCGGCTTGAAATTGCCCGACAGGTAAAGGAGATCTTCAAAAGCACGCCGGGGGTGGTGGACACCGACTGGTATGTGGAGGATAACCAGGGGAAATATACCTTTGCCGTGGATAAGGAGAAGGCCGCCATTTCCGGGATCGCCACCGAAGAGGTGGCCAAGACCCTGCAGGTGGCAGTGGCAGGGATGGATGTGGGGCTGCTGCATCTACCTAATGAGAAGGAGCCGGTGACGGTCAACCTCCGGCTGCCACAGGCCCAACGGAGTTCCCTCGCCGCCCTTTCTTCCATTTATCTCCCCGGGCCCCGGGGTAATGTCCCGCTCTCCCAGCTGGTCAGGGTAAGCGAGCAGAACGAGGCGAAGACCCTCTACCGGAAGAACCTGAAGAGTGTCGTCTATGTTATCGGTGACGTGGCGGGGGTGGTGGAGGCTCCGGTTTACGCCATTCTCAAGATGCAGAAGGAAATCGACAAGATCCAGCTTCCTGGTGGCTATAAAATTGAACAGTTGGCGTCGCGCCAGCCCTGGAGCGAGGAAAAGCCGGGACTCAAATGGGACGGCGAGTGGCATATTACCTATGAGGTATTCCGCGACCTGGGGCTCGCCTTCGGCGCGGTGATGATCCTCATCTATGTGCTGGTAGTCGCCTGGTTCCGGGACTTCACCACGCCGCTGGTGATCATGGCACCGATCCCGCTCACTCTGATCGGCATCCTGCCGGGGCATGCCCTGTTCGGGGCCTTTTTCACCGCCACCAGTATGATCGGCTTCATCGCCTTGGCTGGCATTATTGTCCGAAACTCCATCATCCTTATCGACTTTGCCGAGATGAAGCGCCATGAGGGGCTGCCGCTGGACGAGGCGATCATCGAGGCCGGGGCGGTAAGGTTCCGGCCGATGCTCCTGACTGGGGCGGCGGTGGTGGTCGGAAGCTTCGTCATCGTCTTTGACCCGATCTTCCAGGGGCTCGCCATCGCCCTCATGTGCGGCGAGATCGCCTCCACCACCCTCTCCCGGGTCACCATCCCGATCCTTTACTACATGGTGCAGTCGTGGAAGGAAAGGCACAGTGCGGTTGGCAGGGTATAGGAAAAGAATCCAGGAGCCCGAAGTCAGAATCCAGAATGGTTTTATTCTGACTCCTGACTTCTGGCTCCTGACTACTGTTTATGGAGGCACTATGTTCAGTCTGAAGAAAAAACAACCAGATGCCATTGGCGGCCAAGTGGAGTTGGTAAAAAATGAGGCTGAGGCCCTGTTTCGTTCGGGGCGGATGCATTGCGCCGAAGCGGTGCTGGCTGCGGTAAAAAACGGAGTACGTCCCGAGCTGTCCGATGAGGTGGTGAAACTGGCCGCCGGCTTTGGCGGTGGCTCCGGGGCAGGGTGTATCTGCGGCGCCGTGGCTGGCGGGACTATGGCACTGGGTCTGGTGTTACCCGATGACCGCAAACGGGCGATCCGCTTGACCAAAGAGCTGCAGCACTGGTTCAAGCAGACCTACAGCGCCACCTGCTGCAAGCTGATTACCGCGGAACACAAGGGGATCTGCGCCGTGTTGACTGGCAACGTGGCCGGCAAGGTGGCGGAGATGGTGAGGTCCTAGGGACGGTTTGGTAGAATCGCATTGCAATGCGTCTCTATAGCATAATCACTAAATACAAAGGAGACACGACAAACATGAACATTGAAAGATGGTTAAGGATTATTGCTGGCTTTTTAGTTATGCTATCGGTGGCGTTGGCTCATTACCACAGCCCGAACTGGCTCTGGTTCACCGCCTTTATCGGTCTGAATCTTTTTCAGTCGGGCTTTAGCAAGTGGTGCCCGATGATCAACATCCTGGCTAAGCTCGGGGTACCAAAATCGTCGAAAGAGTGCTGTAAATGACCATGCGCTTCACCGTGCTCTGCGACAACAGCGTCGGCCCGATTGGCGGCACCCTCGGCGAGCACGGCTTCGCCGTGCTGGTCGAGGGGGAGCACGGGGCCGTACTGTTCGACACCGGTCAGGGCGGGACCCTGCTGCATAATGCCCAGCGGTTGAATCGGGACCTCCATGGCGTCAGGCGGGTGGCTCTTTCCCATGGCCACTACGATCATACCGGCGGGTTGTGGCCCCTGCTCGCCAGCTGTGGCGGCAAGGAGATTTTTGCTCACCCCGGCGTCTTCGCCCGACGCTACCGGCTGAAGGATACCGGTGAGAGCACTGCCATCGGCATTCCTTATGAGGAAGCATTTCTGCGGGGGCTCGGGGCCAGCTTCAATTTCAGTGAGAGCTATCGGGAGATTGCCGGCGGCATCTTTCTGACCGGCGAGGTGCCCCGGACAAACGCCTTCGAAGCGGGGGATGCCGGTCTGTTCTGCGACGAGACCGGTTGCGCGGCCGACCCGCTGATAGACGACCAGTCGCTGGTAATCCCCACTGCCAGAGGGTTGGTGCTGCTGTTGGGATGCTGCCATGCGGGTCTCATAAACACCATTGAGCAGGCGCGGCTCAGGAGCGGTATTGCCGAGGTCTACGCCGTGATCGGCGGGACCCATCTCGGCTTTTGTCCGCCGGCCCAGCTGGATGAAACCATCAAGGCGCTGCGCGGCTACAAGATTCACAAACTCTGCGTTAGCCACTGCACCGGTTTTGCCGCGGCGGCCAGGCTGCAGAAGGAGTTCCCCGGCCAGCTACAACCGGCGCAGGTGGGTTACACGTTGGAAGTCTGAGGTTATCAAGAAGGGACTATTGCCATGAAAAAGATCATCATTGTCGGCGCGTTGCTGTTGCTCACCACCACCCTGGCTCTGGCTAGCGGCTACCGGAACCTTAACTCGGTGGAGGCAAAGGCGCTTCTGGAAAAAAATCGCAACATCTATCTGCTCGATGTTCGGACCCCTGAAGAGTTCCGCCAGGCCCGCCTGAAGGGGGCGGTACTGATTCCGATCAGCGAGATCGAGCGCCGCCTGGGGGAGATCCCCCGCAACAGAACCATTGTGGTCTACTGCGCGGTAGGCTCTCGCTCCAATATGGTCGCGGGGTTCCTGGCAGAAAAAGGATACCGCGAAGTATACAACGTGGCTGAAGGCATTGTCGGCCTGTACCGCAACGGCTTCCCCATAGTCAGGTGAACTAATGATGATGAATCTTCAGGATAAGGCACTGCTGCTAAGGACCCTGGGGCATCCGGTGCGGCTGCAGATTGCGGCCGGACTGGCTCAGCACTGTTCCTGCGTCAAGGAAATCTGGGAGTGTCTGAATATCCCCCAGGCGGTTGTTTCCCAGCATCTCAAGGTGATGAAGGAAAGCGGAGTGCTGGAGTCCAGGCGGGAGGGGACTCGGATGTGCTATTCGCTCAAGGACGAGATCGTGACCGAGCTGGTCAAGGTGTTGCAACTGGGGAGCTGAACGTGAAGTCCACATGCATAATCTAAACAAAAGATTAAACCCATTGCACACGGATCAAATCGGGAAAGGCGGATTTTAAAAGCTTTGTTTCAAAACCCTTTTGCTTAATGTTTAATCTGCTTTGATCCGATTTTATCAGATGTTATCCGCGTGCTGGTTTTGACCTTGTTGTCCGTTAAGTTATTCAAGAGGGTAAGAGGTGTTTGCTATGGATGGGCA
Organism: Geobacteraceae bacterium; assembly: GCA_025356035.1. Taxonomy (GTDB): domain Bacteria; phylum Desulfobacterota; class Desulfuromonadia; order Geobacterales; family Geobacteraceae; genus JANXYN01. The sequence goes on from JANXYN010000220.1 coordinate 13,982, forward strand.
GGTGATAGTAGGTGCAGTTGTTGCGGTGGGGGGCGTGTTGCTGGCCCGCCATTTTTTGTTCGGTGGCAGATATCAAACAGTCGGGCCCGTAGAGGCAAAACGGCTCCTTGACGCTGGCGGGGCGTTGCTGCTGGATGTGCGGACCGCCGGCGAGTTCGCTGCCGGCAAGATCAAGGGGGCAAAGCTGATTCCGTTGGCGGAATTATCAAGGCGGCTGCAGGAGCTGCCGGCGACTGGAACGGTAGTGGTTTACTGTGCCGTAGGCGGCCGTAGCAGGGTGGCGGCGAAGGTCCTTGGCCAAAGGGAGGGGAGCACCATTTACAACTTGGCCGGCGGCCTGGTTGCGTGGCAGAAAGCCGGCTTTCCCATCAGCCGCTGACCGGAAAGCCGCTGACTGAATGGTCGGTCCGGAATGGTTCCAGTTCCTGTTTGAGCTTGTCGGTAAGCCGTTGGATCGACTCGATCTCGCTCACGATCTGTTTTGCTTCTTCGGCGTTAGCCTCAATCAGGGAGCCCGCCTCCCTGACGAAATTGGCAACCCGCTCACTCACCACCAGCTGCTGCAGTGAAGTATCCTTGAGCCCTTTCACCTTATCGTTGTCTTCCAGTACGCTCTTCAGATAGAGGCGGTTACCGCGGGAATGTTCCTGGGTTGCTGAAGTGATCTGCTGCGACACGTCACGCATGTTCTCCAGCGAATTTACGATGAGGGCCGCTCCCTTTTCCTGTTCCTGAATGGCTTTGCTTAGCTGCTTTACCCTGCTCAGGTTTTTTTCCGTCTCTTCGGTGATGAGCTTGCTGGCGGCCGCCTGCTCCAGGGTGGCGCCGGCAATTTTTTTGACCATCTGTGATGACTCGGCGGCGCTCGCCTCGATCTTCATCAAGGATTCGTTGGCGGTTGACGAAATTTTGACACCGGCGCTAACCTTGTCCTTCCCCTGGGTGACCGTCCGCTGTACCGCGGCACTCTCCTTCTGAATGTTCTTGACCAGTTCCTCGATCTCCTTGGTGGAGGCGGAGGTCCGGTGTGCCAGAGCCCGGACTTCCTCAGCCACTACGGCAAAGGCTTTGCCGCGCACGCCGGCCTGGGCGGCGATGATGGATGCGTTCAGCGAGAGGAGGTTGGTCTGCTCCACCACGTCGTTGATGACATTAAGAAATTCACCGACCCTGGCGGTGTGGGTCGAGAGACGGTTGATGGCGCCGTAGGACTCTTCACTGCTCGCCTCGATCTCGCGCATGGTCTTCAGCGTGGCGGTCATCGCTACAATTCCTTCCTGGGCCTGCCGACGCACCTTGTCGGAATGTTCCGCGGTCTGCTGGGCATTGTCATGGACATGGGCAATGGAGGAGCTGATCTCCGTCACCGAGCTGGCGGTCTGCTCGGCAGAAGCCGCCAGTCCTTCGACGTTGCCGGTGGTTTCTCGTAAGCTCAAGGCCATCTCTTCGATGGAGGCGGAGATTTCCAGCACCGCAGACGAATACTGCTTGATGCTGTCGGCGATGGTATCGGTGGTGGCGCTCATTTCCGCGGAGATGGAGGCCTTTTCCTCGGTGCGCCGGGTAAGATCCTCAACCTCCTTCAGGACCTTGCCGAAGGAACCGTTCATCTTCTCCACCGCCAGCGTCACTTCCCGCACCTTGTCGACCTGGGTCTCATTGCCGACCACCATCTGCCGCGACGCATCGGTAAGCTGCTGATACATCGGGACAATCCTGGCGATGAGGGTCGAGACATTCTCTACCATCCCCAGCACCCTGCTCATCAGGATGTCATAGCATTCGAGCAGCGACTTCAGCTCGTCGTCAGCGCTGATGAAGGCAGGTCCTTTTTTCCCGGCAATGGCGCTCAAGGTCTGCCACTGTCGCTGCAGATAGAGTTTCAGTACTTGCTTGATGATGTAGTAACAGAAGGAGCCGACCAGCACCCCGGCAATCAGGCAGCCGATAATGTAGAGTGGGTGGAACGCCTTGGAGCCGAAGAACAGCGCGGAGTAGAAGGGGAACACCCCCCCCATGAAGAGACCGAAGCAGAGCATGAAAATATAGGTACTACGGAGAGAGGAAAGGTATTTACTGATGCGCATAGTTGGACCCCTGCCTGCTGGTTGGTGAATACTGATTACTTATCACTTGGTTAGGGATGTGTCAATGGTAATAGTCCATTCTCCGGCAGCAGTTGCTGGCCGGCAGGTGTGTATCCCTGCTGCGAAAAGCGGTGCAAGAAGTGTGCTATTCTCGCCGTTGCCGGCGCAACCGGGATAGTCTATCCGCTTCGTGCCGACTGGCGGTCGGTTTTGGTGTGGCAGTTCCGGGGACAGGCCGTAGTCGGCAGGTAACTGGACCTGCTCCCTGAGTAGATAAAATGCAAACAGAATTGGCCGGTTTTTTGCTGTATGCTGATTATGCGATCAACAAACCGATCTTTTGAAGGGGATGAGCCGATGGGAGAGCAATCGAAACAACTGAGCAGCCAAGATGGAGCGACGCAGCCACCTATTGCCCTGATGGCCGCTTCACTGATGGACAGTCTATCCATCGGCGTGCTGTTGGTTAATCCGGAGCGGGTCCTGACCTTTATCAATGGTAAGGCTGAAGAGCTTCTGCAGATAGGGCGAGACCAGGTGCTCGGCAAAAGGGTGGACATGCTCCCGCTGCGCTCCCCCCTCTATAAGGTGCTGAGTGAAAACTGCCGGGAGCCGCTGGAGATCAATCTCCAGGGCCACATAGTCGCGGCGCTGTCGTATCAGGCAAACGACCCCCAGGGGGCGTTGCTGGGAGAACTGGTGGAACTGCGTGATATTTCCAGGGAGCGTAAGGAAAAGCGGCAGCGGGAAGAGTTCGTGGCTATGATGACCCATGACCTCAAATCACCGTTGACCGTGATGATGGGCTACCTGCAGATAATCAAGGCCAATCTTTCCCCCCCTCCGGGAGAACGCCTGGTTTCATACTTCACCGAGATCGAACATGGCGCAGCCAGGCTTCTCGGCATGATCGAGGATGTGCTCGACAGCTACCGCCTGGAGGTGGGGCTTTTGGCGATTGCTAAGGAATATTGCGATATCAGGGGTCTGCTGGAGGGGTGTTGCCGGGATAATCAGCGGGAGGCAGCTGCCCAGGGGGTGGAGTTGACCTTTACTGCCTCGGATCAGTTGCCCGCGCTGGAGGTGGATGCCCGGCAGTTAACCCGGGTGTTTGCCAACCTCGTTGGCAATGCCATCAAGTTTACCCCGGATGGCGGCAAGGTGGCGTTAAATGCCACCTGCAGCAACGAGGTCTTGCAGATCTCTGTCGCGGACAGCGGCATCGGTATTCCTGCTCGCGAGCTGGAGAAGGTCTTCAAGAAATACTACCGTGCCGAGGGGGTCACCGGCTACAAGGGGACCGGTCTCGGCCTCACCATCAGCAAGGCGATCGTCGAGGCCCATGGTGGCACCATCCAAGTGGATAGCACCGAAGGGAAGGGGAGCCGGTTTACGGTCACCATCCCGGCCAATGGAGGTAGTTAGCCATCCTTCCGTCCGCTTCTGCGGGAGCGGCTAGCACCCGTTCCCCCCACCGTTTAGTATGCGTGCCTTTTGCGTCGCCAGACTCCTCGCCTGCCTCCCGTGGTTTTTACCTCCCCAGCTTGCCATTCCTGCCTTCTGCTAAATGCACTGCTAAAGTTTAGTCACCCCCTGCCGATACAATAACCCTAAGGCGAATTCAATTATCCGAGGGGTCAGCAGGACTTTGTCATCGGCTCAACGGCGGATCAATGCTGCCCGTGCAGCTGCTGCAAAAGCAAGAGGAGTCTACTGTTGCGATTCAAAAGATATAAAAACTGGGCAATTTTACCGAAGATCATGATGTTGACCGTTGTTTCGGTGCTGCTGATCGGTGGGGTGATCCTCGGATATTTTCTGCCGCTGGTGGAACGGCTGGTCATGGCGCAAAAGCGGGAATTGACCAGGAATGTGGTGCAGGTGGCCTATCACACCCTCGTCGATTACGGGGAACGGGTCCGGACAGGTGAGCTGACCAGGGAAGAGGCCCAGCGCCGGGCAGTGGCCGACATTCGGGACCTGCGCTACCGGGAAAAGGATTATTTCTGGATCAACGACCTTGGGCCACGGATGATCATGCATCCGACCAAGCCGGAACTGGACGGCACCGATCTCAGTAACAACAAGGACCCGAACGGCAAGTTGCTGTTCTGCGAGTTTGTCCGGGTTGCCAGGGACAAGGGTGCCGGTTTTGTCGATTACATGTGGCCCAAGCCGGGGGAGGCCGCACCGGTTGCCAAGGTTTCCTATGTGCAACTCTATGAGCCTTGGGGGTGGATCATCGGCAGCGGTATTTATGTCGATGACGTCAAACATGAGATTGCCGCACTCCGCTGGAAAATCCTCCTCGCCACCCTGCTGATCGCCAGCGCCATGCTGACACTGGCCGCGTCGGTGGGCTATGCCATCACCAGGCCTCTGCGGCGGGTGATGGAAAATCTCCATGACATGTCAAGCGACGAGGGGGACCTGACCAAGCGGATCGTGGTTGAGTGCGAGGATGAATCGGGAGACCTGGCCCGCTCGTTCAACCATTTTCTCGACAAGTTGCAGGGGGTCATCCAGCAGGTGGCGGAATCGGCGGAGCACCTGACGCTGGCGGCGGGGCGAGTGCATGCCAGTGCCGAACAGATGGCCACAGGCACTGAGGAAGTGGCGGCCCAAACCGGGGCTGTCGCCACCGCAGGGGAAGAGATGGCCGCCACCTCAGCGGAGGTTGCCCAGAATTGCGTGAGGGTTGCGGAAAGCGCCAAACTTGCCAACGATGCGGCCATGGCCGGTTCTGCCGTGGTGGAGCAGACCATCCAGGGGATGAACCGGATCGCCGAGCGGGTCAAGGTATCGGCCGACAGCGTGGCAACTCTCGGCTCCCGTTCCGATCAGATCGGCGAGATCGTCGGCACCATCGAGGACATCGCCGACCAGACCAATCTGCTGGCGCTCAATGCCGCGATCGAGGCGGCTCGTGCTGGCGAACAGGGGCGCGGCTTTGCCGTGGTCGCGGATGAAGTCAGAGCTCTGGCCGAACGAACCACCAAGGCCACCAAGGAGATCGGCAAGATGATCAAGGCGATCCAGCAGGAGACCAAGGGCGCGGTTGCCTCCATGAACGACGGGGTCAAAGAGGTGGCGAAAGGGAGCGCCGAGGCGGCCAAGTCGGGTGACGCCCTGCGAGAAATCCTCAATCAGACCAGCAGCGTCACTTCGCAGATTAGTCAAATTGCCACTGCAACCGAGCAGCAGACCGCCACCACCTGCGAGATCAGCAACAATATACACCAGATAACCGAGGTGATCCTCGCGACTGCCCGGGAGACACAGGAATCCGTGGCCGCTGCGGGGCAGATGGCAAAACTGGCCGAGACCCTGCGCCGACTGGTGGGGAAATTCCGGCTAGCTGCGTAGCGTGGAGAGCAGGGGAAATCCCGGCCCATAAATATCTATACTGGAGGTACTATTATGGCATTACTAAGCTGGAGTGAAAGTTACGCGGTCAATGTCAAGCAGTTCGACGACCAGCACAAAAAACTGGTGGATCTTATCAATGCCCTGCATGATGGCATGAAGGTCGGCAAGGGGAAAGAGGTTCTGGGAGGCGTGCTCGGTGAGCTCTGTGAATACACTTGCAGCCATTTTGCCGCCGAGGAGCGGCTGATGAAAATCCATGCCTTCCCCGGTTACGAGGAACACAAAAAAGAGCATAACCTCCTGGTCATTAAGGTTCAGGAGATTCAGCAGCAGTTCCTGGCCGGTAAGGCCCTGCTCACCCAGGAGATCATGACATTTCTCCGGGATTGGCTGACCAAGCACATTCAAGGGATGGACAAAAAGTATTCGGCATATTTCAATGGCAAAGGGATCCTTTAACGGGGAGATTATTCGGGTACCATCCAGAATAAGCTGAGCTGCCCCGTTGAAACGGATGTTACGATTTCTGTGCTGACGGTACAGTAAATGCAATAATTAGATAAAACACTGTGATGGCAGATCTGGAGGGTTCGTATGAAAACAACACAAACCTGTCAACCGGCAGCGTGGCAGGTAATCGTTGACATCGAGGAAGCGGTGGAAAATGCCAACTTGCTGGCCATGGAACTGGTCATGCGGAGCTGCGAGACCGATCAGTTGAATGGCACCCTGAGCGGTGACCTGGCTGCCATGCAGAAGATGGCGGACCGCGCCATGACTGCCACCAACGAGATCGGCAAGTTGGTGCGGGAGCTGCAGTGCCACTGACCGGCCCATCGTGAAACAGCCGATACTCTGACCATTTACAGACGGGACGGTTGCGGGCGATGGCTTGCGTAGTACTGTCGGATAGTTGTTCTGCCGTCAGTAGGCGAAATTCAGAAGGAGGTACTCTATGGCTAATGTTTTGATTATCGACGATTCTTCCACCATGCGGAAGATCATTTCCCGGACCCTCAGGCAGGCTGGGCTGACGGTGGACGAGGTCTTCGAGGCCGGTGACGGTGTCGAAGGGCTCAGTGTCCTGGCGGAGAAGAGTGTGAATCTGATTCTTTCCGACATCAATATGCCGAATATGGATGGCCTGGAGTTCATCAAGCAGGCCCGGGCCAAAGGCAGCAAGGTGCCGATTGTTATGATCACCACCGAGGGGGGCGAGGACATCATCAAGCAGGCACTCAGCCTCGGTGCCAGTGACAGCATCAAAAAACCGTTTACTCCGGAACAACTCAAGGAAAAATTGGGAGGGTTGCTATGAGTCTGAATGCCGCCGTTGCGCATGCTGGCCATCTTGATGAAAAGGAGCTGGCGCAGCATGTGATTAACGCCACCAAAGAGGTCTTTTCCACCCTGGTAATGATCGAGCTCCATGACGACTTTCCGCTGCGGGAACCGGTCACCAAGTTCCATTGCAGCATTACCGGCATGGTGGGGCTGGCGGGGACCTACACCGGCATTATTTCGATCCATTGCCCCCAGGAGTTCGCCAAGAAAATAACCTCGAACATGCTCGGCATGCCGGTGGCCGACGTGGGTGCGGATGTCAACGACGCCCTGGGCGAGATTGCCAACATGCTCGGCGGCTATATCAAAATGGTCTTCTCCAAGGGGGGGCTCGACATCAATCTCTCCATCCCGACGGTGATCGCCGGCGAAGAGTATACGGTCAACGCCATGTCGGACAGTGACTGTGTCATTATTCCCTTTGAGACCGAGGGAGATAGGTTCCTGGTGGGACTGAAAATCAGCAAGGACAAATAGCGGCGGTGCCATGACCACGTTCCTCAAACTGCAAATGATGTTCAATGAAGCCCTGTCCCAGGCGACCAAGGAGAGCGGCATTCTGCTTGGCAAGGAGCTGGCGGCCCAGCCGGTTGATGCATTGCAGACCAACAAGCTCAGCTATTTCAGCGATCTGGAAAACGCCAGTTTCGTGGTGGGGGTGCAGTCCAACGAGGAATACCGGGGGGTGTTCTACCTGGTGTTTGCCCTGGGCGATGCGATCGTCATGAGCAGTTCGCTGCTGGGGATTCCGCCGGCCAGGATTCTGGAGAAGAAACGGCTGGCCATCATGGAGGCCGACGACTGCGATGCCTTTGCGGAAATTCTCAATCAGATGATCGGGTCATTTAATTCGGTATTCCTGCCGCGGCTCCCCAACAAGGTGCATCTGAAGCTTCTGCCAAGCAAAAAATTTATTCCCCAGCAGGATCAGGTGACGGCGGAAGAGCCGGTGCCAGAGGGGGAGTACCTGATGCTGATGACCCAGCTCGAAATGCCGGGTCAGGAATTGAGCCGGCTTGATCTGCTGATTCCGCTCACCCTCGCCAATCTGTTCGATCCCGAAGGAGGGGCCGAGGCAACGGCACCGGTTGCAGAAGCAGCAGTATCGCCAGCCGTTCAGCAGGAATGCAGTCCCGCTGCCGAACCGGCAGATGCCCCAACGCCTGCAGCAGCAAGCGGTGACGGCGCGGAGCCGGCGACGATAGTGCTGATCCTGGATGACGATCAGTTCGAGCGGCAGCAGGTCACCGAGGCCCTGAGCGCTGCCGGGGTGAAAGTGGTGGCGGCTTCGCTGGATGATAACATCAAGGATTTGTTTGCCGCAGGGGGGGTGAAGGTGGCACTGATCAGCCTTACCAATGCGGATGACCGGGAGCTGGCGGTGAGCATCAAGCTCCGGGCGCTAGCCCACGACAGCCCGCTGGTCATCATCATGTGCGCCAAGCAATGGACCCGTAGCGGGGTATTGAAGGCGTTGAAGTTCGGCGCCCGGGATATCGTCCTGAAGCCGTGTTCGGCCGGCGAACTGCTGGCAAAGGTAGAGAAATTCCTCAAGGCCGCCTGACCCGCGTCAAGGTTACGACGCCATTCCCCCCCCGTTTTTGACTCCCCGCCCAGACAAGCTGTCCGATCCAACCCATTGCAAGCATGGTACAAGCCACGGGGCGAGCACTGGCATAACTTTTGCCTGAACCCCTGCGTGCAGCAACGCGCAAGGGGGAATGCAGTGGTTTTCGTCAGCAGCAATCAGTGCCAGCATGATTTGGTCAGCCGCTCCCGGCAGGACGGGGGTAAACCTGTCGTAACGGGCAGCCTGGGCCGTTCTCTGCGGCGCCTGGCGTTATCCCTGCTAATCCCCTTCTGTGGCACTGCAGTCGCGCAAGGGGCGCCCACCAACCACTTAAACCGTCTCGAAATAGTGCGGCACGTCGGCTACACCAGGCTCCTCTTCAAGCTTGACGCCCCGCCGGACTATGCATTGGCCAATCTCCCCGGCCAGCGGCTGCGGCTCATTCTGCATGATACTGATTCCCGCCGCTTCAAGCGGTTGCGGACCTACGTGGACAGTCAAATCTGCAACGTGGTCCTAGCTCGTCGGGGAAGTGACCTGCAGGTGACGCTGGTCATCAAGGAGCAGGGGAGTGGGGTGCGCTGTCTGGTTGGGATGGTGGCAGGAACGCTGACCCTCGATATTGGGCGGCGCTGGAGCAAGCAAGGCCTGGTGCAGATTCCCCCCGAGCGGGAGCGAATCTGGAGCGGGGCTGAGCAGTTCGTCAAGGAATTTGACCCGCCGCTCAAAGTGGAGCTCCCCTTTGTTCCGACCGACCCCTGTTTGTTGAAGACCCTCATCCCGCCGGAGCAGCTCCAGCAATTTGCCCGTGGCGAAGCGCTCCTCTATAAAGGGAAGTCCAGTGAGGCGGCGGTGATTTTCAGCCAGTTCCAGCACCAGGACCTCCCCATTCAGGCACTGGCTGCTTACCGGCTCGGCGAAGCCTTCTACCTGCTGCAAAATTATCCGCGTGCCCTCCAGGCCTTTGCTGAGGGGGAGCGGCTCTGGCCGGACTATCTCGGCACTAACCCCGCTGCCACCTTTTATTATGCGGATAGCATCGTCCGTTGCGGCGACTTCGCCGCAGGCCGTAAACGCCTGTCCCGGCTGATCGTGAAGCTGGCCGACCGGAAATATGCGCCGCTTCTGGCCAGCCGGCTGGCTGACATTGCCCTCCGTGCCCGGCACGAAATGGAGGCAGTAGCCATGTATCGAAACTTGCTGAGCAATTTCCCCGCCAGCAAAACGGCTTTCCATGCCGAAGCCAAACTGGCTGATCGACAGCTGTTTACCGCGGGGAGTTATCAGTTCCGGACACTTTTGGAGGTCTATGGGAGGGTGTTTGAGCTCTGCCCGGATGTTGTCGAACGGGAAGCGGCGCTCTTCAAAATCGCGCTGCTGGAGGGGTTGTACGGCCGGGCTGCCGATGCCCTCGCTGCCGCCAATAGTTATGAGAAAAAGTACCCCCGGGGGGTATTTGTCACCGTGGTCAACGCCATGCGCGAAGATTTGCTGCTGATTCGTTATCGGGAACTGGCTGCGGCTGGCGACTGTGCGGGGCTGGTGCGGCTTGCCCAGGAAAACCACCCCTATCTGGCCCGCTGTTGCGCCGACGCCGGCTTTGTCGAACGGCTTGCCGGATGCTTTGCCGCCCTCGGCAGGGCGGAAGAGGAGCGAGCCCTCTTCAGCAATCTTGCGGAACGGGAATGGGCTGCTGGCAATGCGCCGTTCATGTTCACCCGGGTTATTGAGGCCGATCTGCAACTCGCTGATTATTCCCATGCCGAGGCGGCAGCCAAGTCGTTTCTGCAGAGGTTTGCCCGGCATCCCCTGGCCGGCCACGTTCGGGAGCGGCTGGCCGGTATCTGCTTCCAGCAGAAGAAGAGCCCTGAGGTTGCCGCGCTCCTTGGGTGGCTGCTCAAACCGGGAGGAAGGGCGGAATATTCTGAAAGCTACTATTATCTCGGCAAGGCGCTGGCCGCGACCGGTAGCCCGCGGGGTGCCGAGCAGGCGATGGCCTTGTTTGTCGGGACGGTGGTGAAGGGGAACGACTCACCGCCGCTTGTTTGCGACGCCTATCTGGTAGCTGCCGCAGCCAGGCTTGCCAGAGGTGACCGGCAGGGAGCCATGGCCTTCTATCGCGTCGGCTACGACGTCGCCCACGGCGAATGGCGGGACCAGTTTCGCTATAAAATCGGCGAACTGCTGGCGCTGCAGGGGGAGGTCGGCGCGGCGCGAGAGGAGTGGCAACGGTTGGTGAAGGAAGGGAGCGATCCGCTCTGGCTGAAGCTGGCCAGCCAAGCTCTGACGGATCTGGCCTGGCGTGAAAAAAACGCCGCCTCTCTGCCGGCCGTGTCAAAATAATGGCAGACGTCAAGGTTTGGCCGGCGGTTCGCCCCCCACCGGCCAAACACCTCTGCCTTAACAGCCCGAAATAACGGATGAATCTCGTGTGGTATGGCTTTTGCTCAAGAGGAGAGTAAGGACACGGAGGCAGAGATGGGAGTAGAGGGAATCTTTAACAGCACCATTGCCATTCTCGACAAGGCGATCGATCTGCGGGCCAAGAGCCATACCCATATTGCCGGCAATCTTGCTAATGCGGAGACGCCGGGTTATGTCCCGACCACCCTGGTGTTTGAGCGACAGCTGCAGGACGCGGTCAAGGGTCATGGCAAGCCGGGAGTAAGTCCCGCCTTGACCAATCCCCGCCATATCCCCCTGAAGGGTGCGTCGGACAGTCTGGCGGGGGTCCGGGGGACCGTGCTGGAAACCCCGGCCAGCTCCATCGGTCGCGATGGTAACGCGGTGGAACTGGAAAACGAGATGGGGAAGATGGTGGAAAACCAACTCATGTATACAGCTTCCGTGCAGATCCTGGGAAGGAAGTTTGACGAGCTGAAGTACGCCATAAAGGGAGGGTAGCCGATGGATTTCTTTTCGTCATTACAGGTCAGTTCCACGGCCATGACTGCCGAACGGACCAGAATTAATCTGATTTCCAGCAACCTGGCCAACGTGAACTCCACCCGGACCGCGGAGGGTGGGCCCTACAAGCGGAAAGACGCGATCTTTACCGCAGTGCCGCTCGCCGAATCATTTAATGCGCGGCTGACGCGCCTGGGGAAGCAGCAACCACAGGGAGTTGAAGTGGCCCAGATTGTGGAAGATCCCAATCCGCCACGCCTGCAGTATGACCCAACCCACCCCGATGCTGATCCGCAGGGGTATGTGGCCTATCCCGCAATCAACGTGGTGGAGGAGATGGCCGACATGATTGCCGCGACCAGGACCTACGAAGCAAACGTCACGGCGGCCCAGGCAGCCAAGAGTATGGCGATGAAAACCCTGGAGCTGGGCCGGTAAATTTTTTTGCGAGCTGGGTTGACGCCGGCTAAGCCCCTCCCTATGGAGCTTATCGGCAGGCCTGGTTGAAACTTAAGGATTTTTCCCGGAGGAAGGGCAATGGTCATCAAAGGGATTGATAGCGGCATTGGCATGACACAGGCTTTCCCTACCACGGGGGCCAAGGCAACCAAAGCGGCGCCGGCGGCCGAAGAGGCCGGTAAATTCTTTGGCGAGTTGGTGAACAAGGTAAATGACATGCAGAACCAGACGGACAAGTCGATTAGCCAACTTGCCAGCGGCGAGATCAAGGGGCTGCACGAGGTGATGATCGGCTTGGAAAAGTCGAGCATCTCCTTCCAGTTCCTGACCCAGGTCCGGAACAAGGCGCTGGAGGCGTACCAAGAGATCATGCGGATGCAGGTCTAGTTCGTAAGTCGCACGAACAACGTCGCACGTCGCACGAACTACGTCGCACGATCCACGGAGTGAACAATGCCTGAAGGAATGAAAAGTTTATTGCAGCCGTTTCTGGCGTTGCCGCCGGCAAAACGCCTGGTAGTGGGGGGAGTGGTGCTCCTCTGTATCCTCGCCTTCTCCCTGCTGTTCATGGCAGCCAACCGGACCGACTTTAAGCCGCTCTTCACCAACCTGACCGGTGAGGATGCCGGCGAGATCATGAAGAAGCTCAAGGACCAGAAAATCCCCTACCAGATCGCCGGCGACGGCAGGGCTCTGCTGGTACCTGCCGACAAGGTCTATGAGCTGCGGCTCTCCCTCGCTTCGGAAGGGCTCCCCCAGGGGGGAGGGGTCGGCTTCGAGATCTTTGACCGGAAGAATTTCGGGATGACCGAATTTGTGCAGAAGCTCAACTACCAGCGGGCATTGCAGGGGGAACTGGCCAGGACCATCGGCCAGCTTGCCGGTGTGGATCAGGCGCGGGTGCATCTGGCGCTCCCGGAAAAATCGCTGTTTAAGGAGAATGACAAATCGCCCACTGCCTCGGTGGTCCTGAAGATGAAGTCGGAGCGGACCCTGCGTGAAAGCGAGGTGCAGGGGATCGTCCATCTGGTTGCCTCCTCCATCGAGGGGATGGACACTGACCATGTGACGGTGCTTGATAGCCGCGGCAAGGTCCTGAGCAAGACCGAAGCGGGCGATGCCGCCAGCCGGATGACCACCGCCATGCTGGAAACCCAGCGCAATTATGAAAAAAATATGGAAGAGCGCCTGCAGTCCTTGCTCGACAAGGTGATGGGGAGCGGCAAGTCGGCAGCCAGGGTAAGCGCCGCCTTTGATTTCAAGCAGGTGGAAAAATATGAGGAAAAATACGATCCGGAGAGTGCTGCGGTGCGGAGCGAGCAGCGTAGTGAGGAAAAAGGGGGGATGGCCAGCGGCGCAAGCGGTGTGCCGGGGGTGCAGACCAACCTGGGCCGGGTTGCGCCGGGGGGGGCTTCGGCCAATGCCCAGGGCTCCAAGACCGATGAAACCATGAATTATGAGCTGAGCAAGTTCACCGCCCGGACCATCGAGCCGGTAGGGACGTTGGCCAAGTTGTCGGTGGCCATTCTGGTGGATGGCAAATATGAAAGCGCGGCCGGCGGGGGGAAAGAGGCCAAATACCTCCCCCGCACCCCGGAGGAACTGCAGCAGATTGAGGCCGTCATCAAAAGCTCGGTCGGCTTCAATGCCGACCGGGGCGATCAGGTGACGGTAGTCAATATTCCGTTCCAGGTCGTTGCCGAGGAACCGGGCGCCGTGGCGCCCAACTGGTGGGAATCCCCATTCTTCATGAACATGCTGAAAAACGTCCTGATTGGCATCGCGTTTCTGGCGTTGATCTTCCTGGTGATCCGGCCGCTGATGAACCTCATCAAGTCGAGCCGGGAAGGGGGCCTTGACAGTTACGCCTTGGCCGGCGAGTTTGGCGACAAACATTTGGCCGGCGTGCAGCCGAAGCCGCAGATGGAGTTGCAGATGGCCAATCAACTGGAACTGGTGGATAAAGTGCGCAACGACCCGTACCAGGCCGCCCAGATCCTGAAAAACTGGCTGGCCCATAAGGAATAGCCTCTGGGGTAGGTCTGGGATGAGCAATGGGCGGCGGCTGTCGCCAATACATATGAGATGAGTTGTGGAGCAGGTTATGAACGGGGCGGACAAAGCGGCAATACTGTTGTTGTACATGGGGCCGGAAGCGACCAGCAAGGTCTTCGAGCACCTGGACGACGACGACATCAAGAAGATCGGCCAGAGTATGTCCATGCTCGGCTATGTTTCCCGCCCGACCATCCAGGGGGTGGTGGGTGAATTCCAGGAACTGACTAATCCGGACACCGGGATTTTTTCCCAGGGTGAGGAGTTTGTCAGAAATGTGCTGGAAAAGGCCCTCGGTCCGTTGAAGGCGGAACAGTTGCTCCAGGAACTGCTCACCTCCAATTACGGGGATATGGTCGATGTGTTGGCCAATCTGGATGCCAAGACCATTGCCAACTTCCTCTCCCAGGAGCATCCCCAGACCGTTGCGGTGATTCTCGCCAAACTGAAGCCGAAGCAGACCAGCGAGATTATTGGCTTTCTCCCCCAGGAACTGCAGGCCGAGGTGGTGATGCGGATTGCGGATGTGGATCAGGTGTCGCCGGAAATAATTGCCGACATCGACGAAGTGATCAAGCAGGAGCTGACCGGCATGGGGGGAATCCAGCGGTTCAAGGTGGGAGGGGTGGACAAGGTGGTGGAGATGTTCAACCATCTCGAACGGAGCAAGGAAAAACAGATCCTCGACCGGCTCGATGTGATCAAGCCGCCGCTGGCGGAGATCATCCGTAAACACCTGTTCACCTTCGAAGACGTGCTGAAGCTCGATGACCGGAGTATCCAGGCGATCATGCGGGAAGTGAGCAACGATACCCTGACCCTGGCCCTGAAAACAGCGCCTGACGAGCTGAAAGCCAAGGTGTTCCGCAATATATCCAGCCGCGCGGTGGAGATGATCAAGGAAGACCTGGAGGTAATGGGGCCGGTCCGCCTCTCCGACGTGGAAAAAGCCCAGTCCGAGATCATCAAGGTGGTGCGAAAGATGGAGGAAGAAGGGAAGGTGGTCATCGCTGGCCGCGGAGGCGACGATGTCCTCGTCTAACGTGATTAAAACCAGGCAGCCGGGACGCGGCAGCGTGGCGGAATACCGGTATGAAGCGTTGCAGGGGGAGGCAAGAAACGCTAATCCCTTAGCGCAGACGCAGTTTGTCCCTCTCTCAGGGGATAAACAGCGGCCGGCCGAGCAGTCGGCCGCCAACCCACACCCTGCTGATCCCGATGCAC
>JANXYN010000227.1 GCA_025356035.1 Geobacteraceae bacterium
TCCTATGCCGGCGGTTCCCTCTGGCAGGATTCGTCCAACGGTCTTGCCGAGGACGCCAAGGCACGGCGCAAGGGAGACATCCTGACGATTCTGATCGCCGAGCAGTCGAGCGCCAAGAAACAGGCGAGCACGGGTACCAAGCGGGAGAGCAGCGTCGCCGCGGGCATGCCGAATCTGCTCGGGATCGAGACCGCTGGCATCGCCCCATCGCTTGACCTGGCCAACCTGCTAAAGGCGAGTTTCTCCTCCAAGTATGACGGCAGCGGTTCCACCAGCCGGGATGAGAACCTGCGTGCCACCATCACCGCCAAGGTGGTGGATGTCCTGCCCAACGGCAACTTGCTCATCGAGGGGAAACGCAACGTCAAGGTCAACAACGAAGAGCAGATCATCGTCCTGGCAGGGACCGTCCGCCCCCGGGACATCGGCACTGACAATATGGTGAATTCCAGCAATATTGCCGACGCCCGGATCAGTTATACCGGCGATGGTGTCCTGAGTGATCGGCAAAAGCCGGGGTGGTTGATGAATTTCCTGGAAAAGCTCTGGCCGTTTTAACTCGTGCGACGTATCACGTGCGACGTGCGACGGGTGACGGTTGGCTCCAAGGGGCCGCCAGTTAGGATCGGTGCAAATGACAAAAAAAATTATCTCTATAACCATACTGTTTTTGATGTTGGCCAATTCAGCCCTGGCGGTTCGGATCAAGGACATTGCCGGGTTTGACGGGGTGCGGGACAACCAGCTGATCGGCTACGGGCTGGTGGTTGGGCTGAACGGCACCGGCGACAGCGACCAGACCAAGTTCCCGGTGCAGTCCCTGGTGAATGTGCTGGAACGGATGGGGATCACCATCAACCGGTCGGAAATCACGGTGAAAAACGTGGCCGCAGTGATGATCACCGCCACGCTTCCGCCGTTTGCCAAGCAGGGGAACCGGCTCGACGTGCTTGCCTCTTCGCTGGGTGATGCCAAAAGCATTGCCGGCGGCACTCTGCTGATGACGCCGCTTAAAGGGGGGGACGGTCAGGTTTATGCGGTGGCCCAGGGCGCCGTGCTGACCAACTCGTTTTCCTACGGTGGCCAGGCGGCCTCGGCGCAGAAGAACCACCCCACCGCCGGCCGGGTGCCGGGTGGGGCACTGGTCGAGCGGGAGCTTCCCAATGTCCTGGCGGACAAGACCCAGCTGCGGCTCAATCTCCATCAGCCGGACTTTACCACCGCTACCCAGATCGCGGCGGTGATCAACGACTGTTTTAAGACGCCGGTGGCCTTCAGCAGCGACCCTGGGGCGGTGCTCCTGAATATCCCCGAGGAGTTCCGGGGGCGCACGGTGGAGTTTGTGGCGTCCCTGGAACGGCTGGAGGTGAAGCCGGACGACGTGGCCCGGGTGGTGCTCAATGAGCGGACCGGCACCATCGTCATGGGTGAAAACGTGCGGATCTCGACGGTGGCGGTCTCCCATGGCAATCTGACGCTTACCATCAAAGAGACCCCCAAGGTTTCGCAACCGCAGCCGTTCAGCGAGACCGGTGAAACCGTCGTGGTGCCGCACACCACCCTCAAGGTGACGGAGGAGGGGGGAAAAGGGCTGGCGCTGCTCAAGGAGGGGGCCAACATCAGTGACCTGGTGAAGGCGCTCAATGCGCTGGGAGTTACGCCCCGCGACCTGATCGCGATCCTGCAGGCGATCAAGGCGGCCGGAGCGCTGCAGGCGGAACTGGTGATCATTTAAGCCGTCGGCCGGAGAAATAATTCAAGTTCTTGCCGAAGGTGACGAGAGGGTATCTATGGAGTCAAAAATTTGTCCCGACGGAACGACCACCGGCAGCCAAGGATTACGAGGAGCTGCGGCGCTCCCGAAAAAGTCGGCCGTTGCCGGTAAGGAAGCGGCGGCGGCCAAGAAGGTGGCCCGTGAGTTTGAGTCGCTGTTTGTCGGGATGATGCTCAAGTCGATGCGGGAAACCGTGGGCAAGGATGGGATGACCGGCGGCGGCCACGGTGAGGAGACCTACCGTGGCCTGCTCGATCAGGAATATGCCAACGCCATTGCCGGCCAGGGCACGATCGGTCTGGCGGGCATCATCGAGCAGCAGCTGCTCAGGCAGCAGGGGGTAGCTGGGCAGGCTTTGGCACAACAGCACTCCCCGGTGATCAACAACAAAGGAGCTGACCATGCGGATTGATAATAATAACCTGCTGAGCAACCTCAACCTTTATAAAAACGAGGCGGTGGAACAGAAGCGGGATGCGGCAGCGCCGGTCAAGGAGAACAAGGCAACCACCAAGGGGATGGACCGGGTGGAGCTTTCCATACCGCGTGAGCAGATCGATCAGCTCAAAAAAGCGCTGGCCGAGTTGCCGGATGTAAGACCGGAGCGGGTGGCGGCTTTGCAAGAACATCTAAGCCAGGGAACCTACGATATAAGCGGGCGGATGGTGGCTGAAAAGATGCTGGGGCGCTGAGCCCAATTAGCTGTTCTCGTGCAATACGGGGGAGAATGCCATGGCAGAAAGCGTCGCTGAACTGATTACGGCACTCGGTGACAACCGCAGCACCTTGGAAGAGTTCCGCCAGCTTTTGCAAGAGGAGCAGCGTTGTATTGTCGATCTTGACCTGAGCGGACTTTCGACGAATGGAGAGAGCAAGGAAAAGATCCTGGTCCAGTTGCAGACCCTCAATGGCATCTGTCAAGAGTATCTCCGTCGGGCCGGCATGGAGCTGGGCCTTGCCGCTGACTGCTCCCTGACGCCTCTGATTGCCAGGGCCGCCCCTACAGTCCGGGATACACTGCTAAAGCTGCAGAACAGCATCTTTGATGTGGCTGGCTCAGTGACTCGACTCAATTCGGTAAATCGGGAGTTGTTGCAGAATTCGCTCAGCATGACCGGCCGTTCCATGGAGTTTTTTCTCAAGCTGCTCCACAGCACCGACACCTATGGTGCCAGCGGCCAGATGGCGGAGGGGACGGCCCAGGTCCGGATCCTCCGCCAGGAGATCTAAATGGGAATCCAGAGTATCTTCAATATTGCACAATCGAGCCTGCGGTCACAGCAGCTCGGCACTGAGGTTACCGGTGAAAATATTGCCAACGTCAACACGCCCGGCTATTCGCGGCAACGGGTGATGCTGGAGAATTCGGAAACGTCACTAGCCAGCGGTTTTCCGCTCGGCAACGGCGTCAAGGTAGCCCAAATTCAACGATCATACGACAGTTTCCTGCAGTCACAGATCACCAACGGCAACAGCACCAACGGCCAGACTTCGACGC
This sequence comes from Geobacteraceae bacterium, assembly GCA_025356035.1. Taxonomy (GTDB): domain Bacteria; phylum Desulfobacterota; class Desulfuromonadia; order Geobacterales; family Geobacteraceae; genus JANXYN01. The sequence continues at coordinate 3,273 of JANXYN010000227.1, forward strand.
GGTTGAACTTCATGCAGCGGATCGAACCGCTGTTCAATGAACTGACAGCCGATGGGCTTGGTGCTTCACTGGATAATTTCTTCAAGTCCTGGCAGGATCTGGCGTCCAATCCGCAGGGTACGGCCCAGCGGCAGGCTGTGCTTGCCCAGGGGGAGATCCTGGTGGACAATTTTCACCAGGTCAACGCCTTTCTAAACAATACGAAAACCGACGCCGATAAGTCGCTGGTCGGCATAACCTCCGATCTCACTGCCAACCTGAAGGATATCGCCTCACTGAACGATCAGATCAAGGAGATCGAGGTTTCGGGGGGGAATGCAAATGAGTTGAGAGACAAGCGGGATGTGTCGGTCCAGGACCTGGCGAAACTGACCGGCATTAGGTACATGGAACAGACCGATGGCACCCTCACCGTCACCGCATCGTCCGGGGAGATGCTAGTGAGTGGCAACCAGTCTGCCACCGTGTTCACACAGGTCAATAGCACCACCGGCTTGAACGACATCATGATGACGCCCCACGGCGGTTCCACTCCACTGAACATTACCGCCACCATCGGCGGGCCTGGCAACACCCTCGGGTCATTGGGTGGTACCCTGAACGTGAGGGACAATCTGGTACCGGACAAAATCGCCAAGGTGGATGAACTTGCCTACAATCTGGCTACTACGCTGAATACCGTCCATAGCGCCGGTTACGGCCTGAATGGCTCCACCGGCAATGACTTCTTCACGCCGGGAGGGCCGGTTACCGGTTACAGCCTCGCCATAAAGCTCAATATCTCCGATATCAACGACATAGCTGCTGCAGATACGGCGGGCGCGGCGGGCAATAATATCAATGCCTCGCTACTTGCCGCCATTCAGAACCAGAATATGCCTACCAGCCTTGGCACCACAACCCTGGGGAGTTTCTATAATGCCTTGGCCGGCAATGTGGGTCTAGAGGTGCAGCGGGCGCAGCAGAGCAACCAGCAAAGCCAGGATCTTGTAAACCAGCTCAATAACCTGCGTGATTCATCGTCCGGCGTGTCACTAGATGAGGAAATGACCAATCTGATCAAGTACCAGAAGGCTTTTGCGGGTGCCGCCAAGCTGATAACCACTGCCACCGACATGATGGACACGGTACTGGGCTTGGTACGATAAGGAGGGAGCTATGCGCGTAACGGAAATGACCAGTGCCAATAAGGCGATCTACAATATTGAGCAGGGGAGAGCGAAGCTCGACCAGCTGAACAACCAGATTGCCACCGGCCTTCAGGTGAGCAAGCCGAGCGATGACCCGATCGCCACCGAGCAGATCATGAATGCCAACAGTCTGCTCTCCGGAATCGATCAGTATATGAACAACATAAAGACCGGCAACCTGTGGCTGAAAACAGCCGATTCGGCACTTACCGGCATAAGCGACTACCTGCAGAAGATCAAGGACACAGCCTATACGATGAATAATGGCACTACGGACGTCAACTCCCGGAACACCGCGGTCACTACCCTTACCACTTTCAGGGACCAGATACTACAGCTGGGGAACACACAGTTTGACGGTCAGTACATCTTCGCCGGCTTCAAGAACAACCAGCCACCTTTTGACCTGACCGACCCGACCCATACCTTCCAGGGGACCGATGATGCCATCAATCTTGAGATTGACCGAGGAGTCAAAGCCCCCGTGAACTATTCGGGGGGGCAACTGCTGCGGGGTGGAACCCCTCCGGGGAGCAGCGGCACCGATATCATCGGTACCATCGACAACGTCATCAATGCTTTGAACACCAATAACGTGGCCGCCCTCCAGACAGAACTGCCGAAGCTCAACGCGGCCTTCGCCCAGGTGCAGAATACCCGCAGCGACCTGGCCGGTCGGATGCTCCGCCTGCAAAGCACCACCAATATCCATAAGACCGTGCAGAACAACCTGAAAGACTTGGTGGCCGGCTTGCAGAACGTCGACTACGCCAGGGCCATTACCCAGCTCAATACACAAAATACCGCCTTTGAAGCGACCCTGCAGGCAACCGCAAAGATTTCGCAGCTTTCGCTCCTCGATTATCTCAGATAACGGAGCAGAAACGTTTTTTCAAAGACAGGAATCAGACCATGCTTGTACTGACCAGAAAAGTTGGCGAAACCATTGAGATCGGCACCGACATCGAGATCAAGGTGGTAGATGTGAAACGGGGGGAGGTGCGGATTGGCATCAAGGCCCCCGATACGATCCATATTTCCCGGGGAGAAACGGTCCGCAAAACCGACCGATAACCGCAACCTGCACAAAACAGCCGACCCGTGTCCTGATCTCTCCCCAACCTTCACCCAGCAAGGGGAGAGTGAGCCCCCTTCAGAATTTTCCCGCCACTGCCAAACTTCCCCAGCCAATTTAGTGACAGCCTAAAAATTATCCTCAAGTTCTCCCCCAGACCACCGATGAAATATACAACTACTGCGTGAGGCAGGAAGAAATACTGCAGGCCAGATCCCATGAAAGGAGCTCAACATGGATTACGGGTGAAGCGGCTAGTCCGGCAACCGATGCGCTTCCGGCAACGGAAGAACAACCCCAGGGAGAATCCCTGTCAACCCCAACCTAGAAAAGGAGTACTACCATGTCACTCACCGACATTTCATTGACCGCCGGAATGAGAAGCAACCTGATCAGCCTGCAGTCCACCACGGACCTGGTGAATCGTACCCAGGGCCGGTTGAGCTCGGGGAAAAAGGTCAACAGCGCCCTTGACAACCCGACCAGCTACTTCACCGCTCAGGCCTACACTAACCGCGCCGCCGACCTCTCCGGCCGCAAGGACGGCATGGGTGACGCCATCCAGACGGTTAAGGCCGCCAACGCCGGCATCACCGGGATCACCGCACTTCTCTCGGCTGCCAAAGGTCTTGCCCAGTCGGCGCTTTCTTCCGCAAATACCGCCTCCCGCACCAGCTTGGCAACCCAGTTCGATACCATCATGGGGCAGATCGACCAGATGGCCACCGATTCAGGCTATAACGGCACCAACCTGCTGAATGCTTCCAACCTTACCGTGCAGTTCAATGAAGACGGTTCTTCCTCACTTGCGGTTACCGGTTTCAGTGCCAAGACCGCAGGTACAGTTGTTACCACTGTCGCTCAGGCTGCTACGTGGTCCGGCTCTTCTGCTACCCAGGATGCAGCCATCAAGACTGCTTCGCTCTCCATTGATACTTCCCTTGACAACCTGCGGACTCAGACCAAGAATCTCGCTGCCAACCTGAGTGTTATCACCGTTCGACAGGACTTCACCAAGGGGATGATCGACACCCTGACCACCGGCTCAGACCAGTTGACCCTGGCCGATATGAACGAAGAAGGTGCCAACATGCTGATGCTGCAGACCA
>JANXYN010000049.1 GCA_025356035.1 Geobacteraceae bacterium
CGTGATGACCGCCTGCGCCACCTGTGGCGGCGCGCTCCACCGCTTCTACCCGTTAGTGATAGACATTGAAGGTCCCCCCCAGTCCGCAGCACTTGTCGGCCCCCTCCATCTCCACCAGCTCCACTCCCGGCGCAGCCCGCAGAAGCTCGCGCGGCTGGCTGGTGATGTTGCGGGTCCGCAGGTGGCAGGGATCATGGTAGGTTATCTTGAGCTCCTCGCCGGCACCGGTCTCTTCGGCCTTCAGGCCGAGTTTGACCAGCAACTGGGCGGCGTCGACCGTCTTCGCCGCTACGGCGTCGAGGCGGGCCTTCAGTTCCGGGTTGCGCTTGCCTACCACTAACGGGTAGAAGCGGTGGAGCGCGCCGCCACAGGTGGCGCAGGCGGTCATCACGTAATCGGCCTGAAATTTCTCGATGGCCGCCAGATTCCGCTCGGCCAGCTCCCGCACGGTCTTTAAGTCTCCGCCGGACATGCCGGGAAGGCCGCAGCACTGCTGGTCCCTGGGGATGATTATCGTGCACCCCAGGTGCTTGAAGAGCGCCAGCGCCGCCTCGCCAATCTCGGTATAGACGAAGTTGGTCATGCAGCCGACAAAAAAGACGATCCTTGGCTTCCCCGGCTCCCCCTCGATGATCTCCGGGTGGCGGGCCATGAACGGCTTTTTGGCGATGGCGGGGATATGGCGCTTCCTGCCAATGAACGGGAGTGGAAAACGGAGCCTTAAGCCAGAACTGGCCGGCACCTTGCGGAAAAAGAGCGGTCCCAGAATGGCTGCCGCCAGGGCGCCAAAGTTCATGAGCTTGCGGTTCCTGATCACCCTACCCACCGCCTGATGGAAGGTAGTAAGCCCGCGCGCCTGAGCCAGGGCCTCCCGGGCGGCCACCACGATCTCGTCGGTGGCGACGTCGTTGGGGCACTTCTCCACGCAACTCCCGCAGAGGAGGCACTTGGACATGGCCAGGTAGGTCTGGTCGTCCAGGACGATGTCCTTCTTCAGCAAGTGCTGGGAGAGCGCCACCTTGCCACGCGCCACCGCCGGCTCCCGCTGCAGGGCGGCGAAGGCAGGGCAGTGCGCCCGGCAGGCGCCGCACTTGACACATTTTTTCAGCTCTTTTTCAACTCGTTTTAACGGGTCCAAGATTACACCTTTATAAATAGAATTCAGGAGCCAGGAGTCAGGAGCCAGAATGAAACCTCCTGAATCCTTGCTTCTGACTTCTGACTTCTGACTTCTGACTCCTGACTCCTGACTCCTGACTCCTGACTCCTATTGTGTAGGAAACATCTTCCCCGGATTCAATATATTGTTCGGATCCAGCGCCTTTTTAATCGCCTGCATGGTGGCAATCTGTACCGGCGACAGCTCCAACGGTATATACGGCGCCTTGGACAGGCCGACGCCGTGCTCACCGGACATGGTGCCGCCGAGATCGAGGGCCGCCTGGAAGATCTCCTTGATCGCTCCGTGGGCCTTTTCCTCCATCCCCGGCAACTCCTTGTCGATCATCACGTTGACATGGAGGTTGCCGTCCCCGGCGTGGCCGAAGTTGACGATGGGGATGCCGTAGTTTTGGGAGATCCGTTCGATCCGGCGGATCACCTCTGGCACCTTGCTCCGGGGGACCACGATATCTTCGTTGTACTTGTCCGGGTTCACGTCCCGCAACGACGGAGAGACCAACCGCCGCACCTTCCAGAGCTGCTCTGATTCAGCGGCATCCTGCGCCACCCGGAACTGCACCAGGCCTAACGGCTTGATCAGCTCGTGAATCTTCCCCGCCTGCTTCTCGATCAGCTCCCGATCGCCGTCGACTTCGATCAGCAGCACCGCCCGCCCTTCGGCAGGGAGGCCGAGGCTGAAGCGGCGCTCGACACATTGGATGGTGGCGTGGTCCATGAACTCGAGGGTGGTCGGGATGATCTTACCACGGATGATGGTGGAAACTGCCTGGGCGGCACCGTCGATGGCGTCGAAAACCGCCAGCATGGTCTTTTTAGCATCCGGGTAGGGTAGCAGCTTGAAGATGATCCGGGTGATGATGCCAAGGGTCCCCTCGCTGCCGACCAGCAGCCGGGTCAGGTCGTAGCCGACCACCCCCTTGTAGGTCTCGCCGCCGGTCCGGATAATCTCGCCGGAGGGAAGCACCACTTCGAGCCCCATGACGAAATCGCGGGTGACGCCATACTTCACGGCCCGGGGGCCTCCGGCATTCTCCGCCACGTTGCCGCCGAGGGTGGAGAATTTCAATGACGCCGGATCGGGGGGATAGAACAGCCCCAACTTCTCCACCGCCTGTTGGAACTGCTCGGTCACAACCCCAGGCTCCACCTCCGCTACCAGGTTGTCGCTGTCGATCCGGATGATTCTGTTCATCCGGGTGGTGACGACGACGATCCCCCCCCCTTTGGGGAGTGCTCCGCCGGAAAAGCCGCTCCCCGCGCCGCGGGGAAAGATCGGAATCTTTTCCGCATTGGCCAGACGGAGAACCCGTGACACTTCAGCGGCGCTCGCTGGGTGGACTATCACATCCGGCAGAAACTCCATCTGGGTCGCGTCATAGCCGTAACAGATCAGGTCCTGCCGCTCGGTGGCGACATTCTCCGCGCCGACAATCTTCTTCAGTTCATCGATGATGCGTTTTTCAAGCATTGTTTACTCTCTTTTTTACCACGGAGACACGGAGGCACGGAGAAACCCAAAGGCTCTCAAGGGTTTAAACCCAAAGGCGTCTTAGGATTTGCTTTTCTCCGTGGCTCCGTGCCTCCGTGGCGGATTTATCAGTCAGTAAAGACAGGCAGCACTGCCCCGCCTTCGGGGATCACGTAAGCCCTGTAGTCCGCCGGCAGCATCGCTTCGGCCAATGCTAGCGCCTCGTCAAGGGAGCGGGCCGGGGTCAGCCCCATCGTCGGCACCTCTTCGGGATGCAGTTCGGAGACCAGTATCACCCGGAAGCGCTGGGCCTTCTGCAGGGTAGCATAGGCGGTCTGGCCGTTGATCTCGTAATGGCGGCGCAGTTCAGCCTCGAATGCGTCGAGGTCATTGAAACGGAACCAGTTGAAGAAAGTGGGGTGGCCATAGCCGTCCCGGCACTGGGCCAACAGGATCATCACCCCGCCGTCCTGAACGGCCTGACTCCCATACTCCATGGATTTATGGGCCTGGATGAAATTGATATCCTTGGGAAAGCCGCCGCAGGAGACAACCACCAGCTCCGCTTTTGCCTGGATCGGGAAGGCAAAGCGTTCCGCATAAAACCGGCAGCCATCCAGGTGCGCCTGCTGCCACTCACCGGCAAATGCGGCAATGATCCGCTTGTCCGGGGCGAGAACGGTATTGAGGATAAAGTCCGGGGCCACCATGGCACACGCTTCCAGCATCGCTGCATGCACTGGATTCCCCTCCAGGTTGCCGGTCACCGCCCGCCGGTTCTTGCCGCTTCCCGCAGTGGGATTCAGCACCGCGAAATGGCTCGCCATGCAGGCTTGTCGGCTGGCTACCCCGGGAAGGACCGACTTTCTGCCGCCGCCAAAGCCAGCAAAATAGTGAAAGCCGATAGTGCCGGTCAGGATCAGGCGATCCGCCTCCACCACCTGCCGATTCAGCTCTACTGCGATGCCGTTGGCGGTCTTCCCGACCAGAACCAGCTTGCCCGGATCGTCACAGTCATGGTCAACCACCCGGATCCGCCGATGGAGCCGGCCGACGATCCGTTCATGCTCATGGTCCGTCTGCTTTCGGTGGATGCCGAGGGCAATGACGATGGTAATGTCGTTATCGCTGATCCCCGCCCCATTGAGCCGCTCCACCAGGAGCGGCAGATAGATCTCGCTGCCACTGTAGCGGGTGATATCAGAGGTGACGATCACCACCCGTTCGCCGGGGTTGAAGGTGTTGATCGTTTCGGCGCAGCCAGCCAGGGCCAGCCGGACAATCTCCTCCGGGCTCTCGGCCGGCGCCGGCACGGCAGCCCGAATCACCGCCTGCAGCCGGGCAGGAGGGAGTTCCAGGGAAAACACGCTATCACCGTAATGCAGCTCCATATGGTTAATGATACAAATTCGCCGGAAAAAGCGCAAGCCATTAAATGGAGGAGGGGCGCACTGCCGCGCGCCCCTCCTCCATTTCAGCCGGCCTCTGCTCAGCAGACCGGTCGGAATTTATTCAATCGAATCCCAGGGCTTGATCACCCCCGATTCCAGGGCCGCCCGCTCCACCGCATCGGCCACCGCCTTGTGCACGGTTGGATGAAGAATGCCGGGAACCAGCTCGCCCTCTTCGGCATGGGCCGCAATCGCCTTGGCGGCGGCCAGCAGCATCTTGTTGTTGATCTTGGTGGCATGGGCGTTGAGGGCACCACGGAAGATCCCTGGAAAACCGAGGGCGTTGTTGACGCTCTTGCCATCGGCAGCATACGAGGCGCCGGCCGCCATCGCCTCGTCCGGCTTGATTTCCGGGTCGGGATTGGAGAGGGCCAGGATCACCTGCCCTTTCTTCACCTGGGTCGCCTTGATCAGCCCCGGGCAGCCGGTGGTGGCCACAACAATATTAGACTTATCCATCACACCCGCCAGATCGGTCGGCTCACCGCCGTTTTCAGCGAGAAGCGCCATTGCACCGGCATTGAGATCGGTTCCCACCACTTTTTTCACCCCGTAGGCCATCAGCAGCTTGGAGATGCCGGTACCGGCGGCGCCAAGGCCGATCACACCGATGGTGGCGTTTTTCAACATCATCCCGGAATACTTGGTGGCGTTCAGCAGGGCGGCCAGCACCACCACTGCGGTGCCGTGCTGGTCATCGTGCATGACCGGAATGTCGAGCAATTCATCAAGACGCCGTTCGATCTCGAAGCATTCAGGGGCCGCGATATCCTCCAGCTTGATGGCACCGAAGGTCGGAGCGATCTGCCGTACCGTTGCCACGATCTCCTCCACGTCTTTGGTGTTCATCAGGATCGGCACCCCGGATACCCCCACCAGATGGTCAAACAGGACTGCCTTACCCTCCATAACCGGCATTCCAGCTACCGCGCCGATATCTCCCAGGCCAAGAATAGCGGTACCGTTGGTCACAATTGCCACGGTGTTGTTGATGGCGGTATACTGGTAGGCAAGCTGGGGATTCTTCTGAATCTGCCGGCAGATGGAGGCGACCCCGGGTGTATAGATCTTGCGCACGTCGCTGATGGAGGTAATAGGAACCCGGCTTTTCATCGCAATCTTCCCACCCTCATGAACCTTCTGCACCAGGTCGATGACATCCTCGACAATAATCCCTTCCACCCGGGTCAGGGCATCGAGAATTCGTTCCAGATGTTCCTCGCCATCCACGTAGATGGTAATTTCCCGCACATTGTGAGTGATCCCGGAGCTCATCAGCTTGATGTCGCCGATATTTCCCCCAGCGGCGCCGATGGCACTGGTCATCCGCCCCAGATAGCCGGGCTGGTCGGTGAGCATCACCCGTAGGGTTTTGACCACCTTGTCAGCTCCCTTTTCGATATTCATCTTCACCCCCGGCAATCTTTCATTAAGCATAAAATCGTTTTATGCTTACTAAAATACATGCCCCGTCCGATGGATGTCAAGGATTTTCGGCCGCGGCAGGGGGCCGGTTCTAGCCGGGCAGCGCCCCTTGAACCTACCATTATTAAACCCTGTTATGCGTGTTGGCAACTCCTCACCAAGGCCCTCACTCTTCCCCCGTGGTTGAGCTAAAATGGCGCCCGCTCCTCCTGAACAGCACTTTTCCTGGGGAATCTGCCACTTTAAGATTGACAAACCGCCCCATTTCCTATAACAATTTTCCGTTTTGTGAAACGACACTTTTCGTTATCCAAGCCTTATACAGGCAAATTATCAGGAGGTTTTTATATGGAACAGTATGCAGTGTTTTTCGCCCTGGCCTGCGCCGCACTGGCAGTCGCCTACGGGGTCGTTTCGGCCATCTGGATTCTGAAGCTCCCCCAAGGGGACGAGCGGATGCGTGAAATTGCCGCCGCCATCCAGGAAGGGGCTGGCGCGTACATGAAGCGTCAGTACTCCATCATTGCCATCGTCGGGGTGATCATCTTCTTGCTCCTGCTGCTCATCCCGTCGCTCGGCTTCAAGATCGCCATCGGCTTTGCCATAGGCGCCCTCCTCTCCGGACTGACCGGCTTCATCGGCATGTTCGTCTCGGTGCGGGCCAATGTCAGGACGGCTGAAGCAGCCAAGTCCGGCATGGTCAAGGCGCTGAACGTCGCCTTCCGCGGCGGTGCCATTACCGGCCTCCTCGTTGTTGGCCTCGGCCTGCTCGGCGTTGCCGGTTACTACTTCGTCCTGACCAGGATGATGCCGGACGCCTCCGTCAAAGAAGTCGTCAGCCAGCTGGTGGGACTCGGCCTCGGCGGCTCGCTCATCTCGATCTTTGCCCGGCTCGGCGGCGGGATATTCACCAAGGGAGCCGACGTCGGCGCAGACCTGGTAGGCAAGGTCGAAGCGGGGATTCCCGAAGACGATCCGCGCAACCCGGCCGTGATCGCCGATAACGTCGGTGACAACGTCGGCGACTGTGCCGGTATGGCCGCCGACCTGTTCGAAACCTATGCCGTCACTCTGATCGCCGGCATGCTCCTCGGCGCCATCACCTTTTCCAGCGCCGCTGCCGTCCACTACCCGCTGATCCTCGGCGGCATCTCGATCATCGCCTCCATCATCGGCACCTTGTTTGTCCGGCTCGGCAGCAAGCAGAAGATCATGGGCGCCCTCTACAAGGGGCTGATCGCTTCCGGCGCCATTGCCGCGGTAGCCTTCTATTTCGTGACCGTCAATATGTTCCCGAACGGCCTCTCCACGGGAAGCGTCACCTATAGCGCCATCAACCTCTTCATCTCGTCCCTCGTCGGCCTGGCCGTCACCGCCGCCATCTTCGTCATCACCGAATACTACACCGCCACCGAATACGGGCCGGTCCGGCACATCGCCCAGGCATCCACCACCGGCCATGGCACCAACATCATCGCCGGCCTCGGCGTTTCCATGAAATCCACCGCCCTGCCGGTTCTGGTTATTGCCGCTGGGATCATCGTCTCCTTCAGCTGCGCCGGCGTTTACGGCATAGCCATCGCCGCAGTCTCCATGCTCTCCCTGACCGGCATTGTGGTCGCCATGGATGCCTACGGTCCAATCACCGACAACGCCGGCGGCATTGCCGAAATGGCCAACCTCGATGCTTCGGTACGCGCAGTCACTGACCCGCTCGACGCGGTCGGCAACACCACCAAGGCCGTGACCAAAGGTTACGCAATCGGTTCCGCCGGCCTGGCAGCCATAATTCTCTTCACCTCCTACGTACAGGAGTTGACCATTGCCGACAAGTCCTTCTCCCTCTCCGATCCGCTGATCATCGTCGGGCTCTTCATCGGCGGGCTTCTCCCTTACTACTTCGCCGCGCATTGCATGGAAGCGGTCGGTAAAGCCGGGGGTGCCGTTGTCGAGGAAGTCCGCCGCCAGTTCCGCGAAATCAAGGGGATCATGGAGGGTACCGGCAAGCCGGATTACGCAGCCTGCGTAGATATCGTGACCAAATCTGCCCTGAAACAGATGATCATCCCCGGCCTGATCCCAATCCTTGCGCCGATCCTGATCGGCTTCACCCTCGGGCCCAAAGCGCTTGGCGGTGCCATCGTTGGCTCCATCGTCACCGGCCTGTTCGTCGCCATTTCCATGACCACCGGCGGCGGCGCCTGGGATAATGCCAAGAAGTACATCGAGGATGGCAAATTCGGCGGCAAAGGGGGCGAAGCCCACAAGGCCGCCGTCACCGGCGATACTGTCGGCGACCCTTACAAGGACACAGCCGGCCCGGCGATCAACCCGATGATCAAGATCATCAACATCGTCTCGCTGCTGATCGTCCCGCTGCTGAACTCCGTCACTCCGCTCTTCAGCCGGTTTATGTAAGCAAATATGGCTGGCGGTGCTATGCCACCGCCAGCCATTTCATTACAAAAGGCGACCTGGAACATGTTCCAGGTCGCCTTTTTCATTTCCAGAATTGATCGGCATGCAAATGCTTTATCTTGTTTAATGCAAAGCCTTCGGCCGCTTTACCTGCTAATCCCTGAACGGGTTTTTCCCCCAGAAATGGCCGAGCACCTCCCGCTCTTTCTCGGTCAATACCGCCCCCTTCTGCTCCATGCTCTTTTGCAGGCGCTCCATGTCTTTGCGTTGCGCCAGGGCCTTCTCGATCCGCTGCAGGTTGTGGCAGACCAGACACTTTTCCTCAATAACCCGCAGTGGCTCTGCATCCCAGCGCCGGTGGCCCCCCAGATTCTTTTCCTCTCCGCCAGCTGCCATCAGCATCGTCATCAGCATAGCCGTCATGCTTGCGCCAACCAGCAGATAATGGGTCGTCGTTCGCCGCATTATTCCCTCACGTAGATATCCTGGTCGGACTTGTCGACCATGGTCATGACGTGCATGTACTCATCCTCAATGATGTCGTAATGTTTCTGGGTCTCCTTCACCACCCGCTCGAAGATGCCCCGCACCAGCGGATCGATGATATCCTTGACCATACTGGTATACTGCTCGATGCAGGCCTTCTCCTCCTTAAGGGCAATCTCAAGGGCTTTTTGCTCATGGGTTTCCTCATCAATGGCCTTCTCCAGGGCTTGGTAGGTGGCATTTTTCTTGTTAGGCGGGGCAGCCATGAAGCTCTTCAGGTCGCCAAACTCCCCCCCCTTGTAGTGGTCAAAAAATGATTTCAGGTGCCCTACCTCTTCGTTGGCCAACAGATCGAATACTTTTTTGGCCCGCTCGTTTTTGGTTACCGACCCTGCCCTCCGGTAGAAATCCATGCTGTCCTTTTCCGCCTGGATGGCCAATTTGAGTGCCTCCTGCAGTGTATACTCTTTCCCCATAACAGTTCCTCCTTTCCCCCATTAAATATCCATTTTGAAAAAGTATACCGGCTTACCCCGCCGGGTCAAGCGCCTAAACGCTATTTTTGCCTCCCTGCAGCAGATCATTTACCACCACACCTGCCATGGTCAAACCGAAAATGCTCGGGATGAAGGAGATGCTGCCGAGGATCACCCGTCGATGCTCACAGGAAAAACGCTGGTCATCCTTATTGGGACAGATGCAGTCCCCCTTGCACCCGCCATCCTTGACCTCCTGGGGGCGGTATCCCTCGGTGGAAAAGACCACCTTGACTCCCCGGGCAATCCCCTGTTTTTTCAAGAGCTTTCTCATCGAGCGGGCCATCCGGCAGTTGCTGGTTTCGGCGATATCCGCCACTTTGATTTGGGCGGGATCGAGCTTGGCTGCGGCCCCCATGCTGGATATGATCGGTAGGCCCCGTTCCTTGCAGCTTCTGATCAGATGGAGCTTGCTGGTAATATGGTCAATGGCATCAACCACATATTGGGAATCCTGGGTGAGGAGAAAATCGGAGTTTTCGGCGGCATAGAAATCCTTGAACGGAACGATATCGGCTGCCGGGTTGATCAGGCGGAGCCGTTCGGCCATGACCTGGACCTTGGCCTTGCCAACCGTGCCATCCATGGCGTGGATCTGCCGGTTGACGTTGGTCAGGCAGATATCGTCGAAGTCGACCAGGATCAGCCGGCCGACACCAGCCCTGCAGAGGGCCTCGGCCGCATATCCGCCAACCCCGCCGAGACCGAACACTGATACTGTCGAGCTTTTCAGAGTAGCCAGACCGACAGTGCCGATCAGGAGCTCGGTGCGGGAAAAACGATGCAGATTGGACATGATAACCCCTTTAGAAACTTAACCACTGAGCCACAGAGGGCAGAGAAAAACCCCTGGTACCTGCAACTGGTGACTCTGATGTATTTCAGTCGTTGCTTATAAGTTTAACAGCCGATCCGCATTCGCGGTGGTGACCGCCGCCACTTCCTCCAGGGACAACCCTTTGATGGCGGCGACCTTTTTTGCCGTTTCCACCAGCAATGCCGGCTCATTGCTCTTTCCACGGTAGGGCTCGGGCGTCATGTCCGGGGCATCTGTTTCGAGGAGGAGATGCTCCAGGGGGATGCTGCGCACCACCTGCAGCGGTCGGACCGCGTTCCGGTAAGTCACCGTCCCGGCAACACCGATCTGCAGGCCGAGTCGAATGCACTCCACCGCCGTCTCGATGCTCCCGGAAAAGGCGTGCATCACCCCGCCAACCTGTGCCACCTTTTCTTCCCTGAGGATCTGCAGGAGATCATGAAAGGCCCTACGGCAGTGAATAAGCACCGGCAGGCCCGTAGCAACGGCCAGTCGCAACTGGTCACGGAAGGCAACCAGCTGTTTTTCCCTGGGGACACCCGCAAGCAAGTAATCAAGGCCGATCTCCCCGATGGCTGCACCCCCGCTGCAGTGATTGGCCAACCGTTCCAGAACCTCTGCGCTATAGAGCTCCGCGTGCATGGGGTGGAGGCCGAAGGCGGGAAACACTCCCTCCCATGTCTTGGCCAGGGCGGCGATCTCGCCCCACCCCGTCGGACTGACGCCAGGGACAAGGTATTTTGCAACGCCTGCCTGGCGCGCCTCGGCAATAACCGACCCAAGCCGACCGGCAAGGGGGGGGGCGTCCAGGTGGCAGTGAGTATCAATAAACATGGGCGCAGTAACCGTTTGCCGCACTGATGGTGTCCCTCCGTTAAAGCTTAGCATCTTGGCGCAAAAAATTGAACTCCGTTTCTCCACGCGTTAACCAATTGGCACTTACAGCTAATCTTGGTACACTTCTGGCAGATTAAAAAATCTGCTGCAAAATTCAATGTATCCAGGAGGAAATGTATGGCAAAATTCACCGATTCCCTGTCCCTGTTGTTGCTCAGGATCCCGCTGGGGATTATCTTTCTCGCCCACGGTTCCCAGAAGCTGTTTGGCCTGTTCGGCGGTCATGGGGTTGCCGGCACCATTAGCGATTTCCAGCAGATGGGGATTCCGCCGATCCTGACGATTCTTGTCATCATTGCCGAGTTTGGCGGCGGTCTCGGCATCCTCTGCGGGTTTCTCACCCGGCTTTCCGCCATCGCCATCGCCATTAACATGGTCGGGGCGGTGGTCACCGTCCATCTTGCCAATGGCTTCTTCCTCAACTGGTACTGCGTAACGGGCAAGGGGCACGGCCTTGAATACAACCTGGCGCTGCTCGGCATTGCAGTCTATCTGGCGGTCCAGGGTGCCGGCAGTTTTTCCTTGGACCGGTTGCTGAAAAAAGGCTAGCTATTTTTCTGTTGCCCTTTTAACGGTAAAATGTCATTATTTCCACAGGATTGGAAGGCGAAGAGACCCTCTTCGCCTTTCTTTTGTTTAATAATCGGCAGAAGCAGAAACCAGGAGTAGCGGCATTGAAGAAACATAACCAGAAAGAAATCGACTGCCGGCGTACCTTCGCCATTATCAGTCATCCGGACGCCGGCAAGACCACCATTACCGAAAAACTCCTGTTGTTCGGCGGCGCCATCCAGCAGGCGGGAGAGGTAAAAGCCCGTAAGGCTGGACGCTACGCCACCTCGGACTGGATGGAAATGGAAAAGGAGCGCGGCATCTCGGTGACTTCGTCAGTGATGAAGTTCACCTACGGCGGCCATGAGATCAACCTTCTCGACACCCCCGGCCATAATGACTTTTCCGAAGACACCTACCGCACTCTTACCGCGGTCGATTCCGTGCTGATGGTGATCGACTCGGTCAAGGGGGTGGAGAGCCAGACCAAAAAGCTTCTCGAGGTCTGCCGCCTGCGCCAGACCCCTATCATGACCTTCATCAACAAGCTTGACCGGGAAGGGCGGGAGCCGCTCGACCTGCTGGACGACATCGAGAGCACTCTGAAGATCCAATGCGCCCCCATGACTTGGCCAATCGGTATGGGCAAGCGGTTCCGCGGTACCTATCATCTCTACAGCAAAGAACTAACCTTCTTTGATCCCACCGCTGCCAACGGCACCGGTGAAACCGTCACCGTCCAGGGGCTGACCGACCCGCGCCTCGACACGCTCCTCGGTTCCCAGGTGGAAGAGCTGCGCAATGATGTGGCGCTCCTCGAAGGAGCGGCACACCCCTTCGAACAGGAGGCTTACCTGGCTGGACTGCAGACGCCGGTCTTCTTCGGCAGTGCCATTAACACCTTCGGCGTCCAGCAGCTGCTCGACTCCTTTGTGGAATTTGCGCCTCCCCCCCTGCCGCGGGACGCCACCAGCCGGATAGTCTCCCCCTACGAGGAGGCCTTCAGCGGTTTTGCCTTCAAAATTCAAGCGAACATGGACCCGGCGCACCGTGACCGGATCGCCTTCTTCCGCATCTGCTCGGGGAAATTCAAAAGGGGGATGAAGGTCCGCCATCTGCGACTTGGCCGCGACGTCCAGATCGCCAATGCCACCATCTTCATGGCCCAGGACCGGACCAATATCGAAGAAGCTTACCCCGGCGATATCATCGGCATCCACAACCATGGCACCATCAAGATCGGCGACACCTTTACCCTGGGAGAAGAGCTGAAGTACACCGGCATCCCGAATTTTGCCCCGGAGCATTTTCGCAAGATCCGCATCTTGAACCCGCTTAAATCAAAGGCGCTGGAGAAGGGGCTGGTGCAGCTAGCTGAGGAGGGGTCTACTCAGGTATTCCGCCCGCTGATGGGAGCAGACTGGATAGTAGGGGCGGTTGGCCTGCTCCAGTTCGACGTGGTAATGCATCGGCTCGAGCACGAATATGGAGTACAGGCGACCTACGAACCGGTCAGCTATGTGACTGCGCGCTGGGTGACAGGAGATAAAAAGAAACTGGACGAATTCCAAAAGAAGGAAGTGATGAGCCTCTTCACCGACGGCGAAGGGAACCTGGCCTATCTGGCCGGCAGCCAATGGCGATTGGACAACGTCATGGAAAATTGGAAGGAACTAGCGTTCCATGCAACCCGGGAGCACCGCTAAGGCACCGGCATTACACCTCGATCTCGAATATTTCCAATATCGAGATCACCGAAAATGAGATGGTGACCGCACAGACGGTCCGGAAAAACTGCACCGGGATCCCCGCGATCGGCCTGACAATCAAGCCGCCAAACACCGCATAGGCGGCAAACCCTGCAGACGCAATGCTGAGGCCAGTCATCAGCTTTTTGGTCCGTGCTTCGTCGAGGTTTTCCGCCAGCGGTCTCATGACGTCCTTCAAGTACAAAAATGCCACGAAACTGAGGAACGCACCGGAAAAGCCAAACAGATACCGGCAGATCAACCCCGCCCTACCAATGGAATCGGAATTGGTAAAAATCAGCATCACCAGAAATGCCACATACATTACCGGCGGGACAACCCGCACCCAACGCTTGTCCTCGGCCCTGAAGGTCAGCAGATTGATGGCAAACTGGAACAGGAAATAGAAAGAGGCCATCAACAATATCTGCGAGACGTAGAGTAACAAGGGGTCATCCGGGGCAAGGAGGATTGTCAGCCTGATCCAGTCGGTCCATTCGCAAAGGCCGTGGGCCAGGCCGAAAAAAGCCAGCATCCAGAAGCTGTCAACCAATGAAATGTGGGCGGCCTTCTTGATTTTCGAGAAGGTGACCGCAAACATCACCAGAAAGCTCAAGCCATAGATGAAAAAGATGTAGAACAGTGAATTGTCGTAAACATCCATGGGATCCATGCTCCTCTTACGGATTCTGATTCTTGTCCTTGGCGATGGCCAAGGTTAAGGCGTACTCCAACTCGACAAGCTCATCTTTTGTTGAAAACAGCTGTGCCGCCCGGAGAAGCTCTTCCACAAGCCAACAACAATCTTTACTGGAGAGTTGTTGCCGCGACTTGTTCAGCAGCGCGATCCTTTTGCTGGTTATGGCCGCGCCGATCACCTTGCCAAGCCGTTGCATCATGATCTGTTCAAGTTCATCGGCCAGTGTCATGACTCATGCCCCCCTCGGGCGAGCCTACTATACCATTTTTCCCCGTATCTTATTAAAATTTTTTGGCTATCCTGAATAACGGCTTGGAGTAAGGCTAAAGGGAAACATTGCGGCTTTCCCGCTCGATTTTATCAACCACACAGTAGATCCCACCCTCCCGCAGTCCTGGCTTGAAGCAGCCGTTACAGGAAATGCACCGGGCCCGGGTTTCATCGCCATCCTGCCAGCGTCTTGCCAACTGTGGTTCACGGATGAAGGGGCGGGCCATGGCCACGTAATCTGACTCTTCCCGACGCACAATCCCCTCTACCACCTCGAAAGACCGCATCCCCCCCACCACCATTACCGGACAGGCAACCGCATTCTTAATCCGCACCGCCAGAGGCAGATTATACGCCTCCTGTTCCCGCTTTGCTATTTCTTGTCTGACTGGCGACCGCTCCCCCGATGCCGGGGTCCCGCCGCTCACCTCAATGGCGTCGATCCCTTCCTCATCCAGCAGTCGCGCTGCAGAGAGGGCATCGTCCAGTTCCAACCCGCCATCCAGATTGTCGGCACCATTCAACTTGACCAACACCGGGAATCCCTTCCCCACCGCACTCCGCACCCTACGGTAAACCTCCAGCAGAAACCGGCAACGATTCTCCAGACTGCCGCCGTAGCTATCCTCACGCCGGTTGGTGAGCGGCGACAGAAACTGGTTGAGTAAATAGCCATGGGCCGCATGGAGCTGGACCGCATCAAAGCCATAATCCCTGGCACGACCGGCTGCGGCAGCAAAACAGTCAATCAGGCTCTCAATGTCAGCGGTGCTGAGTGCGGCCGGCTGCTCCGGAAACTGGGCGACTTTCAGTGCAGATGGCGCCAGGGGCTGGCGACCCGCACCAACCGTGGAAGTCTGGCCACCGGCATGTACCAGCTGCAGGCAGAGCTTCCCCCCCCCCTCATGTACTGCGCTCGCCAGCCCCTTCATCTCTTCGGCAAAAACATCGGAATAGAGCCCCATCATGCCAGGGAGCTGTTTGCCGTCTGGCCGCACATAGGTATAGCCGCTAATAATCAGTCCAACCCCGCCGCGGGCTAGTTTTTTATAGTAGGCCGCCAGCTTCTGGGTAGGCCGGCCATCCTCCTGGCACATCCCCTCCCAGGTAGCGGAGCGGACCAAACGGTTTTGCAGAGACATCCCATTGATCCTCGTCTCATCGAACACCTTGCGCATAGATGCCTCCCTACCCGAAAAAACTGGCTTTTTTTTGACGTTAGAATATTTCGTAATACTTGCCGGTCCCGAGTTTATGGATCTTCATCAGGTTGGTGGAGCCCCGGGCTGCCAGCGGCACCCCCATGGTGATCACCACCAGATCTCCTTTCCTGAAGCCAGCGGCCAAGAGGGTGTCTTCCACCGCCTGAATCTGCTGGTCGGTCCCCTCCATGGAGCCGACCGGCCAGGTTTTCACCCCCCAGTACAAGGAGAGGCGGCGCTGAATTTCAGGAAAGGGGGTAAATGCGATAATCGGCAACTGCGGTCTGAATCTGGCAATGAGGGCGGCAGTGCTGCCGGACTGGGTAAAAACCACGATAGCCTTGGCCTTTAGACTGGACGCCGCATAACAGGCGGCCTCCGCCACCGCCTCGGCAACATTATCGCTGTGCGACACCCGGTGCGGCTGCATCCGCCAGAGCCCTGCGCGCTCCACATCCAGTGCCACCTTCGCCATGATATGGACCGCTTCCACCGGATAGGCGCCAGCGGCGGTTTCTCCGGAAAGCATTACCGCATCGGTACCGTCAAGGATGGCGTTGGCCACGTCAGAGGTTTCCGCCCGGGTCGGCCGGGGATGAACGATCATCGACTCAAGCATCTGGGTGGCGGTGATCACCGGCTTCCCCACGGCATTGCAGGCACGAATGATCTTCTTCTGAATGAGCGGCACCTGCTCAGGTCGCAGTTCGACTCCCAGGTCCCCCCGCGCCACCATAATGGCGTCAGCCGCCTTCAGCACCGACTTGAAGTTGCGTAGCGCCTCCGGCTTTTCTATCTTGGCGATCACCGGAATCTGTTTGCCCCGCTCCAGGATGATCTTCTTCAGCTCTTCCACATCACTGCCACGACGGACAAAGGAGAGGGCGATGAAATCCACCCCCGCGTCCAGACAGAACTCCAGATCCTCTCGGTCCTTGTCCGTCAGGGAGGGAGCGGAGACCGCCACGCCGGGGAGATTGATCCCCTTGTGGTCCTTCAGCACCCCTCCTTCCACCACCAGGCAG
This sequence comes from Geobacteraceae bacterium, assembly GCA_025356035.1. Lineage (GTDB taxonomy): Bacteria > Desulfobacterota > Desulfuromonadia > Geobacterales > Geobacteraceae > JANXYN01. The sequence continues at coordinate 16,178 of JANXYN010000049.1, forward strand.
TCAACGGTCTTCGCCGTAGCAGACAAGACCTTGAGCGCCATCATCCCGTCATCGAGGAGAATCCGCGCGCCTGGCTTCACGTCGTGGGGGAGCGCCTGGTAGGAGGTAGAAACCAGCCCCTGACGACCCAGCACCTCATCAATGGTGATGGTGAGCCGGTCACCTTTGGTAAGGGGAAGCCCCCCCCCTGCCATCCTGCCGGTCCTGATCTTGGGACCCTGCAAATCTGCGAGAATGCCGATTGACCGGCCCTGGCGCTCACCAAGCAGGCGGATTGCCTCAATGGCCGCCTGCTTTTCGGCATGGCTCCCATGGGAGAAATTAAGCCGGAACAGGTCGACCCCGGCATTCATCAACCTCCCGATCATCTCCAGCGAAGAGCTGGCCGGACCGAGGGTGGCGATGATCTTTGTTTTGCGGACAAATTTATCCATAGGCCTCGAATGAAATTATGCTGTGGAACATGGCCTTACAACTTTTTCCAATACGTCAATGGTGAAAGCGCCCCTTCCGTTCCTTATGCGCCGCATTTGGCGTACGGTGGCATTCAAAACAGCGCTGATCCTCCACCTTGCGCACATCGAGGGCTGAGGCCGGCTTATCAGGCACCGGCATGCTGTACTGCTCAGTCTGAAAGGCGAGGCGGTTCCGCTCGTCGCTGAGAGCCGGAGCATGATAGGCCACCTGCCAGTTGCTGCTGATTGGCAAGGTATGGCACTGGTCACAACCACCCGGCGGCGGAATGGTCTTCCAGGACGTGAACATGGTGCAACCTTGAAGCAAGCCGAGTGCTGCTAACGGGATGAAAATGAGGCTTTTTGACATGGGATACTCCTGGTTTTCTTGGTAAGGAACGCTGGGCGCACTGCAAATATCATAGCACAACGGCTCAGCAAAACAACCCTTTCCCCACCCGCATCATTCAGCACTTCTAGGAGGGCTGTTTAACATAGCAGAAGCACTACGTGGCAATGAGGCGGCAAATATATTGTTTCAGCCTATGCAAAGTTTGTTGCTCCCCACGCCGATAAACTCTCGTGCCGGTGATATAATTGAAAAAAACAATGGAGGTGCGCCGATGAGCGAGACAGGCTGGGAATTATGGGGGCTTAAGTTCCATTGGATTATCGTAGTTATTCTGGTGATCGTTCTCTTTCTGGTCATCGTCTTGGTGAAGAAAAAAGTGGCACCCAAAAAAATCGACAAAAAGGCCGGCGATGAAGGTGAGGAGTAGCAGGCGCCGTCAGGCTGCTTCAGCCTGAGCGGCCAGTTGAGGAGCATGTATCATAAAAAAAGCCAGCTGGGCATTTTTGCTGCCAGGCTGGCTGATTTATCGTAAAGCTGCGGGCTATCCAAGCGGGAAATGGCACGCCACATAGTGACCATCGCCAAGGTCACGCAGTTCCGGCTCGCTGGCAGGATCGGTGCAGATGGCTGGTCGGCCCTGTGCGTGGTATACCGGGCATCGCGGGGCAAACCGGCAGCCGTGCAGCGGCCGCTCGAAGTCATGCACACCCCAGGCCCCGGTTGTTGGTGCTTGCACTGCCTCGCGGTTCTGTTTTTCCACCAGCGACGACCAGAGGATGTGGGTGTAGGGATGACTCGCCTTGCTGGCAATCCGTTCAGCCAGCCCCATTTCCACGATCTTGCCAAGGTACATGACCGCCACCTTGTGACTGACCAGTTCCACCACCTGCAGGTCATGGGAGATGAAGAGGAAGGTAAGCCCCAGCTGCTGCTGCAGGTCGCGCAACAGGTTCACCACCTGGGCCTGGATCGACACATCGAGAGCACTGGTCGGCTCATCGGCAACAATAAACCGCGCCCCGACCCCGAGCACCCGGGCAATCCCGATCCGCCGCTTCTCGCCTCCGGAGAGTTCATGTGGAAACTGGGAAAGCTTGTTGCTCTTCAGGTTCACCTGGTCGAGGAGCTCGCGGGTTTTCCTCTCCACTTCCGCATCCGAGAAGCGGTGATGAACGGTGATCGCTTCCTTGAGGATCTCACGGATCCGCATCTTCGGATTGAGCCCGGCGTCAAGATCCTGGAAGATCATCTGCATCTGGCTCCGCAGCAGACGGAGTTCTTCGGCCGGCATGCAGGTAATATCCTTCCGGTCAAAAAGCACCTTGCCGGAAGTGGCCCTGGTGAGGCCGAGAATGGTCCGGCCGATGGTGGTCTTGCCACACCCAGATTCACCCACCAGGCCGACTGTCTCGTTCTCCTTCAGGTAGAAACTGACCCCATCCACCGCCGGAATGAACCGCTCCTCAGCCGTGAGCGAGGAGAAGAGGCCGCGGCGCTGGGTGAAGTGTTTTTTCAGATCAAAGACTTCCAGTAACGACTTGGGCATACATACCTTTCACAGATGCAGACAAAAACTTCAGCCTTTAGCCTTCAGCCTGATTAATCAAAATACAACCAGCAGCGGACCCTATGCCCCGGCTCGATCTCTCGCAAGTCTGGTTCGCAGCGTTCACACTGCTGACGAATCTTGTCAGTTACCCGGTTGCAGCGGGCATAGAATCGGCACCCTGCCGGGGTGTTAATGGTATCGAGCACTTCCCCTTCGATGGCCAGCAATGGCGTCTTTTCCCGAACATGGGTCTCGTTCGGGATGGAAGCGAGGAGCGCAGCGGTATAGGGATGGCGGCTGGCAGCATCTCCCGCCAGTATCTCGGCGGCAGGCCCGTTTTCAACCACGGTGCCGCCATACATGACCGCCACCCGGTCAGAGAGGCGCTTGATCACGCTGATGTCGTGACTGATCAGCATGGTGGTGATGCCAATATCCTGTTTGAGCTCCGCCAGGAGGTCGACGATCTTCGACTGGATGGTGGCGTCGAGGCCGGTGGTTGGCTCGTCGGCGATAAGCAACGATGGCTCCGAAGAGAGTGCCATCGCGATCATCGCCCGCTGGCACATGCCGCCGGACAGACCGAACGGATGGTTGTCATATCTAAGCCGGGGAGAGTCGATTTTCACCCGCTCAAGCCAGTGAATGGCCCGTTCGCGCGCCTCACCGACCCCCTTATGACTCGTGTGGAGCTGGACCACCTCGGCAATCTGTTTCCCCACGGTGGTAAATGGATTGAGGGCAGCCTTCGGGTTCTGGAAGATCATGCCGATCTCTTTTCCCCGCACCCGGCCGAGCAGATGCTCGGCGTTCTTCCGCCAGCCGGCAGCATCCTTGGCAACCCCCATGATCCGACCGTGTTCCTCGGTCAGCTGTACATACCGGTCGAGATTCTCCAGAAGGTTCCGCGCTACCCCGCCGCTGGTGAATTCGATCCGACCACTGATCACGCCGGGCGCGGCAGTAATCAGCCCCATCACCGACAGGGCGGTGACGCTCTTGCCGCTGCCACTCTCACCGACCACCCCGAGGGTCTCACCGCGGGCAATGGCCAGGCTCACGTTATCCACCGAACGGATGAATGCCTGCTTGCTCCGGGAGTAGAAATAGGTCCGGAGTCCCTCTATGTTCAATAGTGGCGTGCTGGTCATTTGTTTCTCTTGCCTTCGAGGATGTTATTGAGCCCATCCCCGAGAAGGTGAAAGCCGAGGATGGTAAAGAGGATCGCCAGCGCCGGGGCGGTGGAGGGCCAGAATTTACCCTGCATGAAGTAGTTGGAGCCCGCCTGCACCATGTTCCCCCAGGAAGGGGTCGGCTCCTGCACGCCAAAACCGAGATAGCTGAGACTGGTTTCCATCAGGATCGCCTCCCCCATGCCGATGGTGGCCTGGATGATCAGCAGCGCCTTGCAGTTGTGCCAGAGGATATGCTTCCAGATGATGGTCTTGGTCGGGAGCCCGAGCGCAATGGCTGCCTCGATAAAGCTCTTCTGCCGGAGGAACTGGATCTTTCCCTTGATCAGCGAGGCTACCACCGGCACATTGGTGATGCCGACCACTAGCATGATGTAGTAGATATCCGGTTTGAAAGCGGCCACCACCAGCAAGATCAGCACCATCCGTGGGAACGAGTCGACCAGATTGGTGAAATAGGTGATGGCGGTATCGACCCAGCCGCCACGGTAGCCGGCCAGCACGCCGAGCAGGGTGCCGAACAAGAGGGCGATGGCGATGGCAAGCAGACCGGGAAGAAAGTAGGCCTGGATGCCGAGGATCAGTCGGGTCAGAATGTCGCGACCCATGAAGTCCGTCCCCAAGAGATAGCCGGGGGTCCCCGCCGGCGCCATCAACAGCTCCAGGCTGATCTCCTCAGGGTCATGGGGGAGCAGCTTGAACATGCCGAGGAGATAGGAGGCTACCACCAGCGTGACAATGAGGAGCCCATACCCCACATAGGCCAGATCGACCCCGTCCGCCTTCTTCCAGAAGGGGAGATCGGAAAACTCGCTGATTTCACCAGGTTTTTGGCTGTATTTCTTCATGTATGGAACGTCCTGTTGCTCAAATCAGACCAGGGTGCACCATGGGCACCGGATTTAAGGCGCTTGGAACGCACCTTCCCTAGCTATTCATCCTTGTTAATTCTGGGTTTGTCTTGTTCAGTATCTGTTGCTTAGCAAACTACTCTTTGGAAGCCCGCGGATTCACCGCCACGTAAACCACGCGCTGCAGCAAGGTCCCGCAGCGGACGAAGACCGCCGCCAGGATGGCGATCCCCATGATCACCGGAAAGTCCCGGTCCTGGGCCGCCTGCCACGCCATCCTCCCCATCCCCGGCCAGTTGAAGACCTGTTCGACAATTACCGCCCCACCGAGGATGAACGGGATCTTGGCGGCAATGATCTCGGTAACCGGGATCAGGAACCCTTCCTTGAAGGCGTGGCGCCAGACCGAAGCACCCTTGGCGCGGGCGGTGCGGATATAATCCTCTTCCATCACCCTTCCCATCTCCTCGCGCAGGTAGCGGACCACCTCGCTGATGGTGCCGCTCCCCACCCCAAGCACCAGCACCGGGAGGAGAAAATAAAGCCAGCTCAGTTTCTGGCTGCTGGCAAAACCGAAGGCGAGCGGGAACAGGCCGAACTTGTGCATGAAGACATAAAGGACGATGTAGCCAAGCCAGAACACCGGCAGTGCCGAGACCAGATAGGCGAGCATAGTGAGTGGCCAGGAAAGCCAGTTGGTGCCGCGCACCGCCGCATAAAGGGCGATCGGAACCGCGATCAGGAGGGTTACCAGCATTGAGCCGAGGGTGAGGACCAGGGTATTGAACCCCACCCGTAGCGTCTCGGCAAGGACCGGTAGACCGGTCCTGACCGAAGTGCCAAAATCGCCGCGCAGCATATGACCCAGCCAGGAAAGGTATTGGGCATACCAGGCCTTCGGCACCCCCATGGCCTCCCGGATACCTGCTCGGGCCTCTTCAGTAGGCATCTGCCCTTCCAGCAACAGACTGAAGGGGTCACCTGGTGCTAGGTAGAGGATGGTGAAAACCACCAGGCTCACCCCAAACAGGAGGAGCCCGGTGATCAATAGTTCCCTGGCCAGGACCAGGGCGATGGGGCGATACGACGCGAGTTTCATGTCAGGCTATTTCTGCTCCTTCTCAGCAATGAACCAATCGTCGGCAAAGGAAAAGAACTTGTACGGATGGATAGCCACCCGCCGCACCTTCTTCTGATAGGCGGTATAATTGGTCAGGGTCCAGAGGAAGGTGTAGGGAGTTTCCTCGGCAAGCAGCGCATGGAGCTTGCGATTGATGGTGCGCCGCTTCTCGTGGTCGAGGGTCAGCTTGCTCTCGACGATGAGACTGTCGATCTCCGGATTGGAGTACCCGCCGAAGTTGTTCTTCCACGGGCCGATCTCCGCTGAATGGAACAGGGAGGAGATATCCGCCGAATCGTCAAACACCCAGGAGGCGTAAATGATGTCGAAGTCGTGCTCAAGGAAGACATCCTCCTTCCAGGCCTGCCACTCCTTGAACTCCACCTTGATCTCCACGCCAATGTTCTTCAGGTAGTTTTTGAAGGCGAGCACCACCCGTTTGACCGCCTCACTCTCCTTCTCGATCGGCACCTTGAGCGACAGGGAAAGGCGCTTGCCACCTTTCTGCATGATGCCGTCCGCCCCCCGGGTAAAGCCGGCCTCGGTCAGGAGCTTGATCGCCTGTTGCGGGTCGTAGGGGATCGGCTGCACATCCAGGTTATAGGCCCAGCTCCCCGGTGCAAACGGCCCAGAAATGATAGTCCCCTGGCCATTGAAAAAGGAATCGAGCATCTCCTGGCGATTCACCGCGCAGGTAAATGCCTTGCGCACCCGTTTGTCTGCCAGCAGCGGGTCGCGCATGTTGTAGCCGAAAAATGAATATGAGAGGGCATTGTAAGGCTGCAGGATGAAGTTCTTATTCCCCTGAATCTCCGGAATGTCCCGTGGGTTGACCAGTACGATCATGTCAATGGCGTTGTAGACGAGGGCCTGGGTCATGATGTTCTGGTCGGCGAACGGCTTGGAGACAAACCGGTCGATATGCGGCCGCCCCTTGAAGTAGTTTTCGTTAGCCACCAGGACGATCTCCCGGTCGGCGGTGATCGACTGTAGCATATACGGACCGGTGCCGATCGGGTGCTGGACGAACGGATCTTCCCTGGTGAGAAAGTCGGGGTTTCTCGGCCCATGCTGGGGGATGATCTTGAAGCTGAACTTGGCCAAGGCGTTGAGAATCGGCCGCTTCAGGGTAAAGCGGACCGTGGAATCATCCAGCTTCTCCGCAGTTTCAATGAACTCGTAACGTACCTTCAGCGGGGTGATGGTCTTGGGATGCTTCATGATCCGGTAGGTGAAGATGACGTCGTCGGCGTTAAACTTTTGAACCGCCTCACCCTCGCGCGGGTGCCAGGTCACATCCTTGCGCAGATAAAAGGTATAGGTACGACCGTCCTTGGAGATCTCCCAGCGCTCGGCAAGCTCCGGCACGATCTCCTGCTTCTCGTTGATCCCGACCAGGCCGTTGAAAATGAGCTCGGTGAGCCGCAGCGAAATCATCTCGTTACTGGTGATCGGGTCGAGGGTGGCCGGCCGGCCGTACTCACCATAGCTCAGGGTACCGCCATGCTGCCGGGCGTCCCCCTTGCGCGCAGCCTGAGACGCCACTGTCATGGCAAAGAGTATGGTGCACATCAGTAACGCAATCCATATTTTTTTCATAGCATCCTCCTCAAATCAAAGCTAAGTAAAGATCTTGACAACTGTGCATTACAGCGAGCGACCGAGGCACGCGAAACCTTCCGCCCAAATATATTGTCTGCAACAGAATATTCTCTCTGGCAAAATGCTCTCGGCGTTAGAATATCCGCACATCCCCGGCGCTTTTCTGCTCCCGCGAGTAGATCCCCTGCAGGGCATCCTGGATCTGGCGCACCTGGGGAAACTGTTTCCCCATCTCGAAATAGATCTCCTGGGACTCGGAAAATTTCTTGGTCCGATAATAGGCCTCCGCCAGCTCCACCAGCAGCAGCGGGTCGTTGGCCTCGATCTTGTTCTTGTTCCCCTTGTCCCGTCCCGCCTCCATGAAAGTGACCGCCTTGGCGTAGTTCTTCCTGGAGAGGTAGTAGCCGCCGAGAGCGGCGTTGACGCTGAAGAACTTCTTCCCTTCACCACTCTCCGCTGCAGCTGTTGCCCGCTGCAGCAGCTTAGGCGCCTCGGCTCTCAGCTCGGCACAGGCGGCAACAGCCTCCGCCAGCAGCTCTGGATCTGCCGGCTGTTTCAGGGCAAGCCCCTCCCACTCCTTCACCGCTTCGGCCCTGTGCCCCTGGCGGAACAGAATCGCAGCCTCACGGACATTGGCCCGACCCCGGTAAGAGGCAGGGAGTTTGCCAGCGGCAGCTGATGCTGCGCTGAAGCGTGATGCCTGCTCAAGGCTGCCGAACCGATAATGGGCCTCACCAAGATAATATTCCGCGGTTTCCCTCAGTTTCGGGTCGGCCGCACTCCTCGCCAGATAGGTAAGGGCGGCCTGACCGTAGAGCTTGGTCAGGACTTCCAGCAGTGCCAGGTCATAGAAATAGATAGTCTTGTTTTTCCCCAGCTTTTCTTCATAGGAGTAGGTCCTGAGATCTGCATTTCTGATGAGATCGAGACCCTTGTCTGTTTGGGAAAGGCTTGTATAGACCGCCAAGGCATCCTTCAACAGTCGCATGGGGATCTTCTTACCCCCTTTTTTGGCCGCTGCGACTGCCTTGTCACACATGGCCAGGGGCTCACGCTCGGCCATGCCTGCCCTGCCGAACACGGCGGCCAGCGCTCCCTGTACCTCCGGATCGGTGGCAACAACCGCTTCCCAGAGCTGTTTCGCCTTGTCCTGGTCTCCCTGCAGATGGTAGCACAAGCCAAGTTCAGCCTTGGCTATGGCCAGGTACTTCGCCGGCAGATTTTCCCCCAGCAAAAAACGTTCGAGCAGGGGAGCCGCCTCGCCCGGCTTATCGTTATCGAGGAGAAGTTCCGCCAGATACAGGTCGACAAAGTGGCTCCCCCCCTTCCCCTGCCCAGTTCCCAGTCGCTTCAGATAATCGTAATAGATCAACGCCGAGGTCTGCTGCAGTTCCCGGTGCAGGGTGGCGCTTTTCAGGTAGGTCATCCCAAGCGCAAGATTGATACCGCCCAGCCGGTCGGCCCCGGCAGTGGCCAGGCTCTGCCGTAGAAGACTTGCCGCCTCTTCGTAGTGACGCTGTTCATAGAGTTTCATACCATGGGTCAGCGGGTCGCCCGCAGCATACGCCGCGCCACAGATGGTAAACAAGACAGCAGACATTAAAAACCAGCGCATACAGACTCCTACGGAATAGTAACTGCCTTGCTTAATGTTTCAGCTTTGCGACAAAAATCTGGTCCCACTGATTGACCTGGGCGCGGAAGGCAATCGCTCCTTCGGCCGAGCAGGAGACATCATGATTCATCTTGGTATCGGTCTTCAGTGGCAGATTGGTTTTATCCCTGAGATCAGCCAGGTAGAGGGGATTGTATTCCTGCTTGTCGTTCTTCACATAGACGAGCCGAGCACTGTCAGGAAGCCACGCCGGCCCGCGTTCCACATCGGGGACGACATCGGTGGCAACAACCTTTGCCGCCAGTCCCTCGCCGTCAGAGGGGTCCGAACCGTCCGCGGCGATTACCACGATGGACCAGATTTTTGGGTCGCCGGCCGAATTGTAGTTGGAATAAAAGGCGATCTTGCTCCCGTCAGGCGACCAGACCGGCCTTAGATCGTCGTAATTCCAGCGGGTAAGGGCCTTCATGGTTTCGCCAGGCCGCGCCGGATCGGCGATCAGGTAGATGTCATGGTTTTCGTTGCCGCCCCGCATCAACACGATCTTTTTGCCGTCCGGCGACCATTGGGGGAAGAGATGGGCCTTGCCGCCCTGGGTGAGCCTGCTGAGCTCCTGATTGGCGAGGGTCAGCAGGTAGATATCGCCTCCCTTGCCGGTGCGTCCTGAAACGAAGACCAGCTGGTCTGCCACCGGAGACCAATGGGCATGGCCATCTTTCTCCTTGTGGTTGGTAAGTCTCCTGGTGTTCTTCGTGCCGAGTTCGCCGAGATAGAGATCGTAGTTTCCCTCCCCGCCATTGCTCATGAACACATAGCGCTCACCGCCGGGTGACCAGCTGAGCCCTGCATTGTAGCTCACCTCGTCAATGATCCCGGGAAGAAACAGCTGCATCTCCCCCTTTCCAGCGGAAAGCTGGAAGTAGATGCGCTGCAGCTCGGTACCATCCGCCCAGGCAATGATGATCTCTTTCTTCTCAGCAGTGCTCCGTTCAAATGCGATAAATTCTCCGCTGGGCGACCAGACCGGATTGGCATCGTTATGCCCCGCTTCTATCGCAGTCAGCGGCCGAACGGAGAGGGGTTCGACCGGTTCCGGTTTCTTTTCCTCGGGCCTAATTTCTACGGATTTTACCGGGAGCCCCTGCTCCGCCGGCTTTGCTGGTTCAGACGGGGCGACCGGTGAAGAAGCTAGTGGGGCCTTTGCCGGCGCAGGCTGTATTTCAGCTGCAGTCGCCGTTGCCGTCACAAGCAAAGCCGCAAGCAATGCCCCTCCTATACCTCTCCTGTTCCATGCCAGATGCAAGCAAACCCCCTTGATCATCACAAAACATAAGCAGCTATGAACGTCAGTCGTTATGCCCTTACCTGCCGTTTATTGCTCCTTGATCTGATCCCAATACTTCTGGGCAGCCTCGCGGTTCTGCTCGAAGGTACTATTTCCTTCGAGCGCCTTCGGGAAGAAGTCGAAGTATTCCCGCCAGGCCAGGTTGGCGCTGTTCAGGACATTGTTCTTCTTGGTAATTAGATAGAGCTTGTGATAGGAGAGGGCCATATAGTAATAGGTGTCATGCACCGCCTCGTCGTACTTCTTGGTCGGAAAGAAGCGGGTGTTCTGCTTGGCGATCTGCAGATTCTGGATCGCCTTGCCGAAATATTTGGCGGCCGCATCCTTGTCCTTGTGCACCAGGGCATTCCCCTTTTCGTAGTAGGCGTGCCCCAGATTGGTATAGGCCACCGCGAACTGCTTATAGACCAGCTGTTGGTTCTCGGGGAGGGTCAGCACATTTTCGAACTCGCGGATGGCGCTGTCGTAATCGCCCTGCTCGTCCAGGTAAAGCTGTGCCAGCAGATGATGGGCCTCGGAATAATCGGGATGCCCTTTCTGGGTGCTGCTGTAGGCTTGGATAGCGCCATTCACATCCCCCTTCGCCAGCGCCTTGTCCGCCAGCTTCAGATAATCCTTGTGCAGGACGATCCGTTTGCCGCCGGTGCGGTCCTCAACCTTCTTGTCGAACTCCACCACCTCTTCCCAATCCCGGTAATTTTCGCCGATGGTCAGCCGCACCGTATGGAAACCGAGGGTGACCGGCTTCCCCCCGCTAAGGGGCGTCTTGCCAAAGGATTCGCCATCAACGTATACCGAAGCCCCGTCGGGCTGGGATTCGACCTTGAAGATCGAGTTGTTGACGGTAAGCGCAAACTCTTTAGTTTCACCGTTCTTGTCGACCCGGAACTTGTCACTGATCTGCTGGTAGCCATGCCGGTATAGCACCATCGAATAATTCTTGCCGACCCGGATCGGCACTTCCACCTTGCCATCGGCGCCGGTCGAAGCGATCCAGTCGTTGTTCAGATAGATATTCACACCGGCCAGCGGCGATACATCAGGGGGAACACCACCCTTGGCCGAAAGAACGAAGTAGTTGCGCTCCTTGTCCCCATCTCCCTCGCGGGGGACATAGCGGGTCACCCGGTCACCGATGGCCACTTTCTCACCCTTTTTCAGGTCTTCGACCGCCACCAGGGCGCTAGAGTCATCGACCTTCTTGACCTTGGCATTCCCCACCGTCCGGTAGCCAATCACCTTGCCCGCCTCGTCAAACTTGGGGGTTTTCACGTCAAACTCCATCCCCTTGCCGATCCGGTAGGCCGATTTACCCAGATTGATGCGGAACCGATCGTCTTCGCTCCCCACCACTGTCCCCTCGAAGGGGAACCGCTCGATCACGCTGGCAACAATATCCTTGGCAGCACTGTTGACATCCCCGGCGCTTTTTGCCCTGCTCAGCTGGCTCAGGATCAGCTTGCCGCTGGAGGTGTAGAACTTGGTCTCGATCAGGAAACCCTTGTCATCCTTGGCAACGCTGCCGATGACGATCATGTCCACCGTTCTGATCAGCTGGCTATTCTGCCACCCCTTGCTGGTCAGCTTGTCAACCCCAATCCTGGCCCGTTTCATCTCGGCCTGGAGGGTTTTGGTCGGGACCTCGCGGAAGCCCGCGTACTTGAACAGCTGGCCGCGCAGCGCCTCTTCAGTCCGGTCCAGCATCTCCTTCAGGTCCGCCCCCGGCGTGTTGCTGCCGAACGCGTAAATCCCCGTTCTGATAGGTTTTGGCGTGGCCGGGTAAAAATAGTGCTGGATATCCACCTCGCCTTGCAGCACCACCGATTTCTCCCAGCTGGCCGGGATATAACCGGGCGCGGAGAGGGTAACCCGGGCCTTCTTACCGGTGGCGACCGCATAGATCTTGCTGAATTTCCCACTGGCATTGGTCTTCCCCAGCTCCTTGCCGTTGACGCTCACCGTCACTCCCGGCACCGGCTTTGCCCTGCCATATTCATCGGTGAAGCAGCCGACAACCAAGGAGGTCCGCTCGCTGAGGGCTACCTCCAGCTTCTCGCCAGGCTTCACCTTAGCGGTTTTTTGCCAGGAGCCGAAACCCGGCTTGCTCACCGTAATGGCAAAGCCCCCTTTCGGCATGGCCTCATATTCATAAATAAATGCGCCGCTGGCATCGGTCTTCCCCACTTCCTTGCCACCTACCGCGATGCTCGCGTCTCCAACCGGCTTTCCCTCATCGGTAACAACGATACTGATCAGCTGGGAGGCCTTGAGATCCGCAGTGAACGAATACTTGTCCACTTGCCCCTCTTTGGGGAGCTTGACCACAAACGACCCTTTCCAGGGCATGATGGTATAGCCGGGGAGTTCTTTACTGACCGTCACTTGGACTTCAGCGCCACCCTTCTTGCGAATGATCTTGCTGAAATTGCCCTTGGCGTCGGTTATCCCCTGCTCCTTGCCGTCCACTGTCACTTTCGCCTGATCTGCCGGCTTACCGTCGAGGCGAGCCTGCAATTCGAGCTCAAGCTTCTCGCCGGTCTCCTTCTCCCCCTGACAGGCGAAAAGTGCCGCCAGAACAAAGATTGTCCCAACCAATTTCAGTGTCTGCTTCAGCATGATATGTCTCCTGAAAAAACTTTCTGAACTTATGAAATGCGGATTGGCTGCGCGCAGCCCGCCGTTTCCTTTGTCTTACGGAATGACAATGCCTGCGCCATGCGGTAACATCCCCGGTAACAGGGCATGGCACTACTACATGGTGGGGGGCTGGATATTCACTTCACCCGGGTTGACGATCTTATCCTCGTCGCTTTTGGACCCCTCGATCGACTTGCGCTTTCCTTCGTGGATCTTCTTCAGCTTGATTTCCAACTGCTTGCGCGAAAACCGGCCAAGCTCGACGGTCTGGGTATCGGTCAGATAACCGATCCGGCTCGCCTCGACCTTGTAGATCCCCTTGGCGACGCCGTTTTTGAGCGAGCTGAATTCGCCTTTTTCGTCGACGGTCACCGAATGGGAGGCATTTTCCAGCGCCGAAGTGGTATTGATCATGTTGATCACAGTTCCCTGCGGGCTTTCCTGGGGCACCAGCCGCATATTGGCGTCCAGCAGCTGCACGTTGCCATATATTTTGGGTGAGCAGGCCGAAAGGAGCAGCGCAGTTGCAGCAAGTAGTACCAAGCGAAGCGTTGTTGAATTCATATCACTCTCCTTAAATTAAAGCTGGTGTGTATGGCAACAATGGGTGCGGCAAGATCAGGCATTCTCGTCATGCATTTTTCATGCGCCAAACTGCGTTTATGCCGATTTTTTCGACGACTGCGCGTCAGGCAACTGCCCAGCGGAGCCCTTCATGGCAAATGGGAGCAGCACAGCAACATGACAAGGTAACATATCGGCAAAAGAATGATGACATTAAGTGGAAAATATAAAAAGCCGCCAAAGAAGTATATTAAAAATAGCTTAATACACCGATTCTTTGGCGGCTCGACTGGCGTATACTAACAACAGCGTTTCCACCCTGCTTCCGTGGCGGGCACTGCTGATAAATTTAGCCTCGTGGCTCTGCGTCCCCCGGTTTCCCAAGGTTTGCTCTGAGCAAAGATCTTGCTTCAATTGTTCTTTTGGCAACATTTAACATTAGTTTGACAGGTTGTCAAGCAGAACCGGCAGGTGCCATCAGCGGCCAGCGCCGACTGGTTGACAATTTTTGACTACGGGAACGCTAAATTGCGGACTGGCAGCCGTAAATAGCCACTGCCATCGGGCGTCCTGACCGCTGGCTATCCGACTAACCCTTGCTGCCGGTGTTCTGCACATGAGAATGGGTGAAAATATGATCCCGGCAGTAACCGTACTGACCTTCGCACTGAGGACAATAACGGAAATCCATCTGCGGGTGGCTCTGGTCGGTAATGCCGCAGACCGTGCAGCGGTGAAACGGCTCGTCCTTCTTGACTAGCTGCCGTGTCTGGCTGGCCATCCGCCGTCTGCCGCTTTTCAGGAGCCAGAGGAGATCTTTGCCGAAAAATATCAGAAAATTGCCCACGGACGCCAGCACCAGCAAACGGGTCGAATTGCTGCCGACCAGTAGCTGCCAGCCATAGCCAAGCCAGGTAATGAGTGCCAGCCATTTGATCCGCACCGGCAGGATGAAAAAGATCAGCAGGGTAAAGTCGGGGAAGAGAAAGGCAAAGGCGAGGAACACCGAGCCGGCGATGAAGGCGTTGGACGACGGGTAGGCGGGGGTGAGGAAGGAGACCGCCACGGCCAACCCATAACCAAGCAGCAGAAAGACATTGTAACGGAATGTGCCCCAGTGCGCTTCGAGGGCGTTGCCCATCAGGTAAAACATGTACCAGGCGAATATAATGAACAGCGGATGAAGCGTGGGCGGGACAAAGAGAAAGGTCAATAGCCGCCAATACTCCCCTGCCAGCACATATTCCGGGATCAACAGAACCCTGTCGAAGGAGAGCTGGCGGGTCAGCGACAGGACAAAAACCAATGACTGACCGATAATCAGGTAGAGGGTCAGGTTCGGCACGGCCACGCCGTGCAGTTTTTTCTCCAGCTTATCCAGCAAAGCCATGCGCCCTCCCGCTTCTCCCAATCGTACTCTTCCAGCAACTCGCCGGCGCCGCTGTTGCCTAAGCCGGATAGGTCAGGAACGGTACTGGAACGAGTCAGTTTGACTGTCGGCACTATACGGAAGATTCGGTCCAAAATCAAGCAAAGAAGCGCGCCGGCAAGCACGCCTTGGCCGAGAACCCATCCGGCACCGACAAATGCCGCCGCTTTGCCGGCAGATCTCGCCACCCTACCCATCATGGCGGGTCGCCAAATCTTTCTTGCAATTCTGCCGTCATTCTGCCATCATTTTCATTAATGGCCGCCATCGCTCAATCCATCAGACTTCACCTCAGGCGTTGCCCAGGCTGCTCAATTTACCCGGCAACCAGTGCGATGCGTTGTTCCCGGAAAAGGAAGTTTTCATGCAGATCACTTTGCAGGAGTTGGCCGACCATCTGAGCGGCCAAGTTATCGGCGATCCGTCGGTGAGGATTCAGGGGCTGGGCACGCTGGACAATGCGCGGGAAGGAGAAATCACTTTTCTCGCCAACCCCAAATACGCCCACAAAGTCGAGACTACCAATGCGACGGCAGTTATCCTCCCTGGCAAAGCCGACCCGTTTGGGCACAACGCCATTGTCGTAGCAAGCCCCTACCTTGCTTTCGCCATGCTAATGACCCTTTTTGCCAGTAAGCCGAGAATTGCCAGGGGAGTTATGGAGGGGGCCTTTGTCGATAAGGGGGCAACCATCGGCAAGGAGGTGACGGTCTATCCTGGCACCTATATTGCCGACAGGGTCCGGATTGGCGATCGTGTGACACTCCATCCCAATGTGACCCTTTACGAGGGAGTCGTGATTGGCGACGATGTGACATTGCATGCCGGGGTATCGGTGCGTGAAGGATGCCGGCTTGGCAACCGGGTTACCATCCACAATGGCACCATCATCGGCGCCGATGGTTTCGGCTACGCACCAAACGGCCAGGCCTGGTTCAAGATCCCGCAGATAGGCATTGTCATCATCAATGACGACGTAGAGATCGGCGCCAATACCACCATCGACCGGGCGGCCCTGGAGACCACCCGGATCGGCCGCGGCACCAAGATCGACAACCTGGTGCAGGTGGCGCATAATTGCGTGATCGGCGAGGATTGCATGATCGTGGCGCAAACCGGTATTGCCGGCAGTTCCACCCTGGGCAACCATGTGACACTAGGAGGGCAGGTGGCGATTATCGACCACCTGCAGATCGGCGACAATGCCATGATTTCCGGCCAGTCGGGGGTAGTGAGTAACGTGGCGCCCGGTGCGGTGCTGAGCGGCACGCCAGCCATCCCGCATCTGGCAAGGCTCAAAGCCTCGGCGATCTTTCCACAGCTGCCGGGAATGCGCAAATTGCTGGCCAAGCACGAAAAGCGGTTGGCTGCCGTTGAAGAACGATTTGCTCCGGCATCGCTAAAATAATGCTTGCAATCCTGGCAAATTATCTCTATGCTTAGACGTTCAGCTTATCGGCCTGGCAGGTACCAGGAAGTAACCACCCACCTGCCGGCACTGACTTCTTTTTGTTTCATCGTTCACTAACCCCCCTGCTTTCAGTTAATTCCCCCTGAAATCGCAGTAGCAAAACGGTTGGCGACGATGCATCGATGTCGGTCAACCATTGCTACTGCCGTCCTCATGCGGGCCATCAGTTTGGCCCCGCGGCGCTCGCATGCAAACTCTAGCCATTGAGCCTTGTGCAAATCCGGAACACCCAGATTGCCGCGTGGTGGGTACTGATCTTATTTAGTAAGCGCCCTACTCTTAGCACCGCTGCGGTAATCCCGATCGAGCTGAATTTTTTTGCGCGTGCCTCAACATAAGGAATCATCATGTCTTTTGCCGAACTGCAGTTACACCCCGCCATCCTCAAGGCCATCGAAGCATGCGGCTACACCGAGCCGACCCCAATCCAGCAACAGGCCATTCCGATGGCCATGGCAGGCCATGACCTGATCGCAACCGCCCAAACCGGCACCGGTAAGACGGCAGCCTTTGTCCTGCCAGCACTGCAGCGTCTCAACGCTCCTGCCACTGGAACTGGCCGCGGCCCACGGATGCTGATCCTGACGCCAACCCGGGAACTGGCAAACCAGATCACCGACTCCATCCGTAACTACGGCAAGTTCATGCGGGTAAAAAGCTGCGCCATCCTCGGCGGAATGCCCTATCGGGAGCAGCTCCGCCTCCTGTCACAACCGGTTGATATCGTCATTGCCACGCCAGGCCGCCTGATCGACCACCTGAATAACCGGCGCATCGACCTGGGCCGCCTGGAAATGCTGATCCTCGATGAGGCCGATCGGATGCTGGACATGGGCTTTACCGAAGACGTGGACAAGATTGCAGCGGCGGCACCGTCTAACCGGCAGACCCTTATGTTCACCGCCACCATGGACAGCACCATGGCCAAACTCGCCCAGCGCCTCCTGAAAAACCCGGAGAGGATCACGGTTGCCGGCAAAAAAACCACCCTCGACAATATCGAGCAGCGCCTTCATCTAGCCGATGATCTGGGCCACAAGAACCGCCTTTTGCAGCATTTCATCGCGGACATCACATTGACCAAGGCGATCATCTTCTCCGCCACCAAGCGTGATGCCGACGCCCTCGCCCAGGAACTGCATCAGCAGGGTCACAAAGTGGCAGCGCTTCACGGCGATATGAACCAGAGCGCGCGCAACCGCACCATCACTGACATGCGCC
The DNA here is from genome assembly GCA_025356035.1 of Geobacteraceae bacterium. GTDB lineage: Bacteria > Desulfobacterota > Desulfuromonadia > Geobacterales > Geobacteraceae > JANXYN01. The sequence goes on from JANXYN010000049.1 coordinate 33,582, forward strand.
GCGGCAAGGTGAGGCTTTTGGTGGCAACCGATGTGGCCGCCCGGGGCCTCGACGTAACCGGCATCAGTCACGTCATCAACTTCGACCTGCCGCGGTTCGCTGAGGATTACGTACACCGTATCGGCCGCACCGGCCGTGCAGGGGCAGCCGGGATTGCCGTCTCCTTTGCCTCGAACAACGACAAGAACTATCTGGACAAGATCGAGCGCTTTATCGGCCAGACCTTGCCGCTCCATGTAATTCCAGGGCTGGAGCCGACCAAAGTGCTGCGGAGCAAAACCTCCACTTCCAAGGGCCCCAAGCGCGGCGCACCTTCGGCTGGGCGGAAAAATTACGCTGCCCCTTCGGCCCGGCGCAGTGACAGCCGCTCGGACAGCGGCCAGGCAAACGGCGCTGAGCGCACCAAGAAATGGAGCTCACCGAAACCATCCAGACCGGTAACGGTCGAATACCGTGGCGCCGGTGCCAACCGCCAGAGCAGACGGGTGATCTAAGCCCGCCGGCCGAAGAAATCTCTGTTAGTAATGCATAAAAGACCCTCTCCCGTAATGGCAGAGGGTCTTTTATTTTCCTGATTAGCACCCCCCGCCGCCTCGGCGGCGCTTTATCGGGGAGTAACTCCGGTGAACGCGCTTCGACTCCGCTCAGCGCACGAACGTTCCCTGAGCGGAGTCGAAGGGAACTGAACTTACTCAGAAGGTCCAATTCTGCCGCAAAGTGGCTATATTCCCTCTCAAAACTGGATCGCAACCTTGCGGGCTCTTTCTGCGGCAGCAACTTTAAATGTTTCTGCACGATCCGGAATGGCATCAACCCCCTCGACCACGATCGCCTCAAAATCCTCAATTCCCATAAAGCCCATGATCGACTTGAGGTACGGTACGGAATGGTCCTCCTTCTTGCCAAAGTGGAAGCCGCCGGAAGAGTGAATATGAAGACACTTCCTGCCCTGGTCTTTCAGAAGCCTTACAGGTCCGGTGGCGGTGTACACGAAGGTCTTTCCAACCACACAGACCGAGTCTATGTACATTTTTAATCCCGCCAGAAACCCCAGGTTATACATTGGCGTCACAAACACGTATTTGTCGGCGGCCATGAATTAATCGGCGTGCTTCCAGATGCGGCCAACCTTGCGTTGTTCGTCGATGGTGAGTGAGTCGAGGCTCTCACCTTTGAGCATCCTTCCCCATCCGCTCAAAACATCAGCATCAATCCGCTGGATGTTGTCGCAGTAAAGGTCGAGAGAATGCACCTCGTCATCAGGGTAGGGTTGGTGGTCTATCCAGGGGGGCGTCTGGAAATGGACGCTCCCTTTTTTCGCATATTCAACTTGACACGCATCACGTGACAGATTATTATCCTGGTGTGATCAAGACATTCGCCAACAAGCACACTCAGCAGCTTTATCTCACCGGCAAGTCAAAACGCCTGCCTGCTGATGTGATCGGAAGAGCGGTGCGCCGCCTGGAATATATCGACTTGGCTGCCACTTTGGACGATTTGAAAATTCCGCCCAGCAACCGGCTCCATGCATTGAAAGGGGACCGTACCGGGCAATACTCCATATCCATCAACGACCAGTGGCGGATATGTTTTTGCTGGGAAGATGGCGATGCTTTTGACGTAGAAATAACCGACTACCATTGAGGTGTATCATGAGCATAAAAAATAAGGGAAAGCGTGCAACCCCCCCTACCCACCCAGGCGCCATGCTGCGCGAGGATTTCATGCCTGATTACGGGCTTACGGTCACCACGCTTGCCGATACCCTTGGCGTCTCGCGCCAGACGGTCAACGAACTGCTGCGGGAGCGCAGAGCGCTCAGCCCCGCCATGGCGCTGAGGCTCTCCAGGTTGTTCGGCAACAGTCCCGAGTTCTGGCTCAATGCCCAGCGGGCGGTGGATCTGTGGCAGGCGGAGAAGGAACTGGAGAAGGATCTGGAGCGGATTCGCACGCTCAAGGCGGCGTAGGCGGAGTTGTAAAAAAGGCGGCTGATTGGCCGTCTTCTTTTGATGCACATGGTTTAGCGAGACGGTGGACGAAAGAAAGTCCGAAAGTCAAACCTGACCCCGTGCTTTTTCAGAGTCACCCTTATTCGCTATCGAATCGGGCATGAGGCGGCGCGCAGTTTCGGGCAAAAGCTGATGGGAGCAGTTTCGTCAGGATGGTTGCGGTTACGCCCAATGATGAAGAGCGGGCCTGGGATATCTTCAGCAAATACCGGGATCAGGATTTCAGCTTCGTTGATTGCACCAGCTTTGCTGTGATGGAGCGCATTAAGCTTTCCACAGCCTTTAGTTTTGACCGGCATTTCTCGGTTATGAAGTATGCTGTCGTGCCGGGAAAAGAAATTAAGAAAACTGATGTCACTGGAATTCGGGCGCGCTCCTAAATCACGAGGTTCAAGTGCTATGAAAAACAAACTGGCGATTTTCGAAGATTATAAAATCCGCAGGGTATATGACGAGGAATCCGAAACCTGGTATTTCTCAGTGGTTGATATCATTCAGGCTTTGCTGCAACAACCGGATTATCAAACAGCTCGGAAGTATTGGAATAAGCTGAAAGAGCGCATGAGCAAGGAAGGGAGTGAGTCGGTGACAAATTGTCACCGACTGAAACTGGAAGCGGCTGACGGGAAGAAATACCTTACCGATGTTGCCAGCCCGGAAACCCTGCTGCGCCTGATCCAATCTGTCCCAAGTCCCAAGGCCGAACCGATCAAGCTTTGGCTAGCCAAAGTTGGCTATGAGCGGATGCAGGATAGGGGGAATTCCGGGGACACCATAGAATGGCGCTAGTTTAAGGCTTTTCCCCATAGCAAAAAAGCTGAAAATATTGGCAAAAAATGGCATAATGCGCCATGAAAAATTCAACGCCGATGTTTCCTGGGTTTCATCTCCAGACCCTCCGCCGCAAGCCTCGTT
>JANXYN010000067.1 GCA_025356035.1 Geobacteraceae bacterium
CACGCAGCACGCAGCACGTCGCACGAAAATTAATCAAGCCCCTGCTCGACCGCCTCGATCGCCTTTACCACGGCCATCGCCTTGTTGAGGGTCTCCTGGTACTCGGCGGCCGGATCGGAATCGGCCACAATGCCGGCGCCAGCCTGCAGGTGCACCTTGCCGTCCTTGACCACCAGCGTCCTGATGGCAATGGCCATATCCATGTTGCCGGAGAACGAAAAATAACCGACCGCTCCGCCGTATATCTCACGGCGGACCGGTTCCAGCTCGTCGATAATCTCCATGGCCCGCACCTTGGGGGCGCCGGAAAGGGTTCCGGCCGGGAAGGTCGCCTTGATCACATCAACCGCTCCCTTGCCCGGTGCAAGCTCCCCTTGGACGTTGGAAACGATGTGCATCACGTGGGAATAGCGCTCCACCACCATCAGCTCGCTAACCTTGACCGTGCCAGTCCGGCAGACCCGGCCGAGGTCGTTACGGCCCAGGTCCACCAGCATCACATGCTCGGCCCGTTCCTTGTCATCCGCCATCAGCTCTGTTTCCATGCGGAGGTCTTCCTCCGGCGTGGCGCCGCGCGGACGGGTGCCAGCAATGGGACGCAACTCCACCTGTTGCAGCTCCTTTCTAACCATCACTTCCGGCGAAGCGCCAACCACCACGGTATCGTCCAGACGGAGGAAAAACATGTACGGCGAGGGGTTGAGGGTCCGCAGCATCCGATAGATATCGAAGGGCTCCACCGTCAGTTCCCCGGAAAATCGCTGGGAAAGGACCAGCTGGAAAATGTCACCGGCCTTAATGTACTCCTTGGCCTGCAGCACCGACTCTTCGAAGAGCTGCCGGCTGACGTTGGAGACCAGCGCCAGCCTCTTATCGGTCGCCTGCCGAGCCGAGGCGGGAAGCGGAGCGCGCAGCTTGGCAATGATGGCGTCAATTTTGGCGATGGCCGTTTTATAGGCGGCCTCGGGGGTTACACTGCCGTCCAGATGGGCGTTGGAGACCACCTTGATCTTCTGCCGAACGTTGTCGAAGATGACGATGGTGTCGGTGATCACGAAGTAGCTGTCGTAGGCGCCGATAACCGCCGGTTTCGTCGTCGGCAGCTCCTCGAAAAACCTGACCATCTCGTAGCCGAGATAGCCCACCGCACCGCCGAAAAAGCGCGGCAACCCCTCTATTTCCACCGGGGTATAGCGTGCCAGCAGGTTGTTCAGCACGCCGAGAGGGTCGGCGCTCTCCTCCCGCCGGAGCGGTTTACCCTCTTCGAGGATCTCCACCGTATTCCCTCGGGAGCGGAACACCAGCGAGGGACCGGCACCGAGAAAGGTGTAACGCGCCCATTTTTCGCCACCCTCGATGCTCTCCAGGAGAAACGCATAACGGCCGTCGTCAATCTTTCTGAAGGCGCTCACCGGGGTATCCATGTCCGCCATAATCTCACGATAGACGGGGACGAGGTTACCCTTGGCGGCAAGGGAGGTGAAGGTTGCCAGATCGGGGGAATACATGGAGCTCCCTGGAAACAGGTAGAGGTAAAGGCAAAAGTTAAGAAGGGCGTTATCAACCTCTACCTTTACCTCTACCTATGATGAGTGGCGTTAAACTAGCATACGGGCGGCGGAGTGTCAAGAAATGTGGCTGCTGAGAAGTCAGTCCGGGCATCAGGGGAGGGTAAAAGAGATGGTTGCCCCCTTGCCGACTTCCGCCTGGGCCCAGACCTTCCCACCGTGACGCAGGATGATCCGCTGAACGGTGGCGAGGCCGATGCCGGTCCCGGCAAATTCATCCTCACCATGCAACCGCTGAAAGGCTCCAAACAGCTTGTTTACATAGGCCATATCAAAACCTACCCCGTCATCCCTGACAAAATATACGGCCTCGCCATTGATCAGCGCCGTGCCGAACTCGATAACAGCCGTCGTATGGGTGCTGGTGTACTTCCAGGCATTTCCCAGCAGATTCTCCAGGACGACTTTGAGCAAGCCAGCGTCCCCCGTCGCCACAATTCCCGTCCCAATGGCAAAAATTACCTGCCGGCCGGGATTGGTCTGCTGCAACTCTTCCGCAATTACAGCTGCCATTTGGCTCAAGTTTACCGTATCCTGGCACATCACCCGCCTGGTGAGACGCGAAAGATTAAGCAGATCGTCAATCAGCTGCGCCATCCGCTTGCTGGAGGTAAGCAAGCGCTCCAGCAGGTTTTTCCCCTGATTGTCGAGCTTTTCTCCATAATCCTCAAGGAGAATCTGGCTAAAGCCGTTGACGTGCCGCAAGGGCGCCCGCAAATCGTGGGAGACCGAATAGCTGAACGCCTCCAGTTCTTTCACGGCGGCTTCCAGCTGGGCGGTCCGCTCAACAACCCGGAGTTCCAGGCTTTCATTGAGCCGGCGAATCTCCCGCTCCGACCTGACCCTATCGGTAACGTCATTGGCCAGGACCAGCTCGGCCTCCCTTCCACCAAAGGAAAGCGTGTGGGTGATAATCTCCACGTCGATGACGATGCCACCCTTCTTCCGGTGCCGCCAGACCCCGGCACTGTCGATTCCAGAGGTGACGTGGGCAATGTTAGCCAGCAGCGCCGGCACATCCTCCGGCGGCCGGATATCCTTGAGGGTCATGGCGAGGAACTCGTCCCTGGAGTAACCATAGTGGCTGACCGCCGCTTCATTAACCGCCAGAAACCCCAGTGTTTCCAGGTCGTAGACCCACATGGGGTGCGGATTGCTTTCGAACAGCAGCCGGTAGCGCTCTTCTGAATCACGTAATGCCTTCTCCGCCTCCGTGCTTTCGCTGATGTCACGCACGACACAGACATGGCCGGATATCACCCCGTCAACGTCATGGATGGGGGTAACGAAATGTTCGGAAGGGAATATCGTTCCATCATTCCGTTTCATCTGAAAAATGGTCGCAAAACACCCCTTTTCCCGATAGCTCCTGAGCATTTCCTCGCCAAACCATCGGGAATTCTCCTCACTGACATGCAGACAGGAGACATGAGCGCCGACCAGTTCCTGCCGCGTGTAGCCGAATATCTTCTCTGCAGTGGGGTTGCAATCCACAATCTCCCGGCTCATGGTATTGACGATGAACACCGCCTCGTTCAGGCTCGCAAGGGTCTTTTCCAGGAGGGCATAGGACTCTTTGAGCTCTTCCTCCACGCGTTTTCGTTCGGTCACGTCATGGATAATCGAAAAAAGCAGCTGCTCCCCCCTTACTAGCAGCGGCCCGCTGAAGATCTCCACATCACGGGTCTCGCCGCTTGCCAGGCGATGCTGGAACCGGAACACCTGCCGTTGCCCGGCAGCAGCACGGGACATCTCCTCGAATATTTCCTGGCGAGAAGAAATGTTGATTTCGGTAATGCTTTTGCCGGCCAGCTCCTCTCTCGAGTAGCCGTAAAAGGCGCACGCGGCAGGATTGACATCGACGATCAAGCCAGTTGACGGATTAAGCAGCATCATGACCGCATGGTTGCACTGAAAGATCGTCCGGTACCGTTCTTCGCTTTCCTGCAGAGCCACCCGCCGCTTTTCCAGTTTTGTCGACAGCCGGTTGAAGGCCCGGGCCAGCTTGCCGATCTCGTCATCACTATTAATTTCCAGCAGCTGTTTGGCTCCGGCCCGGTCCGGCAAACTCTCCACCTGTCTAGTCATGACCAGCAGTGGAGCCAGCAGAACCTTCATCAACAACCAGACCACCGCCAGCATCATCGCCACCCCCGCGACTGTTACGGCGATGAGATAGCGCCGCGCCGCATAGAGCGGCGCATAGGCCTCGGCAATCGGATAGTTAGCGGCTAGTATCCAGTCGGTTTTGCTTAGACGCTTGAACGATGCGAGCATCGGAATCCCGCCGGAGTTAACAGTCTCCCCGCTCCCCTCAAAACCGGCCAGGGCCTTATCATATAGCCTGTTGCCCCCCGCCGCAGCCACCTTCTGCATGATCCTGGTCTTGTCCGGGTGGAGGATGGTGGTCCGTTCGGAATCAGTAAGGTAGAGATAGCCGGTCTGACCAATTTTAATCGTGGCAAAATCTTTGAGGAAGTTTCTCCCCAGCAGGTCAAGGCTACCACCTAAAACCGCCACCAACTTTCCGTGCCGGTCAAAGACCGGGGCCGTCATCATAATTGCCGGATGACCGGGATTATGGGTGGAGAGGTAGGGGGGTGAAATATAAGGCTTTCCGGTGGCAACGGTTATTTTGTAAAATTCCCGGAACGAGACATCGCGCCCCCGGCGGTTGGGAAGGTACGGGCTTTCCGCCATCAGTTTTCCCTCGCGGGAGATGAGAAACAGACCGTTGTCAAAGATGGCCAAGAGTGGGTATCTGGCGTCAAGAAACCGCTGAGCGCCCTCGGCATCGGCAACAACCGCCGGCTGCATGTTGGAGGCGCGGGTAATGAGCAGGGTGTGGGCAATGTCGAGTTTGTCGTCGATACTGTTAGCCAGGGAGGAAACAAAGGAGAACTGCTGGCTTGAGATGGTGCTTTTGAAGCTCCGTTCAACGTATGAGAGAACGAGATAGCCCATGACCGCGACAAACACAATGAACAGCGTGGAAACCGCCAGGGCCATTCTGGTTTTCAGACTTAAATCTTTCATGGGTATCCTCATTCTATAACGCACCTAAATCCGCTGTATATCCGGCTCCACCAGCGCTTCTCGGCCCGAGCGTAAAGTAAAAAGTCGCCCCCCTGCCGACCGCCCCTTCCGCCCAAACCCGCCCGCCATGGCGACGGATGATCCGCTGCACCGTGGCCAGGCCGATACCGGTCCCCTCGAATTCGGAGATCCCGTGCAGCCGCTGGAACGCGCCAAACAGCTTGCCGGCATAGGCCATGTCAAAGCCGACCCCGTTGTCGCGAACATAATACGCAGTCTCGCCAGCAACTTCGGTAACGCCAAACTCAATGACCGCCCGCTCCTGTTTGCTGCTGTATTTCCAGGCATTGCCGAACAGATTTTCCAGGACCACCCGGAGCAGTCGCACATCGCCATGGGCCATTACATCTGGCGGGACAAGGGACGTGGTCAGACGGTTCGGGGCAGCCGTCTGCAACTCCTGCAGGATGAGGTGGGCAATTTTGCTCAGATTGACCTGCTGGCGACGGATCTCACCACGGCTGACCCGTGACAGTTCCAACAGATCGCTGATCAGCTGCCCCATCCGTTTGGTCCCGGTACGAATCCGCTGCAGATAATTGACCCCGTCGCTGCCGAGTCGATCGCTGAAATCCTCGAGGAGGATCTGGCTGAAACCATCTATATGCACCAGCGGCGAGCGCAAATCGTGGGACACCGAGTAGCTGAAAGATTCCAGCTCCTGGTTGGCGGCTTCCAACTGGACGGTCCGCTCGGCAACCCGCTGTTCAAGTTCCGTGTTCAGCTGCTGCAGCTCCTGCTCGATCTGGCGCCGTTCGGTGATGTCACGGAAATTGCCGACGATCTCTGCGCCGCCCCCATAGTTTATCAGCTTTTGCCCAATCCCTTCCAGGAGCCGCCATGAACCGTCCTTATGCAGGTAGCGTAATTCAAGGGTCACCGTATGCGGCGCATTCTTCAACAGGCTGTCAAACATGGCGGCAACCCGGGGGAGATCCTCCGGATGGATCCTTTTGAAGGCGTTCTCCCCCACCAGCTCGGCCGGCGCATAGCCCATGATCCGTTCGACGGAAGGACTTTCGTAACGGATAATCCCGTCACCGCCAAAGATCGAGATGACATCCAGGGAGTTTTCAATGAGAGCGCGGAAATGCTCTTCGCTCTGCTTTAGCAGCAATTCTGCCTGTTTTCGCCCAGTGATGTCGGCATACAGCACCATAACCCCGTTTATTCCACCGCTGGGGTCTTGCAATAGGGCAGTGGACACGCTTACCGCCAGCAGCGAACCATCTTTTTTCCTCCGCTGCACCTCCACGCCGACAACCTTTTCATTATGGATAACTCGTTCGTGCAAGGCCCAGAACTCCTGGTGGCGGTCGTCAGGAATAGTGGGATTAAACAGACCCAGCACCTCCAGCTCACTCCAGCCAAAAATCCGTGCGGCGGCTGGATTCCAGACGGTGACGTTGCCCACAAGATCCATGGCGACGATAGCCTCCGGCGAGGCATTGATCAGGGCCTGCAACCGCTGATACAGCTCACAGACTTCATCCTGACTTTTATTATACTCTTCCACCTGGTGCAGCAACCGGGCTTCGGTAAAGGCCAATTCCTCGTTTCGCTCATGCAGCGCCTTGTCCGTCGCCCTGATTTCCTGCAGCGACTGCAGGAGGCTTTCCCGCATGACGTTGATTGACCGGACCACCCCCTGCAGTTCATCATCCGTCCCTTGCCGTTGCAACAGCAGAGGGGTTTCCAGGGAGCCGATACCCAGCGTGGCAAAATAATCGGCAATCCTGGAGAGATGGCGCGTCACCAGCCGTTCAAACAGAAAAAACACTAACAACGAGGTTAGAAAAACGGTAACTGCCTGAGCTATAAATACATGAACGATTTCAACCAGCAGCTGCTGCCAGACCTTCTCATAACTGGCCTGCAGATAGAGGATACCGAGCTCCACGCGCCGCCCCGCATGGGGGTAGGAGAGCGGTATAGCTCTTTCCATGCTCCGCCCAGCCACCGCCGCCCCGGCAGCAACAAGCACCTCCTTGCCGCTTTTAATCGCCACGTAATTGATGCTGGGGAACTGTCTGATCCCCTCAATCTGCGCCTTGAGCTGGGCCCGATCAAAACCCCAGAGACTCGTGGTGACGCTGGAAAGATAGCTCTGCTCAAGCTGCGCCAGTGTCACGTTGAGCTGCCGGATGCTGCGCTGGTAAGCCAGGTATCCCTGGACGACTGTCGATAACGTGGTGACCAAGAGGCTGAACAGCAGCACGGCAAGGAACAGGCGGCGGGAGATGCGTTTTTGGGATTTCTCCCGCTTCATTGGCTCTCCACTATAACCGAATCGATGAGTTTCTGGTAGCTGCCGTCCGCTTTCATCTCACGCAACGCCTTTGTCAAGGGGGGAATCAACCCTCGATGCCGTTCATGCAGGTAGAGGAACATATCTTTTTTCGCAAGGAGCGGGGTAAGAATCCGAACGGACCGGATATTGCGCTTTTGCAAATAGGCGCGCCCCTGCACCCTATCGAATACCACCAGATCCACCCGGTCGCTCAACAACAGCTGAAAAAGACTTTCATCGTTATTGGCCATCACCAGCGACCTGGTGCCGACGATCTTTGCTTCGAGAATCTTCCAGCCGGTGATGATCCCCACGTGGTAAGGCTTCAGGCTTTGCCAGTCGCGAACGGCCAGCCGGGGATTCCTGGTAAAAACCGCGAACTCAAAAGCGGAGATGGACTCCGGCACCATCTGCAAATGGGGATAACGGCTACTGAGCCCCTCCACCCTGACAAAAACGCCATCGTCAATACCGGCGTCGGCGTTAAGCAGGGACCGTTCCGACGGCAACTGGACGATCCTTACCGCAACACCGATCCGCCGGAAGGCCTCCTTTATGATGAGGTCCTGAAATCCGCTACCGTCCGGCGCGGTTCGTGGATAGGTGTTGGCCGTGTTAAGCACGAGACTCTCTGCATAAGCTGCAGGCGCCAACAGCGCCAAACCCATGACCAGGGAACATACCAACCGGTTATAGAGATGAATAGTCAAGTCCATGCCAGCTCCATTCAGGTAGAGCACCACCTACAGGGTAAAATAAAAGGTCGCGCCCCTGCCGACCTCACCTTCTGCCCAGACCCGTCCGCCATGGCGGTGGACGATCCGCTGCACCGTGGCCAGGCCGATGCCGGTCCCCTCGAATTCAGAAACCCCGTGCAGCCGCTGGAACGCGCCAAACAGCTTGCCGGCATAGGCCATGTCAAAGCCGACCCCGTTGTCGTGAATATAATACACAGTCTCACCAGCTACCTCGGTAACGCCGAACTCAATGACCGCCCGCTCCTGCTTGCTGCTGTATTTCCAGGCATTGCCGAACAGATTTTCCAGGACCACCCGGAGCAGCCGCGCATCGCCGTTGGCCTTTATCCCTTCCGCGATGATGAACGTAACCGGCCGCTCGGTCTGGAGCGCCTGGAGCTCCAACGAAATGACTTTGGCCATCTTGCTCAGATTAATTGTCTGGGGGGTAAGTTCGCTGCGGCTGACCCGCGACAGATTTAACAGATCGTCGATCAGCTGCCCCATCCGCTTGGTCCCGGCACGAATCCGTTGCAGATAATTGACCCCGTCCCGGTCGAGCCGGTCGGCGTAGTCCTCCAGCAGGATCTGACTGAAGCCGTCCACATGCACCAGCGGCGAGCGCAAGTCGTGGGATACGGAATAGCTGAACGATTCGAGCTCGCGGTTGGCTGCCTCCAACTGCTCGGTCCGCTCCCGGACTCGCTGTTCCAGCTCTTCGTTGAGGCGGCGAATCTCATTCTCGGCCCGCTTGCGCTCGGTAATGTCGCGCACGATGTCCCGGGAACCGATGACCAGACCTCCTGCGACAATGGCTGACGCGCTCACCTCCACATCGAGCAGGCGGCCATCCCTGGTCCGTACCTGGCCCACAAACTTTTCATATTCCCCTTTTTGCTGGATCTTCGCAAATTCCTTTTCCGACCGGGGGAGCTGCTCCGGCGGCAGAATATCGAGGATTTTCATCTGCAGCAGCTCTTCCCGTGAGTAGCCGAGCAACTCGCAGGCCTTCCGGTTAACATCCCTGTAGTGCATCTCCCCATCGACGATGAAGATGGCGTCATTGGCATGCTCGAACAGGTCCCGGTATTTCCCCTCGGACTCCTGGAGTGCGCGCAGATTGAGGGCGTTTCTGATCGCAACGGCGGCCTGATTGGCCAGGTTCTGGTACAGGGAAATTTCGTCCTTGCTGAACTCCCGCCGGGCCAGGGTGTGGCCGATCAATACGCCAAATACCTCGTGCTCCTGCAACATCGGCACGCAAACCGCCGAGGTGATCTGATGCTCCATAATCGCTGGAGGGATCGTAAAGCGGGTTTCCGTGGCGTAGTCGGTCACTGTATCAGGACTTCTCTGCCTTATGACATGCGTGGAGAGCCCAAGTCCTTCCTGGGGGGTGAAATTGGCAATTGCTGCTTCGGCAAAGCCGATGGTGTCCACCGGCACCAGCTGGGAATGGTCGGCAGAAATGAGCATGATTGTGGAAAAATCTAACTGCAGGAGCTCTTTCGAGATGGCAGTCACCTTCCGGTAGAGAGCTGCTGGCTCGGTAGTTGTAGTTAACTCCCGCGAGGCATTGAGCAGGCTCTCCAGATTGGTGGTGTACCAGTCAATGGCCTGCTCCGCCTGTTTGCGCTCCGTGATGTCGCGGAAGAATACCGATAGCCCTTCGGGGTGTGGGTAGGCATGTACCTCGAACCAGCGGTCGGCCGGCGCATAATACTCTTCGAAATCGACCGCCACTTGCTCCCGCATGGCCAGTTGGTAGTTTAAGTAGAACGTCGAACCGACCGCCTCCGGGAATTCTCCCCAAACAAACTTGCCGAGGAGCTTCTCCCGGCTCTTGCCCAATAGCTGCGCAGCCCGCGCATTCACGTAGGTCACATGCCACTGGCTATCACCTGCGATGAACGCGTCGGTGATGCTCTCCATGATGTTGTGGGTTTCTTCCTTCGATCGACTGAGGGTCTCTTCCACCTGTTCCCGCTCGGTGGTCATCCGTTTGAAGGCGCTGGTCAATTCCACCAGTTCCCGGTCGGTGCTGCGTAGATCCATCGGCACGGCAGGTGCACCAGCGCCGAAATCCCGCATATGATCGGCCAACTGCTCCAGCGGACGGGTGATGCGCAAACTCAGGACAAAAGCGATCCCCGTGCCAACCAGCACCACCCCCAAGGTAATACCGAGGATACTGCTGATGACCCTCCTTGTCTCCTTTTCGATGGCAGCGTAGTCCAAACCAAGATACACAGCCGCCTGCATCCCTTCGAGCAACGGATACCCCAGCATCTGAATCGACTTTCCAGCAAAATCCAGACGGGTCTTTAATGGAGCTCCCTTGCGGATCAGGCCGGGTGGCAGGGCCACCAGCGAATCCGGCACTTTACGGGCGAAGGTATGGGCGAAGACCTTGCCGTCAAAACCGACCACATACACAAAATCGACTCCGATCCCGCGGCTTACCATCCCCCGCAAGGTTTCCCGAGTGACCACCCTCTCGCCGGCAATTACCCTGGGGGTAACCTGTTCTGCCATGGCTTGGGCAATAATCGCACCCTTCTCGTTCAGCTGCTCCTCCAGCGCGCGCTGCACCAGCCGACTGACCAGCAACGAAGTAATGGCTCCGCCGCTTAATACTATGGCAATGATCAGGATGGTGATTCTTTGGTGAAATCTCATGCAGTGGTCCTGTAGTTGCTGGCTTGCCTCACCCGGCGTGAATGATATCGGAAGGCGGAGCCACCCTCATGGTTGGTTCTGTCCAGCATAATAGCCGAGTCGCTCCGCCCAGTTGCGGAGCTCCGCATAGTCTTCGTCCCTGGCCGGTGTGAAGCCGTTAGGCATTTCGGTCCTGTCCCAGTGGTAGAGGTCAGCCGCATCGCGCCCCCTCGGCTGAAAGTCAAGGAGCGCCTTCCTGACCCGGGCCAGAACCGCCGGTGGCACATCTTTATGTGCGGCAATCCCGCTGGACGGGAAATATCTGGAAGTGTAGATGATCCGAAGCAGCCCCGCTTCGGCCAATTCCTTCCCCAAAGTGTCCTGCATCCCACCGGCGGCGAAACGTCCGGCAGCCACAGCATCGGCACAGTTGAGGTGAGAACCGGTATATTCATAGCCGGCAAGATTTTCCAGCCCAAGGCCATGTTCCGCAAGGATAATCCGCGGGATCAGGTGCCCCTGAGTGGAGCCCTTAGCGCCGAAGGCGAAAAGCTTCCCCCGCAGCTCCTCGATCTTCCTGATGGGGCTGGAGGGCGCCACCACGATTACCGCCTGATACTCCCCCCGGCCACGGGTGTTGAGCCCGCGAACCAGCGGCACAACCCCATATTTGGCACGGGCCTGCAGATAGCTGTCAGCTCCGATCGCGGCGAATTGCACCTTCCCCTGGCCGAGATCATCCACGATGGATGAGCCGGCCGGCGTGAAGCGGAGCTCAAACGTATATCCGGTCTCCCGTTTCAGATAGTTGAGAAACGGCAGATACTGCCGGGCGTCCTCCTGGGGAGTGGTGCGCAGGTCAAAGCCAAACCGCAGCACTGCCTTTGCTCGCGGGGAGCCCCCAGCAAAGGCCAACGTCGCACCGGCAACCAACATGCCAAGGCAAAGAAGCGCCACCATCGGCAATCCACCGTAGCACAGCCGCCATTCAGGCACAACCCGGCATCTTGCCTCCCGTATCCGTTGCAACGGCATGGTCTGTCCTCCCTGACATTACCAATTTTCTGCACAACGTCCGTTAAATGGCCTTGGTAATCCTCTTCCTCTGGTATTACAGGATACGGCAGCGGACATTAATTTTTCTTGTGAGTCTACCATTGCAGGGGCTGTATACCAAGTATTTTATCCGAAATACCTAATCAAACGCATTATTTGCCTAAATCAGCCGGGGGCTCTGCCGGCACCGTTCAGATCTGATAACCTTCCCCCTTGCAAAATCGGAGACAAATGGTTAGTTTTACCAGGCCGACTATTTATTTTCCAAGGAGATGCAAAATCCATGACCAAAGTCACCAAGAAGTTTGAAACCGAGGTCCAGCAGCTTTTGGACCTGGTCATCCACTCCCTCTATTCCAACCGGGACATTTTCCTGCGAGAGCTGATTTCCAACGCCGCCGACGCCATTGACAAGGCCCGTTTCGAAGCGACCTCCAACGAGGCGCTCCTCGAAGGGGACCCAGCCTGGAAGATCAGAATCGCCGCCGACCAAAACGCCGGTACCCTCACTATCAGCGATAACGGGATCGGCATGACCATCGAGGAGGTGGAAACCAACATCGGCACCATCGCCCACTCCGGGACCCGCGCCTTTCTGGAGAATCTGAAGGAAAAGAGCTCCCAGGAACGGCCGGAACTCATCGGCCAGTTCGGTGTCGGCTTTTATTCCTCCTTTATGGTGGCGGACCGTGTCACTATCCTGACACGCAAGGCCGGCCACGACAAAAACCATGGCTGTCACTGGGAATCCACCGGTGACGGCAGCTATGTCATCGAGGATTGCGTCAAGGAAGGGCGGGGAACCGAGGTCACCCTCCACCTCAAGGAGGAAATGAAGGAATACCTGGATGAGCGGCGGATCCGGGTCATCGTCAAAAAATATTCCGACTATGTCCAGGACCCGATCGTGATGGCCGTCAGCCGCACCGAGGTGCCGAAGGGGGCCGATGGCAAGCCGATCGAGGGTGCCGGCACTATCGAGAGGACCAACGACGAAACCCTCAATTCGATGAAGGCGATCTGGACCCGTGCCAAAAGCGAGATCAGTGATGAAGAGTACCACGAGTTCTACCGCCACATCTCCCACGACTTCGACAAGCCGTTCCGCACTATCCATTATGCGGCAGAGGGGGTGAGCGAATTCAAGGCGCTCCTCTACATCCCGAGCCACAAGCCGCTGGACATGTTCATGCGCGATCAGAAGCGGGGAATACAGCTTTATGTGAAGCGGGTCTTCATTACCGACCATTGCGAAGGACTCCTCCCCGAATATCTTCGCTTCGTCAAGGGGGTGGTCGATTCCAGCGACTTGCCGCTCAACGTCTCCCGGGAAATTCTCCAGGAAGACGTGCAGATCAGAAGGATTCAGAAAAACCTGGTGACCAAGATCCTTGCCACCCTGGCAGAGCTCAAGGAAAAAGAACCGGCAGAGTACCTGAAATTTTACCGGGAATTTGGTCCGGTCCTCAAGGAAGGGCTCCATTTCGACCCGGCCAACCGGGAAAAGCTGCAGGAGCTACTCCTCTTTGAAAGCTCCAGGACCGCGGCAGGCGAATATGTCTCCCTCCGGGACTATGTAAACCGGATGCCGGCAACGCAGCAGGATATCTACTTCATCACCGGCGACAGCCGCTCGGCCGTGGAGAACTCCCCGCACCTGGAGATCTTTAGAAAAAATGCGTTTGAAGTGCTGTTCCTCACCGACCCGGTCGACGAATGGGTTATGCAGAGTCTCCCTGAGTATGATAACCGGCAGTTTAAGGGCGTCGACCGTGGTGATCTGGAGTTGGGGACGGCCGAGGAGCAGAAGGCCCAGGAAACCGAGCAGGAGGCCAAAGAGAAACAGTACCGGGAACTGCTCGATTTCATCAAACAGCGGCTGGCCGACCAGGTAAAAGAGGTCCGGCTCTCCAAACGGCTGACCGAAAGCGCCTGCTGCCTGGTTGCCGATCAGGCCGCCATTTCCGCCCATATGGAGCGGATGCTACGCGCCATGAACCAGGGGGTGCCCGAAACCAAAAGAATCCTGGAACTGAACCCGGACCACCCGCTAATGCAGGCCATGGCAGCGTTCTACGCAAAAGACAAAGAAAGTGGCAGGCTGGCTGACTACTGCGAACTCCTCTACGACCAGGCGCTGCTCACCGAGGGGACCCCGATCAAGGACCCCCTCCGCTTCACCAGACTGGTTGCCGACCTGATGGTAGCTGCCGCAAAAATATAAACGTTGACCGATCAATTGTTAGCCAGCCGGGACCTTATCTATGGTCCCGGCTTTTTTTGTGGAAATATCTTAACAGGCTGTTGAAAAACGTAGCGAGGAAGGCCAGATGCAAGGCGCACGGAGCGCAGCGCCCGAAACATATCAAGTAGATAGGAGATGGAGCGAGCACCGCGCAACGCAGCAGGTGGCCTCCGCAGTAGTTTTTCAACAGCCTGTTAAAGTCCCCGGCAAAACTGCCGATAGGAACCATGAACCCCGGACGTGTCAGAAGCCGGCCCCCCTTTGCAAAACAAGGAGATTGGCAAATGAATTGTACCGTCACCTACCAAGGCGACAGAGAGGTGCTGGTTATTGCCGGCGAACTGAACATCGAGCACGCCCAGGCGCTGAAAGAGACCCTTCTCCAGTCCCTGGCGGGGACCGGTCCTCTGCTGCTCAACCTGGAAAATGTCACGGCAATCGACCTCTCCTGCCTGCAGTTGCTCTGCGCTGCCCATCGGAGCTGGTTAAAGGCAAACCGAAAGCTAACCATTGCCAGTTGCAGCGGCGTATTCAGTCAGACAGCCAGAGACTCCGGCTATTCCCGGGAAATGGGATGTTCCATCGACGTCGACCGGAGCTGCCTCTGGCTCTGCCATGAGCCATTACTACATTGGGAACTGGCTGATGGCCATAACCATGGCCAGGAGGTGACAGGCTAATGGAAGAGACCGACAAGCTCAAGGAAGCCTTCCGCGAAGAAGCACGGGAGCTCCTAACCGAGCTGGAGACCTCGCTGCTCGATCTGGAAAAATCGCCCCAAGACGCCGAACTGATTGGTGGGGTGTTCCGCTCGCTGCATACCATCAAGGGCTCCAGCGCCATGTTTGGCTTTGACAACATCGCCTCTTTTATCCATGAGCTTGAGAGCGCCTTTGACCTGGTCCGCAAGAACAAGGTCAGCGCCAACAAGGAGCTGGTTGACCTGACCCTGGGGGCGCGGGACACGATCTGCGCCATGGTGAACGCGGTCCAGGGGGTGGAGGAAGTCGACGCGACGAGAGCGGCGGAGATCACCCTGGCACTGCAGCAATTCCTCAACGGGGCGGATGAGCCCAAGGAGCAGATCGGCAAGCCAGCGCCTGTGAGAGCGTCCGGCGACATCCAGGATCAGCCAGCAGCGAAACGTGAGCTTGAATACAGCATCTACCGGATTCGGTTTCGCCCACCTCTGAATGCATTGCAGAGCTTTGCCAACCCGCTCGGTCTTTTGCACGACCTGCGGCAGCTCGGCGACTGCCTGGCGATGGCCCAGGTGGATCTGCTTCCCGCGCTGGAGGAGATCGATCCCAAAAACTGTTATACCTACTGGGACATTGTCCTGACCACCAACCGTGGCATCAACGCAGTCAAGGATATTTTCATCTTTGTCGAGGCCGACAGCGAACTGAAGATCGAGATGATCGACGACAGCGAGAAAGCCCGCCACGAGACCTCCTATAAGCGGCTCGGCGAGATCCTGGTGGAGCGCGGTGACCTGGCGCGGGAACAACTGGAAAATGTGCTCGGCTCCCAGAAAAAAATTGGCGAGCTGCTGGTTGCCACCCATCTGGTCAGCGGCAATCAGGTCCAGTCTGCACTGGCCGAGCAACAGCAGGTTCGGGAAACCCGGCAGAAACGCCAGGTTATGGAATCGGCGGCCAGCGTGCGAGTTCCTTCCGACAAGCTGGACCGGCTCGTGGATCTGGTGGGAGAACTGGTGACCGTTCAGGCGCTGCTAAGCCAGGCCGCCACTAGCCATAGCGACACCAAGCTCCACACCATTGCCGAAGAAGTCGAGCGTCTCACCGAAGAACTGCGGAACAACACCATGAGTATCCGGATGCTGCCGATCGGCACCACCTTCAACAAACTGAGCCGACTGGTGCGCGACCTTTCCAACGAACTGGGAAAAGAGGTGGAAATGACCACCGAAGGCGCCGATACCGAGCTGGACAAAACGGTCATCGAGCGGCTCAACGATCCCCTGGTCCATCTGATTCGCAATTGCATCAGCCATGGAATTGAGGCGCCGGGTGAGCGGATCAGAAAAGGCAAACCGCCCCAGGGAAGAATTCATCTTTCTGCGGTCCATTCCGGCGGGCAAGTGATCGTCCAGGTCCGGGATGACGGCGCCGGCCTCGACCGCGCTGCGATTCAGGCAAGGGCGGTGGAAAGGGGAATCCTCGCCCCGGATACGGAACTGACGGAAAAGGAGCTGTTCGCCCTGATCTTCCGCCAGGGACTGACCACCGCCGCCAGCATCACCAGCGTGTCCGGTCGTGGGGTCGGAATGGACGTGGTAAAAAATGCCGTGGAAGCCCTGCGCGGCTCCATCGAGGTGAGCAGCTCCGGGGGGGAAGGGACCTCTATCACCTTGAAACTCCCCCTGACGCTCGCCATAATCGACGGGCTGCTGGTGAAGCTCGGTGCGCAGCATTTCATTTTCCCCCTGGCCGCCGTGGAGGAATGCCTGGAAATGAGCCACGAACTTGCGGAAAATTTCCACGGTCGTCAGTTTCTCAATGTCCGGGAGCGGGTGGTCCCCTATATCCACCTGCGCGACTTCTTCATGATCCCCGGCGAGCCCCCCCCCATCGAACAGGTCGTCATCACCGAAGTGGACGGCTACATGATCGGTTTTGTGGTGGACCATGTCATCGGTGAGCACCAGACGGTCATCAAGGCCCTCGGCAGGGTTTACAAGAATGCCCGGGGACTCTCCGGCGCCACCATTCTTGGTGACGGCACCCTGGCGCTGATTGTTGATATACCGACACTCGCCTATTCCGTGGAACGGCGCGAGTTGAACGCAACGTACAATTAATCGGGCTAGTTTCAGGGAGTGAAGCCTGGAAAGTGAGGCAGTCATGACAATCAGGAAACTATTGCTGATTATCGGCGGGATTATCATTACGGTGCTGGGGACCATCCTTTTGCTGATCCTGTTCACGATCAGTAACGGCAAGGTGAATAGTCGCGCAGAAAACCGACTCGACCTTGACCAGGAGCTACTGTTCAATCTGAACACCCTGTATAGTTCCGGACTGCAGACCGAGCAGGCCACCCGCAACATCCTGCTCGATCCGAAGGATAAAAAGGCCGGCGAGAATTATCAGAAGGCCAATCGGGAGTTCCTCACCATCCTCAATGAGTCGGTGGAGCTTGCCGCGCCCCAGAACCAGCAGACATTGAAAAAAATAGGTGGACTCTGGGAGGAAACCCACGTCCTGAAACTCCAGGCCCAGCAACTGGCCATCGCCGGCAAAAAGGGGGACGCCATTACCCTGCTGACCGGCAAGGAGACCCCCAAGTGGCGGGAAGTGAAGGATCTACTGACCACCATGATCCAGAAGCAGAAACAGCAGGTCAAGCTGGCCACGGAAGAGAGCAGGAAAACCCTGAAGCGCTCGATGGCACTCCTCGCCAATATCATTCTGCTCGCGCTGGCAGGAACGTCGGTGCTTTTGTTCATCGCCATCAGGAAGATCTCGAAGCCGCTACAGGAAGCGGTCATGGTGGCAAACGAGCTGGCGGCCGGAAACCTGGATGTCCAGATAGAAACCAGTGGCCGCGATGAAACCGGCCAGCTGTTACGCGCCATCGGCAACATGGTGACAAAACTGCGAAAAATCGTCGGGGAAGTAAAGTCGGCTGCCGACAATGTGGCGACCGGGAGCATGCAACTGAACGCCAGCGCCCAGCAGATCTCCCGGGGCGCCAGCGAGCAGGCGGCCTCCGCCGAGCAAGCTTCGGTCTCCATCGAGGAGATGGCGGCCAGCATCAGACAGAACGCCGACAATGCCCAAAAAACCGACGCAATCAGCCTTCAAGCCGCGTCTGATGCCAGAGAAGCGGGGATAGCAGTGGCCGACACCATGCTGGCCATGCGTGAAATCTCGAAAAAAATCTCCATTATCGAAGAAATCGCCCGGCAGACCAACCTGCTGGCACTGAATGCTGCCATCGAAGCGGCCAGGGCCGGCGAGCATGGCCGAGGCTTTGCCGTGGTAGCCTCGGAGGTACGCAAACTGGCGGAACGGAGCCAAGCGGCGGCGGGCGAGATCAGTCATCTCTCCTCCTCCAGCGTTGCCATAGCGGAAACCGCCGGCAAAATGCTGGAAAAGCTGGTACCGGATATCCAGAGGACCGCAGAACTGGTCCAGGACGTGAGCGCTGCCAGCAGCGAGCAACATACCGGCGCTGAACAGATCAACCAGGCGATCCAACAGCTCGATACGATCATCCAGCAGAATGCCGGCGCTGCCGAGGAGCTGGCCGCCACCGCCGAGGAGCTCACCTCCCAGGCAGAACAGCTTCAGACTAACGTCGCCTTTTTCAGGATCGGCGACTCGGGAAGGAACAACGTTACATACTCAGCAGCGGTGCGCGAACCACTGCACGGAGAGCCAGTGGCAGGGTCGACGCACCCCTCGTCCCACGATACGATCTGCGGCTTTCCGCCACTGCCAGGGGACCATGGCAAGACAAATCTGGCCGCTTTTTCTCTGCTGTCCTTTGAACGAAGCAAGGGAGACGCCAGGGACGCCGATTTCGAGAGAATCTAGCAGTGCGTAGCAAGCCAGTGACAGCGTCACACCCCGCATTTTGTGAACAGGAAGGACAAACCATGACCTTCAAGGATATGAAGCTCGCCAACAAATTCATGCTGATCAGCTCGACGATCATCATTTTCGCCGTCGCGACATCCACTGCCCTGACCCTCTGGAAAATCCACCAAGACCTGGAGCGCCAGGCAACCATCGCCCAGGAAAGCCGTCTGAAAACCTTCTGGGAACTGTTAAAAACCAAAGGGTCCGACTTCCGGATCGTCGATGACAAACTGCTGGCGGGGAGCTACCCGATCAACGGCAACTACGAGCTGCCGGACAAGATCAAGGAGCTGTTTGGCGGCACTGCCACAATCTTCATGAAGGACACCCGGATCACCACTAATGTGCTGAAGGCGGACGGGAGCCGGGCAGTGGGGACAAAGCTCCAGGGGGCGGCCTTCGACGCTATTTTTAAAAAGGGTGAAAAATACCGGGGAGAAGCCGACATCCTTGGCATCCCATACTTCACGGCCTACGACCCGATCAAAAACGCCCAGGGCGAGACGATCGGCGTTCTCTACGTCGGCACCAGGAAAAGCGATTTTTTTGCAGCATTCAACCACGTCATCGCCATCGTCAGCATCCTGGCCGTGGTGCTGATCGTGACCCTCAACAGCATGGTCTACTTCTTCGTCCGCCGTTTGGTGAAACCGCTGCATGCTGCGGTGAGCGCGGTCAACAGCCTGGCTGACGGCAACCTGTCCGCCCAGATTACTGTCAACAGCCGGGATGAAATCGGCCAGCTATTAAGCGCCATCAGCAACATGGCCAGCAAGCTCAGGAACATTGTTGCCGAAGTGAAATCGGCAGCGGATAACGTGGCAGTAGGGAGCCACCAAATGAACGCTAGCGCCCAGCAGATCTCACGGGGCGCCAGCGAGCAGGCAGCATCTGCCGAGGAAGCATCTGTCTCCATCGAGGAAATGGCTGCCAGTATCAGGCAGAACGCCGACAACGCCCGGCAGACCGACTCTATTACTCTGCAGGCTGCCAGCGATGCCGGGGAAGCAGGGAAGACCGTGGCCGAGACCGTGCTGGCCATGCGTGAAATCTCGCGAAAAATCTCCATTATCGAAGAAATTGCCCGGCAGACCAACCTGTTGGCGCTGAACGCCGCCATCGAAGCTGCCCGGGCCGGCGAGCATGGTCGCGGCTTTGCGGTGGTTGCCTCCGAGGTGCGCAAGCTGGCCGAACGGAGCCAGGCTGCGGCAGCCGAGATTAGTCAACTGTCTTCTTCCAGCATGGCTGTGGCAGAAACCGCCGGCAAGATGTTGGCAAAGCTGGTGCCGGATATCCAGAAGGCAGCAGAACTGGTCCAGGACATGAACGCCGCCAGCAGCGAACAGCATACCGGCGCCGAACAGATCAACCAGGCGATCCAGCAGCTCGATGGAGTCATCCAGCAGAATGCCGGCGCCGCAGAAGAGATGGCCGCCACTGCCGAAGAGCTCTCCTTGCAGGCGGAGCAGCTCCAGGCAAACGTCGCCTTCTTTAGGATCGGCGATACTGCCGCTAGCCCACTGAATCATACGCAACCAGCCACAGCACCGCTGCTGCGGCAGCCGGCTGCAATACTTTCACCCTCGGCAACAGAGACGATCTGCGGCTTTCCGACACTTCCAAGGGATCAGGAATCGACAAATCTGGCCGCTTTTCCCCTGTTATCGTTTGAGCGAAGCAGGGGAGACGCCAGGGATGACGATTTCGAGAGAATCTAGCCGCAGCACCAGACCAACAGATACGTCGCACCGCGAATAATTTGAGGAAAGGAACAACAACCATGGCCACTCTAGAGATCACCAGTACGCAGCAGTATCTGACCTTCAATCTCGACGAAGAGGTATTTGCCCTGGACATAAGCCAGGTCCGGGAAGTCCTCGATTTTGCGCCGGTCACCAAAGTGCCCCAGACTCCCCACTTCATGCGCGGAGTGATCAACCTGCGTGGCAACGTAGTGCCGGTGGTCGACCTGCGGGCCAAGTTCGGCATGCCGCCGATGGTGGACACGGACAACATCTGCATCATCATCGTCGAAGTCGAGATGGATGGCGAAACCACGATCCTGGGAGCGCTGGCCGATTCGGTCAAAGAGGTGATCGATCTGGACCCGACCCAGATTGAACCTGCGCCGAGGATCGGCACCCGGCTGAAAAGCGGATTTGTCAAGGGGATGGGGAAACATGATGAGCGGCTGCTTATCATCCTCGACATCGACAAGGTGTTCTCCCTTGACGAATTGGCCCAGGTCCAGAACAGCAGCGATGACTTCTCTGCCGAACCGGGGTTGGCAGTTGCCGCTGCCATCTAAAGGGGTCGTATGCAACTGGCTCGACAGTACGAACTGTACAACTACTCACCGACCAAAGCCATGACGGACAAGGAATTCAGCCGCTTAAGCAGCCTGATTCATGACCAGTGCGGGATTAACATGCCGGCGGCGAAGAAAGAGATGCTGGAGGCCCGCCTGCTGAAAAGGCTGCGCAAGCTCGGCATGCATTCCTATGCCGCATACTGCGATTACCTGTTCAGCAACGAGGGGCTGAAGAATGAGCTGATCCAGATGATCGACGTGGTCACCACCAACAAGACCGCGTTTTTTCGTGAGCCGGCGCACTTTGACTATCTGCTGAACACGGCGCTCCCCGAGCTGGTTCGAACCAAAGGTGCCGGCATCGGCAAACGGCTCATCATCTGGAGCGCCGGCTGCTCCAGCGGCGAAGAGCCTTACACCCTGGCCATGCTGTTACGGGAGTTTGGCAAAGACCATCCCGGCTTCCAGTTTCTCGTGCTGGCCACCGATATTTCCACCAGGGTACTAGATAAGGCTCGGCTCGGGATCTACGACGCAGATCAGACAGAGCCGATTCCGGCAAGGCTGAAACAGCTGTACCTGATGCGGAGCAAAGACCGGCGCGAAGAGCTGGTCAGGATCGTCCCGGAATTGCGGGATCTGGTAAGATTTGGCAGGCTCAATTTCATGGATGATAATTTTGGCCTCCAGGAGCCGATCGATATCATTTTCTGCCGCAACGTGATCATTTACTTTGACAAGCCGACCCAGAAAAAGCTTCTGACCCGTTTTTGCGAGCATCTGCTCCCCGGCGGTTACCTGTTCATGGGGCACTCGGAAACGCTGAATGACCTGAATCTGCCGTTATCAGCCGCCCATCCGGCGGTCTACAGGAAACCCCAATGAACAGGGAACACCTCAGCAAAATCTATCTCAAGCCCGGCGAAGTGCATTTTGCCGAGCAGCCGACCCTGGTAACAACCCTGCTCGGCTCCTGCGTGACGGTCACCCTGTTCAACAGCCGGCTCAGGATCGGCGCCATCTGCCACGGGCTGTTGCCAGAATACAATGACAGCCGGGGCTGTGATTGCGGATCCGCCGATCATTTCAAATATGTGGACAGCGCCATCAAATGCATGCTTAGAAAGCTTTCCAGCTACGGTATCGGCACCGGCGAGATCGATGCCAAGCTGTTCGGCGGCGCCGACATGTTCAATTTCCGCAAAGAACTTGTCCAGCCGGCAACCGTTGGCAGGCTGAACATCAATAAGGCCCAGCAGGTTATCGAGGCGGAGGGGATTCATCTCGTCGCCTCGGATGTAGGGGGATCGGTGGGACGTCGGATCTGTTTCTATACCCACACCGGCGAAGTGTTATTAAAAAGGTTACATAAGGAGGCTGCCGACGACGGCCGGTTGACAATCGGCGGCTAGCCCCACTGGCAGCAAGGCTGCTTTAAACGGAGTCAAAGACGGCGGCACGTTGGCGAACAGCCGGCTGCCGATAATTACGAAGGAGGCGAGTATGCAGAAAAAAATCAAAGTCCTGATCATTGACGATTCGGCCGTGGTCCGGCAGACCCTCGAGGAAATCCTCTCGTCGGACCCCGACATCGAAATCATGGCCACCGCCAGCGACCCCCTTATCGCCTTCGAAAAGATGCGCGATGAGCTCCCCGACGTGATCACCCTCGACGTGGAAATGCCCCGTATGGACGGGATCAGCTTCCTGCAACAGCTGATGCTGGAACAGCCCCTGCCGGTAGTTATGTGTTCGAGCATTACGGCTGAAGGATCAGAAGCGGCGCTCAAAGCGATGGAGTTGGGAGCGATCGACATAATCCAGAAACCTCGCCTCGGTGTGAAACAGTTCCTGGAAGAATCAAAGGTTCGTATCTGTGACGCGGTGAAAGCCGCCGCCCTCGCCAAGGTCAAGGGACGGGGTGGCGCTGCCGGAGTTAAACCCCCAACAGTAAAGCCGGCCAGCTATTATGCCATCCCGCCCATTATCCAACATGATCTGCCAGCCGACCATGACACGATCGTGCTGGTCGGAGCCTCCACCGGCGGAACCGAAGCCCTCCGGGTCTTTCTCGAAGCGCTGCCGCCGAACGCGCCCGGCATCGTCATTGTCCAGCATATGCCCGAGCATTTCACCGGCGCCCTTGCCAGAAGGCTCAACGATCTCTGCCGGATCACGGTAAAAGAGGCCCAGGACAACGACACGGTAACCAGCGGCTGTGCACTGATCGCGCCGGGCAATCTCCACACCATGCTGAAACGGGAAGGAAGCCGCTACTTCGTCGAGGTAAAAGACGGCCCCCTCGTCTGTCGCCATCGCCCGTCAGTGGATGTTTTGTTTCGCTCCGCGGCGCGCTATGCGCGCGACAACGCCATCGGCATCATTATGACCGGCATGGGGGACGATGGAGCCAAGGGGATGCTGGAGATGAAGCAGGCCGGCGGGTTTACCCTGGCCCAGGACGAGGAGAGCTGCGTGGTATTCGGCATGCCGAAGGAAGCGATCAATCTCGGCGCGGTCGACCGGGTGCTGCCGCTGGAGCATCTGGCAGCAGCAGTCATGGCCAAATGCCACCTTGCCAGTCAGCAACCAAGAGGTTCTCAGGGTGTCAAAGGCGAGGTGCTGCAGGCCCGCTTCTAAAAATCGACAAACTCCGGACAAGACAAGGGCGAACCAACGGTTCGCCCTTGTCTTGTCCGCCCAGATGCCGAGGCGACTCAACGACCCTCAGGCGATATAATAGAGCACCGCCAGATAGTGACTGAAGCTCCCCGCCAGCACACAGAGATGCCAGAAACCGTGAAACTTGACGAACCTGCTGTCGAGGGCATATAACGCGACCCCTCCCGTATAAAACACCCCACCCAGACCCAGCCAGACCACCCCAGCCAAAGGCATGGCATGCAGCAGCGGCTTGATGGCGATCAGCACCGTCCAGCCCATGGCGAGATAGATCGCCACCGGGATGATCCTCGACCTTTTCCGCGACAGCATTTCGAATCCAATCCCCAGAATAGCCCCGCCCCAGACCAGGCCAAACAGGGTCCACCCCCACCCGCCGCGCAGGGTGACCAGGCTGAAGGGGGTATAGGTCCCGGCGATGAGGAAATAGATGGCGTAGTGATCGAGCTTTTGCAAGACGGCCTTGACCTTACCCTGCATGGCATGATAGAGGGTGGTGAAGAGATAGAGCAGCAGCAGGGTACTGCCGTAAATGCTGAAACTGACGATCTTCCAGGGGTCACCCTGCCGCGCCGCCAGGGACACCAGGACCACCAGCCCGACCGGCGCCGCCAGTAACCCGGGCAGGCTGGTAAAGACATTGAACCGTTCTTGTTTATCCATGGGCATCACCACCTTTCTTACTATGATCCCCTCCCCCTACTCATCATCTCCTGCCGCCACCGGCGACAACTGCTCCATAGTCAATCGCAAGCGTCGATAGTCGAAGCCTGCCTCAAGGGTCGGCTTGATTACGGCAAAATAGGGGGAGAGGTCAAAATCGCGCGGCGTGAAGTGGCTGTAGTGCCTGGCATACAGAATTTCTTCCTCACTGAGCAGCTCCTGCTGTTTTCCGTCAATTTGCCGCACCGTCCGGCGCGGCAAGATTGGGTAATCGATCTGCTGAAACGCCTGGGCCAGGAGTGTGGAACAGATGGCACGGGTCGGGTCGCCACTGCCGAAGGCGAGCAACTTGCGGCGGAAACTTGCGGGAACCGGTGGCAGCGGGAGGAGGAAACGGGTCAGGTCGAGGAAATTCTTCAGGTCGTAGGCGTGGCCCAACTGGGCGATGGCAAAGGCGATCAAACGCTCGGTGTCAGCAGCGGCCAACCCGACCGGCCGGCAGATCCGGGTGTTCAACGAAGTATATTTGCTCAGGGGGACCGCGATCACCCCCGCCACGATGTCGGCCTCGATCAGCACCGGTTTACCAACCATCTCCCCTTCATGCAGCGCGTCCCCCACGTAGAGACTGGCGTGGGACCAGGTGGACTGGGTCAGATATTTGATGGCGGTGCTGATCCGGTGGTCCCCTTCCACCAACAACACATCGCCCGGTCTGAGCACAGAATGCAAGGCCTGCTCGTCGGCCACGGCAAATCGCTCGTAGCTGCGGCGCGGTTTATTAAGGAAGATGGCCAGGCGGCGACCGATGGCTATGGACAGCCAGTTGAGCATTGCTAGCGGCTCCTAATGCAAGGTAACGGATAAGCAACTCAGGGGTTAAAAATCAATTGGGCTTCTGCCCGAGTTTTAGCGAGCGGATGAAGCTCACGAACAGCTCCCGATCCATTTCCTGATAATTGACTTTCGACAGATGCAGATTAAGCCAGAGCCCATCCTTCACGTAGTGGGCATTCATATGTTGCAGCTTCGGACTGAAACCGCCCACCACCAAGCCATCCATGTTTTCCGCAACGAACACCTCACCGACCTTGGCCATCCGCCAGTTTTTCTTGTCCTGATACGTGGCCTTCATCTCATTTGCCAGATAATCCCGGCACGACTCGCTGCTGTTGCATTGGGTGGCACGCGAGAAGTCAAACGCGACAGCTACCCCGGTTTTGTCGTTGGTCAGGTAATAATAGGGGCGCGATTTGTCCGCTTCCACCAGCTTGAACCCTGGGGCAGGGAACTCAAAGGTCCAGTTCTTGGCAGGGACCGTGATACGGTAGCTGGCGCCCTGTCTTTGGATGGACGGGGAGGCACAGGCCGTTACTAGCAGGGAAATCCCAACCAACAGGGTGCCGCGATACCAGTTCATTTTTTCCTCCAGTACTCAATAGTCGCGCTCTACGGACAAGCAAGCGGCAATAAAACCGGCGAAACTGATTTTTACTGACATCGCTTGTTGCAGGTATAGCCGCGCTCAAAATAGCACAATTCATTATTAAAAAGAACCGTAAATTGAAGATGGCGGGGCTGGCAAAGAAGGGTTGCTGGGTGGAGAGAAAAACCAGGACCTGCCAGGCGGCAGGCCCTGGTTGGTGGGAAGCGAGGCTATTTTTCCCGGTAGGTGATCCGGTAGACGAACCCCTTCGGCTCGTAGAAGTCGATGGCTTTCCCCCCCACCTCGGCATAGGGGTAGCCGAAGGTGTTGAGGGGCGCCCCCGCCTGGGGCGGGTTGAGGATGAGGTCGCGGCCGACGGCCAGCTTAACCCGGTACGGGTCGATGCCGCCCCAGAAGTAATTCTTCAGCTTGACGATCTTCGGCGCATCCAGCTTCAGGTTCTCGACCAGCATCGCCTTGCGTACGTCGGCCGGGTCAACCGGCACCCAGCCGTAGCCGGGGAGGTAGAACTCGGCCCAGCAATGCTGCCAGGTGGTGACGTCGTCCTCGGCCTTCTTGCCGAGGCGGATGCCGAAGATCTCCCGGGCGGGAACGCCGGATGCCCGGCAGAGGGCGATGAAAACCGAGGAGATGTCGGTGCACTTCCCCCCCGGCTTCTGGAGAAGGGCGCAAACATCCCCCTTGCCACACCCTTTGGTGGCGGGGTCGCGGTACATGTTGGCGCAGGTCCAGTCATAAATGGCCCTAGCCTTGCCGAGCACCGTGGTCTCCCCTTTGGTGATCCGCTCAGCAAGCTTTTTTACCTCGCCGTCAATGGGGCCTAAGGTGGTGGCCGAAAGGTACTGCCGATAGTCGGCCGGGTCCCAGCATGGCTCTTTCAGTGGGAAGTCGCGGCGGAGCACCTCCTGCCGCTCCACGGCGAAGCTGTAGCTGAGCTTTCGACTCGTGGCGTCTTTGCTCCAGTTGGCGTAAAGGATCGGCGTCGAGTTGGCGCGGTCGGTATAGACCGCCGCAGCCGCGTAATCACCACTGATGAGCACATTTCCCACCAGCTGCTCCCGGTCGGAAACCGGGTAAGGAAGCCAGAGCCGCGTCTCCTTCCCATGCTCCTGGGCGGAAAGGTCGACTTCCACCGTGACGACACCCGCCCGGCTCTTGGCCCAAGCAGCGGGTCCTGATGCTGCGATTGACAAAGCAACGACTGCTGCAATGATGATGTGCTGCACAATACCTCCTGTTAAGGTTATCTCGCTGCACTACCTCCCGGTGACGAACAGCTCCTTGTACGGCCACCCTTCTACACCGTCCTCCAGGATGAAGAGGCGCTGCTCCGCCACCCCTTTCGACTTTAGATAATCGTAGGCATTTTTCGCACCCCCCCTGCCGCGAGGGCAGACCACCACCACGGCAGCTGTTCCCGCCCCAATGACCTGCAGGGCCTTATCCAGCCGCTGCTTTTCGCCGTCAGTCTTGCCGGGGAAGGCGTTGGTCTCGATGGCGCCCTTGAAATGGTGCTGGGCAAACTCAGCTGCCGGCTGGATATCGACAACAACCATCTTTTTGCCCGAACCTAACCATTGCTTGAAATCGGCCGGCTCCACGTAATTGGTGGCAAAGGCCGGAATCCCAGCCGCCAGAATCAACAGGACAATTAATGCGACGATAAATTTCATCTGTTACCCCTTAACCACTTTGTAAATTAGGATCACCGGAATCGAAGCCCCTAGTTAAAAGGATTGACAGCGGCATGTCAAATTGATAATTTGAAGAACTCACTAACTGTTATTTATTTTTTGAATACCACACGGAGACGCCGGCATGAACTTCAAACAACTGGAGGTTTTTCTCGCCGTGGCGGAGAACAGCAGCTTTTCCAAAGGGGCCGAGGCAACCTACCTCACCCAATCCACGGCAAGCCAGCACATCGCCGCCCTGGAGGCCGAGTTCGGCATAAAGCTGCTCGACCGGACCGGCAGGGGGGCGCTGCCGACCGAGGCTGGAAAGGTTCTGCAGCGGCATGGCCGCCAAGTCGTCTCTGCAATTACAGACCTGCAGCGGGCCATCGGCAGATTCAAGGGGCTGGAGGAAGCGGACCTGAAGGTGGGGGGGAGCAATATTCCCGGCACCTATCTGATTCCCGCCCTGCTCCCCCTCCTCGTTCAGCTCTATCCCGGCATCACCCTGACCATCCTGGAGGGAGACAGCCGGGAAATCCTGGAAAAAGTCGCGATCGGCGAGATCGAGGTCGGCATTGTCGGCAGCCGCTTCAACGAGGCGGGGTTGCACTTCACCCCCTTCGGCCAGGACGAGCTTAGACTGGTGGTCGCAAAGAACCACCGCTGGTCGCAGCGGGCGACGATCAAGCCTGAAGAACTCCTCGAAGAACCGCTGCTCTGCAGGGAACCGGGATCGGGAACCGGAAAAACCGTCGGCGAGGCACTGGGAGATGCGGGGATCGACCTGTCACGCTTGCGGGTAAAGGCCTACCTGGGGAGCAACGAAGCGGTAAAGCAAGCCATTGTCAGCATGCTGGGGGTTTCTTTCGTCTCGGAAATCTCGGTGCGCAAGGAATTGGCAAGGGGGGAACTGCGGGGAGTAGCTGTGGAAGGGGTGACCATGGCCCGCCAGTTCTATCTAGTGAGCCGGCTGGGTCGTGAGCTGTCGCCGGCGGCCAGGGCCTTCACCGAGCTGGTGCTCTCAACCCATGGCGCCCCCTGAACCGTCTATGAGATCAACTAACGCGCGACTCCTGCAGCAGGGGAGATGAGCCGCCTACACAAAAAAACCCGGGATAAACCCGGGTCGTTATGTTACTGCTTGATGTTTATTGCAGTCAGAGAGGCACTGCGCCCTTACCCTACTCGCCGGAGCGGGTCTCGATGGTCTTATACTCGATCTCCCTGCTGCGCTGCATGATGGAATGGCCATCAAAGACCGCCCCTTCCTGGATGGTCAGCTTCGCCGTATAAATCTCGCCGACCACCTCTCCCTTGGTCCTGATCTCCACCATCTCGCTGGCGCGGATATTCCCCTTGATCCGGCCACCGATGATCATGCCGGTTGCCGCCACGTCACCGTTCACTACCCCGGTCTCACCGAGGATAACCCAATCAGCGGTGATATTTCCATCCAGAGTGCCATCGATCCTGAGCGTCCCCTTGGAAGAAAGCTCCCCCTTGATGTTGGATTCCGGGCCAATTATGGTTTCGAGTCGTTGCTGTTTTTTACTGAACATAACAGGTGATTCTCCTTTGTGGTGTAAATTTGCGTGCTGAGGCTTTCAGTTAGCGCTACTGCGCAAGTAAACTAACAAACAGGGCGGGGGTACCGGTGACGGTACCCCCTTAGTTAAGTGATTGAAGCGCAGGTCACATGGAACATGCTGCAGGAAATGCTTAATTGAGGTGG
Source organism: Geobacteraceae bacterium (assembly GCA_025356035.1). Taxonomy (GTDB): domain Bacteria; phylum Desulfobacterota; class Desulfuromonadia; order Geobacterales; family Geobacteraceae; genus JANXYN01. The sequence goes on from JANXYN010000067.1 coordinate 28,772, forward strand.
TCCCTCAGATAGGCAACGGGATTGATGCTCTGTCCGCTTTTCCATACTTCATAATGGACGTGAGGACCGGTGGACACCCCGGTGGAACCGGAATAGGCAATGACGTCGCCCCGTTTCACCATCTGCCCGATCTTCACCTTGATCTTGGAATTATGTGCGTAAGCGGAACTGAAGCCATAGCCGTGCTCAACCACCACGATATTCCCACCACGGTCGGCCCAGCCGGCGAAGCTGATGATGCCGTCGGCGGTCACGTTAACCGGTGTCCCCTGCGGAATGGAAATATCGATACCGGAGTGGAACATCTGCTTGCCATATTTTGGATGCTCACGCACCCCATAGCCGGAAGTAATGCGACCAGCCACCGGCCATCCGGAGGGGGTTGCCAGGTAGACGTTTTTCTGTTCCGAAAGATACTGCTTGATCTCGGTAACCGACTGCATCGATTCATCAATCTGTTTCTTCAACGTGTCAATATCGATGGAACCGGTGTCATCCGCATCGACCGATTCCAGCACGCTCTTCTTCGACTTCAGGGCGAACAGCTGTCTAAATTCGGACTCGGATTTTTTCAGGGAAGTCATAGTGGTCTTCAGTTCATCGTACTGGGAAGAAAAATAGGAGAGCTTCCCCTTCATCTGGTAATACTCTGCAGTCTGCACCGACACCGAGATCAGATAGCCGGTCCCGACGCAGCTCATCAGGAGCACCAGCACGATCCCTATGAAAGGGACTTCCAAACTGAACGACCTACTCCGCGAATGCGGAACCAGCATGATGGTGATCGGCGTAAAATATTTCTTCAACAAACATCGGAACTTATACTTATGCATTCCTGGCCTCCTGTAATGAGCAGCGAAAGTGAATCACAGAAAGGCCGGAACGTTTCTCTTTCGTGCAAGGGTGTCGCTGACAGGGAGCATTCGCCACCACTGAACCGCCATTGCGGCCTTCAGGGAGTCAACGGGCTACTGTAAGCACCACCTAATTAAATTTCAAGTGACATTTTTTGCGGGGTCGACTCACCATCCTTTACCTTTTTGCGTAGTTCCGTATTATCATATTCTCCCATTTACCTTTTCGGCATCTCACCGGATTACTTTAAAGAGTGGTCGACAATAGCACGGTAACCCACCAAGATCAAAGCATATTTTAATTAATCTGCATATTTAAACAAGCACGATCTACGGCTGCCTCCAGGGCCCCGAAGAATAGATAGGAATAGTTTTATAACTGTCGGTGGAAAGGCCACGGATTAATGTAGCAATTTTTGTTCCCCTTTTAATCTTGGTCAATTCACAACAATGGGGAAATGAGCAGGGATCGGAATCTACCCCCGGCTAACACCATAAATAAGAGAAAATTAACTGGTTTTGCAGAGCGAAGCCGGTCGTGGAATCCACCGACTAGGCAGCGAAATAACTAAAAATGAGGGTTGGTAAGCGCTTCGACTCCGCTCAGCGCACGCATGCTCCCTGAGCGGAGCCGAAGGGAACTTACTCAAAAGGTTAAATGATCCCGTGCAGGGGCCCGCCTGAGGCGCCGAGTGCATCGACCTGCCTTTCGATGGCCGGGTTGTCCAGCAACGGCGGAGCATGATGAGGCTTGCTGCGGGCGTCGATGACCAGTGGCCCCGCGCAGCCCCAATGCTTACAGACGGTGGCAGCACCGATCCCATAAATATCGGCGGCCGGGTTGGAACGGGTGAAGGTAACCCAAAGAAAGTTGTTGAGGGTCCGGCCGGTAAAGTCGCTGTCATCGACGATCACCACCAGGGGAAAGACCGTGATGGAGTCGTTGCCGGCATAGAAGGCACAGAATGCCTCGATAGCAGGATCGGCAGAGGAGCGGGAGTTCTCACATTTGGGACCACGAATGGCAAGGATGCCGGGAAGGCAGATGCGCGGCTCGCTGAAGCCGGCAGGGAGACGGAGACCGGCAGGATGCTCGCTCGGCAGCTCCCGCCGCTGGGGGCCGGCCACAGCGATTACCAGCTTGGACCCCTGGTTGAGGCCGCTCCCCGAATAGTCAAGGGTATCGATAGTGGTGCGAGTCTGGAAGTGGAGATCGCGCCGCCAGTCGACCCGCTCCAGGAGATGCCGGAAAAAAGCGGGGATGTCGTGGATGTCAAGAGCCGGCTGGTCTTCGTGGGCGGCGATAAACAGATACTTGGCGAGCGAGAGCTGCCCCTGGCCGAGGATGGCATTGGCCTGGGTGAGGAGCTCCCGTGGCTCCCGCTCCGTTTCGTACGGCAGATACCGTTCGCTCCCCACGGCGAAAAGGAGCGGATGGACTCCGGCTGCGTCCACCGCATGGACCGCCCGGACGCCAGGAAGCACCGTCGGGATCAGCGACCCGGTCAGTTCGTGGATGAAAGCGCCAAACGATGAATCCTCCTGGGGAGGGCGGCCTACCGTGGTGAAGGGCCAGATGGCACCCTGCCGGTGGAATACCTGTTCCACCCTGAACACCGGAAAATCATGG
>JANXYN010000117.1 GCA_025356035.1 Geobacteraceae bacterium
ACCTCTTCGCCGACCTCAAGGTGAGATTTTCCGATATCGAGCTCTCCCACTTGTCCCCCTATTCGGGAACCTACTTCGGTTATGCGGTGGACAAGGGGCAACTGTTCCTCAACGCTAACTACCGGATCAAGAACAGGAAGCTCGATTCGGAGAACAAGGTCCTCATCGACCAGCTCACCTTCGGCAAGCGCATCGAAAGCGACAAGGCGACCAACCTCCCGGTCCGCCTCGCCGCCGCCCTCCTCAAGGACCGGAAGGGAGAGATTCGCCTCGACCTCCCGGTGACGGGGCGGACCGACGACCCGCAGTTCAGTGTCTGGCGCGTGGTGCTTGAGATCCTGAAAAACCTCCTTATCAAGGCGGCGACTTCCCCCTTTGCCCTGCTCCAGTCAATGTTCGGTGGGAAGGAGGACTTGGGCAACGTCGGCTTCGCCTATGGCTCCGCCGAGCTTTCCCCAGGCGAGCGGGAAAAGCTCCTGAAGCTTGCGACGGCGCTGGGCGACAGGCCGGAGCTGAAAATAGAGGTTGTCGGTTTTGTGGACAGGGAACGTGACGATGAAGGGTACCGGAACGAGCTCCTCCTGAAAAAGATGCGCGCCGAGAAGTTCCTCGACATGGTGAAGGAGAAAAAGAACCAGCCGAGTGATTCCCCCGAGACGATGCAGATTGCCCCCGAGGAGTATGCCAGATACCTGAAGGCGGTCTACGTCAAAGAAAAATTTCCCAAACCACGGAACATCCTCGGGCTGGTCAAGAAGCTTCCCGATGCGGAAATGAAGAAGCTGATTCTGGCAAACACCGTCGTGGGTGAGCAGCAGCTGCGGAGCCTGGCCGAAGCCAGGGCTGCCGAGGTCAGGGCGTTTCTCGTCGAGCAGGGGAAAATAGATTCAGCGCGGGTCTTCCAGAAGAGTGGAGATATTTACAGGGCGTCGACAAAGGGAGGGGAACCGGGGAGTCGGGTCGAGTTCGGGTTTGCTGTTGAGTAACCTCATGGACTGTTGTGGAGAAAGCCACACCGGCCGCGAAAATCACATGCTTTTAAACAAGGATAGTGCTGATCTTTTCGCAATGATCGGCGGAGAGTTTACAAAAGGAGGTTAATATGAAGTACACCATGATCATGCTGAGCATCCTATTCATAACCGATGTTGGCACATGTTTGGGTATTGATCAATCAATTTGCAATCCCGGTTCTGAAATTACCTATCATCCTAATGGCAAATTGAAAACATGCACACTCAAAGATAATTTTGCTATCAATAACGTTAACTGTAAACAGTACGCGCCTATCAACCTATACGAAACCGGAATGCTCGAAAGCTGCGTTACAAGTGACTATTTCAATTATGGAGAGATCACGTGCAATCAGTATAGCCAAGTCAGTTTCTACTCAACGGGCAAATTAAATACCTGCGATCTTTCCAAGACCATACAGATTGATGGCAAAACCTGTGCGCAATTCGAATCGATTTCACTCTTTGAAAATGGAAAACTGAAATCCTGTAGCACACCGCATTAATTGTAGATCGAAGCAGGGACTACCTCTCCTTTGCCACAGTAGTCCCAGTTCCCTTGGCACGGCTAGGCTGAATTGCTTGACACGCGTCGGTTTCGCTCCCGCCGCTTCATTTGCCGGGAGCTCCCCTCCTCCCCTATGTTTAACCGTCGCTATATTCTCCCGACTGTCCCAAGGCAAAGGGGTGACCCTGTCTCTAAGTCTCAATAAATTACACCACGAGTTCACGAAGTGTAAAGCTGCTGTAAAGTGAAACCGTCCGTAAGCTTTACACCTCGGTCATGATCCCCATTGTCAAGCTGTTGATTTTACACGTACTTGACCTTGGCACGGCAGTTGCTAAAGTTAGCTAGTTGAGGTTAACTCGTGTTAATCAGTAGCCGTCAAATGTAAGCGGGAAAACCCGAAGGTAATAAGCCTTCAAAGGTTCCTATTGCTGCTTCCTGTTAATTCTGCATAGCACAGGAGGCTGACACGCACATTTTTATCTATAAACCTCCGGCCGTGCCGGAGGATATTATATACGGCGAGGAGGTTGGAAATAAAGCGGAACTAACGGTATCAAAACTTTAACGGTGACCCATAGGAGGCACACAATGAAGAATCTAACGGTTCGAACCCAGAAGTTTAGAGGTTTGTTTGCAAAACTTGTCGCCATCGGCTCGTTCGCCGCACTTCTCACCGCGGCCCCAATCCAGGTTGCATTGGCCGCGACCGCGCCACCACTGGGTACGGCGCAGACTTTCGCGGTGGTGGCTGGCGACACAGTGACCAATACCGGCCCGAGCGTCGTCACCGGCGACCTGGGTATCAGCCCGGGCTCAGCGCTCACGGGGTTTCTTCCCGGGGTAGTGACCGGAGCTACAGAGTTAGGTAATGCGGTGTCGCTTCAGGCTAAGAGTGATGCCCGAACTGCATATAACAATCTGGCAAGCCAGGCGTGCGATACCACCTATGTTGTTCCGACGGATCTCGGTGGGATGACGCTCGTGCCGGGCGTCTATTGTTTTGCGTCCTCGGCTGGGTTGACGGGAACAGTGCCACTTACTCTCTCCGGGACGGCCAGTGACGTCTGGGTGTTCAAGACAGTGAGCACCCTCATTACTGGGGCCGGCTCGTCCGTGGTAATGAGTGGCGGCGCTCAAGACTGCAACGTCTTTTGGCAGGTCGGCAGCTCCGCGACGCTCGGTGCGAATACTTCGTTCATAGGCAATATTCTTGCGTTCACGAGCATCAGCCTCGGTAACGGCGCAAATGTGTCCGGTAGAGCCTTGGCGGGACTGGCGCCAGGTGGAGGTGGTGCAGTGACGATGGATACCAACCTCATCACTCCCGCCGCGTGTTCCACGGCGGTGCCACCCACCCTCATCAAGGCCTTCAGTCCCAACAGCATCACTGCGGGTGGAACCTCGACCCTTACCATTATCTTGAGCAACTCTAACAGCTCGCCCGCCACCTTCGCCTCGTTCACCGACACATTGCCCGCCGGCGTAACGTTCGTCGGCATCAACACTGCAGTCAACACTTGCGGCGCGACGATCTCAAACACCACGGGCGCGGTGACCTTGGGGGCAGGTTCGATCCCGGCCAGCGGCTTCTGTACGGTGACGGCAACCGTGACCTCGTCAGTCGTAGGACCCCATGTAAACTCGACCGACTCCTTGGTGACCAATCAAGGCACCGCCCCCCCGGCCAGCGACACCTTGACTGTCCTCACCCCCGGGAGCATCCCGCCCACGCTCAGCAAAGCCTTCAGTCCCGCCAACATTAATGGGGGCGACAACTCGACCCTTACCATTACCTTGGGCAACACTAACACCACAGCCGCCACCTTCGCGACGTTCACTGACACATTGCCCATCGGTGTAACGTTCGTCGGCCTCGCCAGCACCACCTGCACCGTCGGGTCGATCACGAACGACGCGAACACGGTGACCTTGACGAATGGCTCGATCCCGACCGGCGGCTGTACCGTGACGGCAACCGTGACCTCGTCAGTCCCGGGACTCCATCTGAACACGACCGGCGCCTTGGTGACCGATAAAGGCACCGCCCCCCCGGCCAGCGACAACTTGATCGTCAACGCGATCACCATCGTCAAGTCCTTCACTCCCAATACCATCGGTCCGGGCGGGGTCTCGCTTCTTACCATTACGGTAACCAACCCGAACACCAGTATCGCGCCACCTGTCGCGTTTGTAGACTTCTTGCCCTCGTCGCCCGGACAAATGCTTGTCGCCGCAGGCCCCCAAACCAACACCTGCGGCGGGACGCTCACGGCCATCGTTGGCTCATCGTCGGTGACCTTAGCGGGAGGCTTGCTCCCGATCGGTCCCTCCTCCTGTACGGTGACGGTGTACGTGACCGCGCCTACCCTGGGCGACTACACCAACAAGCTTGGCACGGCCGTTGCGATCTTGCACGTCATCCCGTGCCCATGCCCCACGTGCCAGTGCCAGTGCGAGTGTGTCACCTGCCCGTGTCCCGCGCCAGTGGCGCCCACGCTCAGCAAGTCTTTCAGCCCGAGCATCATCAATACGGGCGGGGTTTCGATCCTTACCATTACCTTGAGCAATTCTAGCAGCACGGTTGCCACAATGACTGCGCCGCTCACCGATACCCTGCCCAGCGGCTTGGTGATAGCTCAGACGCCGAGTGCCAGCAGCACCTGCGGCGGTACACTCATGGCCAACGCGGGCGGCTCGAAGGTAATCTTGACGGGGGGCTCGATTCCGGCCAATGGCTCCTGCAAGGTGACGGTTGGCGTTACCGCAAAAAACGTGGGTGGTTACAGCAACAAGCTGCCTGCCGGCGCGCTGCAGACCAATATAGGCAGCAACGCCACCCTGGCCCTTGCGATCTTGACCGTCCTACCCAATAGCGTGTGGTGGTGATTATAATTTCAGTGTCACCACCCCAGAAAGGGGTTAATTTCTGGAGTGGTGATGCGCTTTTCCCAGGGTATGAGAAAAACAAGCATGATTTGTGTCGCTGCCTGCTCATTGCTCAGAATGGCTCTGATTCAACTTCTCCACTATAACAATACACTTGAATGGAGGCAGAAAAACCGGAGAATTAACACCATCGTCTATTGCGTTCTCCTGTAGTAAAGAGAAGAGTTGCGCTCGGTCGTTAAACAGTGAGATAGGAGGATGACGTATGGGCGCGGTTTCAAACCAGCCCGTACTTACCATGTCTAAACGTTGCAATCGAGTTATTGCACTTCAGACAGGAGGAGCGAAATGAAGAACTCAGCTTTATTAACAGGATTAGTGGTTTTAGGATTAGCCTTGTTTTCGGGTTGTGCCACCATGCAAACCTGGCCAGATCAAGAAAGAAGTGCAGAGAACAAGATGGTTGTAATCCAGGAAAAGATTGGGGATGGGCTGAAAACCGGCTCGCTCTCACCCGATCAGTCCCAGATGTTTCTGACGACACTGAAGGGTATTCAAACAGACTATGCGGCGCTGAGAGACAAAAAGGTTTCCCGTGAAGAATGGGACAAACTTCATGGAAGACTTGACGCGCTTGGAGGGGAGATAAACAGGGCGCAGACCCGGCCTACAAGAATTGAAGAACCGAGGAATGGGGACAGGATCGTCGCACTTCAAAGGAGAATTGATGAAGGAAGAAGCAGCGGTCGCCTGCCTCTGACAGAGGGGAGAGAATTTCAGGTCAGACTAGACTCCATTCGCAGTGATTATTTGCGAATGACGGAAGGTGGCAGATCCGCTACCTACGAAGAGGGAGCAGACATTTCCCGTCGGCTTGATTCTTTGGAAACGGATCAAAACAGGTTCAGGTAGAATTCTCCAGAATAATCGGCATCCGGTGGACGAATGCCAGTGTCGGTAACAGGAAAGGAGAAAAATATGGGCACAATACTTATCATCATTTTGATCCTCGTGCTTATCGGCGCATTACCCACCTGGCCTCACAGCAGGAACTGGGGATACTATCCCAGCGGCGGACTCGGATTGATCATTCTGATCCTGATCATCCTCTTGCTCCTTGGGCGGATCTGAAGGGATTTTAGAGCACGAGAATCGCTATGAAAATATAAAAGGAGATAATCTATGCCGTTGATTCAATTAGTGCTCGTTTTAGTTGTCGTTGGGGTGATCCTATGGGTGATTAATAGCTACATACCGATGCAATCTACCATAAAGAAAATTTTGAATGTGGTAGTGGTTATTGTTGTGATTATATGGCTATTGAGCGTCTTTGGACTCATAGGAAACCTCTCAACGATTCGTATCGGGAAATGAAGGGTCTGGAATATTCTCAATAGAGTGAAAACGGTGATTCCTGGAACGTTACGAGGTTGAATCGTCACCAGCTAGCGCAAAAAAAGCAAAATGTACAATGCCGCGGGCATACCCTGTTTACGGTAACAAACCAACGCATAACAGCAACTTACAGGGCGGAACTGAGCCAAACATGAGGAAAATATGAGAAACCGTGGGTTTCCGTAGACCCGTTCTTCGGGAACCCTTTTTCCCGGACTATACCAGGAACAAGAGACGGTCGCGCGGTCCCTGGACTGAGGTCACGGGGATGTGGCGGCTGGTGTGACAGCAGCCAAACCAATATCTGACAGGAGGAATACCATGAAATCCGGCACGCAGGACCAGCTGGAAGGCAAGTTTCACAAAGTAAAGGGTAAGCTCAAGGAGATCGCCGGGAAACTGAGCGATAATCCAAAATTGAAAGCTGAAGGTACCGGTGAAAAGATAGCCGGCAAAGTGCAGGAAAAGATCGGTAAGGTCAAGAAGGCTCTGGAGAAGTAGGGGCAACCACGCAGGGCCGCCCCTACTAAGAAAGGCATGAGGTCTTCGGAGTGAAAGAGTAAAAAAACAACAATAAAAGGAGAGCGGACCATGAAAGCAAAATATCCTCTGTTTATAATGATGGCAGCGGTGGCTCTGCTGGCGCTCAGCATGCCTGTGCCCGCTTTTTCCCAGATGACGGATAAGCCTATGAAGGAGCATAGGGAAGGACATGGACAGATGATGGAAATGGGCAATATGGACAAGATGGGCGATATGATGGGCATGTGCATCGAACATGCGGATGAGCTGGGTCTTACCGATGACCAGATTATGAAAATGAAGCCGGTCCATAGTGAAATGCAAAAAAAACAGGCCCGATTCAAAGCTGACCTGAAGATTGCTGAGATTGAACTTAGGGAAATCATGGAAGTGAAAGATTTTGACTTGGAAAAGGCCAGCTCGGCAGTTAAAAAAATTGCAGAGATAAAAACCGCCCATCATTTGGAAATGTTACAAGCCATGAAAGAAATGCGAACTATTATAACGGACGAACAGTTTAAGAAAATGAAGAAGATGATGTCCATGCCGATGGGTGAGAAAAAACCGGCAAAGAGGATGTTGAAGAAACAATAACAGAAGAATGTTCTATGAAAGCAATATATTCTGTAGCCCTGATGGTGGCCACGGTGGCGCTGTAGCAGATCGGCGTGCCGGTGCACGCTGCCAAGATGAAAGACTGCATTGAATCATCGGCCAGGAAGTCATATGTGTTCAAGATTTACCTCAGGGACGATGATATCACAATTGCGTCCAAGGACGGCGCCGTAACCTTGACCGGGATCGACTTCGTAGAATATCACAAACCATTGGCCCCGGGGACCATGGCGGGTCTGCCCGGGGTGACTAACAGGCTGGAAGTCAAAGACGGGCAGAGTACTACGGTGGGGGGCTCAACGTATCGTTTTGAGCAGCTCCATGAAAAAGGGCGCACCGCGGTGCGCCCTTTTTCGTTGAATTCAACTGTTCAATGCCGGGATTTGGCGGCTTACCCCTGATAATTACCACCTGCTGCTGACCTGTCAATCAGGCAGTCGTGGTAACATGAGCGCGTGTCAAACATCTGTTCAGGGGAAAGATATTCCATGTTGATGATTTGACAAAGAACATTAGTTGCATATAATTATATTCATCGCAACCATTAATGGGTGCGGACGGCATCCTCAAAGGATTCGCCGCACTTAACCTCCAAGCTTGTTGTCTACACTAGAATGGTGCCCCTAGCTTGAATCGACCCAAGGGTGAGGTATTACACCTGGGATACTTGTTCCCTAAGGAGGTAGCACATGAAAAAAATCATTACCTGCATAATCGTTTTTATGTCACTTTCCACCATTGGATTTGCCGGGGAAAGACCCCAGGCATTCTCCGTCTCCCCGTTCTTGGGGGGGTACACCTATGACGGTGACCAGCACTTGTTGACAAGGCCGGTCTACGGCCTGCGGCTCGGTTATGACTTCACAGAAAATTGGGAGACCGAGGGGGTGTTTGACTACGTGGCCGGCGAAACAACCAAGGGGCACCAGGATGTAAACGCATATTCTTACCGATTGGATATGCTCTATAATTTTATGCCGGACAGAACATTGGTTCCTTACCTTGCCGTGGGTGGCGGGGCGACCACCATTGAAGACCGGAATGACCATGAAAATACTGACGCCACTTTCAACTTTGGTGTCGGCCTGAAGTATTTTATAACCGACTCGATTGCCCTAAGAGGGGATGTCCGTCAATTGCTGGTTTTCGATACCCACACCCTGAATAACTGGGAATACACCGTTGGTGTAAGCTTCCTGTTCGGCGGAAAAAAACCTGAGTCACCAGTCGTGAAGGCGCCAGAACCTCCTCCAGCCGAAGCTCCGCTCGAACCGATCCCGGCCGCTGAACCGACCCCGGAGAGAATGAAAAACTGCGTTTCTCTGAACATCGTGTTCGAAATCGACAAAGCCGAAATCCGCCCCCAGTATAACGATGAGGTAGCAAAAGTTGGCGACTTCATGAATAAATACCCGACGACCACCGCATTCATCGAAGGTTATACCGACGAAGTGGGCAGCGATGATTACAACATGCAGCTCTCCCAGCGGCGTGCCGAGAGCGTGGTGAAATCCCTGGTGGAAAAATTCGGTATTGATAGCTCCCGCCTCTCCGCCAAGGGGTATGGCAAAACAAGGCCGATCGCTGACAACTCAACCGATGCAGGGAGACAGAAAAACCGGCGCATTAACGCCATAATCGACTGTGCTCTCGATGTCAAGGAGCTCACTTCACCCCCCGAGAGGCTCTGCATGACCTTGAAGGTGGAATTCGCCACGGATAGCGCCGAAATCAAGCCCGGCTATTTTGACGAAGTCAACAAGGTGGGCGAATACATGAAGAAGTACCCGACGACCACCGCGGTTATCGAGGGGCACACAGACAACATCGGTAGTTCTGAGCGCAACATGAGGCTCTCCCAGCAGCGCGCCGAGAGCGTAGTGAACTACCTGGTGGAAAAATTCGGGATTGAGCGCTCCCGTCTCTCCGCCAAGGGATACGGTTCCACTCGGCGTATCGCCTATAACAACACATCCGAGGGGAGGCAGAAAAACCGGAGAATTAATGCTCTCATCGATTGTGTAATCAAGTAGTAGTCACAAAAATCACCCGAAAAGGGCGTACGTGGTACGCCCTTTTCGGGTGATTGTCCTGAATTGCCCCCCGTGTCAAGATAGATGTCGCCTATGGAAGTGAGATTTTGTGTTAACCTGCGGGGAGAGAACTACGGCGCGGGTATCAACGTATCGTTTTGAGAAGAAACGAGAAAAAGGGCGTAGTGAGGCGCGCCCTTTTTTTGTTGAATTCAACAGCTCAATGCCGGAATTTCGCGGCCTACCCCTGATAAGCAGGATAAGTGCGTTAACGAAGTGATTTTCTGCCAATAAAGCGCAGAAAATCACTTCTATCTTACTAAAGGACCTTCCGCCCTTGAATGACGCGTACCAGTAACACTATAATGGCAATTACGAGCAGAATATGGATTAGACCGCCCATGGTATATGAAGTAACCATACCTAACAGCCACAGCACGATCAGGACCACGCAGATTGTCCAGAGCATAAAATCCTCCCCCTGTAACAGTGGCTGTCAGTAGAGTAAGCCACTGCCGTTTTAACAACGTCTGACCGAATCGAAAAAACACACTGGAGTGGTCATTTGCAACTATTTTATAACTAGGTCGTTTTTTACCTCTTTGACACCCTCAACGCGGCGGGCAACCTCTCCCGCCTTTGTAGCACTCCGCGCCGAATCAACAAAGCCGCTTAACTGAACGACCCCTTTGTACGTCTTGACATTGATCTGCAACGTTTTCAGCGTTGCTTCGTCAAAGATCGCGGCTTTTACCTTGGTGGTGATGGCGGAGTCATCCACATACTGGCCGGTGCTTTCGTGCGTTTGCGTGGCTGCGCATCCCAGGAATGTGGCGATCAACCCGACACAGACCAGTAATTGCGCAATACGATGAAGTTTTACCATGATGTCTTCTCCTTTCTGGTTGTCATAGGTTTAATTAAGCCAACTTAAGTTTATCACACGCTACTGTCCTGTCAATCAGACAGTCGCGGTCGAATTGACTCAAATTAACGGTACCCGTAGCTGGCCATGAAAAGTGTACACTGCCGCATATTGCAGGTAACCGAAAGGGGTCGTGATATGGTGCTACGTTCCAGGCAAGATTAGCGAGCAACTACCCCTACCCGATACCAGCGAAGCGGGCGCCGAAAAAAAAGGTGGCCTGAAAGGCCACCAAAAAACAATAAAGGAGATAGATATCCTTTTACTATAAAGTTAGTAATAGTCAATAATGACACCATCTAAAATGTCGTTATCCCGACTTTAGACCCAGAGGCCGAATCCCGCTGCTGTCTGGAGTAAGCAACTGCAACTGTTCTGCCGCAAATAAGGTAGGTTTAGACCATTTCGGGTATACTGAAAAGTTTTCATGAAGATTGAGGTTGATATAGCTGAACAATTACAGCTACTTGAGAATGCATTAAATGTGGCACATTAGATGCTATTGGTTAAGCATGTTTCAAAAAAACCAAGGAGGACGTACAAATGAAAAAAATTCTTTCCACCATCGTAGCCGCTCTTGTTGCCTTTTCTTTCGCCGGCATTGTTTCCGCCGCTGATACGAAGTCTGATGTCAAGACTGAGTCTACCACCGTCTCCCCCGCCGGTGAAACGAAGACCGTAAAAAAAGAAGTGAAGAAATCCGTAAAGAAATCCAAGAAGGGTAAGAAGAAAGTCAAGAAGACCATGCAAAAAGAAGAAACCACCACCGAGCAGGCTCCGGCTGCAAAGTAATAAACTTTTATCTAGCTTGATGACAAAAAGGCCGCCTCCTCGGGAGCGGCCTTTTTTCATATATATTTACGTATAAAGTGGTTAGGCCGCTTAAATGTCCATTGTCATCAGGCTACCTCATTCTTTGCCTCAACTAAAATCGGGAAATACCGGTCTTACACCTTGCAAACGTAAGAAATTGTGCTTTATTTAGAATCAGATTAACCAACACACTGAAGGAAAAGGAGGAATGCAAATGGGCAAGGTAAAACTGTTGTTGTTTGTGATTATAGCCACCATTTTGACAGTCTCGGTCGGATTCGCCGCTGACAAGAGCTTCCACGCCAAACTCACGGGGAATGACGAGGTGCCGAGCGTCAAGACGAAGGCCAAAGGGGATGTTAAGTTCAAGCTGAGCAGCGATGGCAAGGAACTGAGCTACAAGCTGCATGTGAAGAACATAAAGAATCCCACCGCTGCACACATCCACCGTGGCATGAAGGGAAAGAACGGTCCGCCGCTGGCAAATCTCTTTACCGGGCCAAAAAAGGAAGGTAAATTCAGTGGGAACCTGTCTGAGGGAACCCTTACGGCTAATGACCTGTCGGGTGACCTCATGGGAAAATCGCTCGATGACCTTGTGCAGCTTATCAAATCGGGTGATGCCTACGTCAATGTTCACACCGACGCCAACCCTGATGGGGAGATCCGGGGACAACTCAAGTAAAACATCTTGTAATTTCAGCATTCATCAACCTCAATGGCCTGCTCCGCAGGCCATTGTCATTTCTGTTTGGTATCGTCCTGGGAAAAAGATGAATCGATGGAAATTTTCATAGGAGAACACGAACGGCATGCCGTTGAACTCTCCACAGCAGTGTAGTCACTGGAGAAAAACTGATTTATTTTCAGTTCAAATAGAATAACTCAAGAGGAAGACTTTGTGGGTCCCGTGAGAGACCTCCACGTACGCAATGGCCGCAACTGACGGGTCTGCGTTCAGCTGACTTGCTCATTTAATCTTCATGATAGCGTCACGTAAGATAGTCTTGACCTCGTCCCAGGTTTGTTCCGTTCCTGTTTTGAGGTCTTCCCATTCATCATCGCTGGCAGCCGATATCCCTTGCAGCTTTACCGCGGCCTCATCTCGCTTGAGCTGCAAGGCTGCGATTGCAGTAGAATATTCAAACTTTACCTCTGGTGTGGCCTTTTCTGCCTTATCCTTGAGCCGTTCGATCTGCGCATCCCATTCGACCATCTGTGCAGAAAGTGTTTCGACGTACTCTGTTCGCTTGTCCATGATAGAAACCCCCGTTCGTTTCTCTGTGATCGGCTACGCTGTTGTTACTTTCTCCGGCTTGCTCAAGCAAGCTGCGGGCTGGAGCACTCCCGCACCAGAATGCCGGCCGGAATGAGGGAGCCTGAAGGGCTACAGAGGAAGCTTTGAGGAGTGTCGAGGTGTCCTGGCACGTCAGAATGATTTGTTCCAGGTAAGGATCACGCCGCTACCCGACTCGCCATTGCGAATAAAACCGGAATCCCATGAATAGCCGAGATACAGCTCGGAATCCCAGAAGAAACCGGTATCCAGGCCGATGGTCGTTGCTGCCCCTGTTGTGCTTTTGAAATAGAACTTGTTGGTATCCGTAACAGCTGCCCGGTCCGCCCAGATGAGCGTCTCACGCAGGTGGAGATAGATGAAGAAGGCGAGTTCGCGCCGGTATTCCAGGGCTGCCAGGGCATAATCGGCTACGAGAACCTGGTTGAACATGGTGCCGGGATAATCGGGGCGGCAGAGGTCATCCGATTCGCCGGGAAGAGGACCGCCGCCGATCGTTATGGCATTGTAGCGGTCGGCGCTCCTCTGGCGGGTAGTGCCGCCGTGGAGGCTGAAGAGAAGCCGGTTCTTCTCCGACAGCCCCGGGATGCCGCCCACACCCATGAGATAGCCGTTAAGCTGCAGGTAGTCCCGGGTATCCGCCTTGGTGAAGAGTGCATTGGGGATGGTGCCGAAATTAGCCCACTTGTCCCGGTACATGTAATCCAGGTCGAACCCGGCGGCCATGCCCGTATGGGGGAGTTCCAGCAGATTCCTGCGCATCCCGTCATAACGGCCCCGCAGTTTCACGCCGTACAGCAGAGTGTCGGGCGGCAGCACCAGATTAGGTCCCGTGTCGCTTGTCCGCTTGGCATATAAGTACCCGACCTTGCCGAGCAGCTGGAGCCTCAGGTCGTTGTCGACCTGAAAGGGAGCCACCTTGTAGCGGAGGCCGGGGCCCACCGAGGCGATCACCGTCCCCCATTCCGTGTCGGACGTCTTAATCTCCTGGTTGTTAACCACTTCCCTCTGGCCAAACGGAATCGTGTTGTTTTCGAAACGCGTGACGAGTTCAAGATTCCCGAAGCTTCTGTCATACTCCAGGTCGTTGACGAAGATACTTATGACGTCACGAGTCCTGGACTCCTCCCATACGCGCTTCAGAAAGAGGGCGCCAATCGGGGTGGCGAAGGTATCTCCCTGTTTGGGCGTGTAGAATACCCCCCCCAGCGTCAGGGCAGTCACGCGACCACGGTCCAGTGCCGGGATGTCTACCGATTTGCCCATGAAGACAGTGTGTAATGGTTCTCCGGCCAGCGGCGTGTGATATGCCACGGTTTTGTCGGAGGCCGCTACCCCCCGTTCCTCCTGGGGAGCGGACGCCTCAGCCTTTTGGTCGGCAAGGGCAATTCCGTGTTTCGTCCAGCCGGGACACAATAGAGTACTGGCCAGAACCAGGGAAAAGATAAAAGTCCCCCCTTTGCCCGCTATCCATTCACCCATAACCTGTTTCTCCGTATCTTCGTATTAATTATTGCACGGAGATGCCTGTTTCGTGACAACAGATCAGTCCGGATCACCCGGGCGCCCGTCACGCGATGCCGCGCTTCGATTAGCGACGATCACCCTGATCTTCATGGCGTTCATTATGCCCTCGGTGCTGATCCTGTCCCCCGTGCTGTTCCCCACGGTCTCTTGCTGGATAATCTCCACGGCGCTGCCCTTCATCTTCTACCCACCAGATGCAACCCGATAGCGTCGAGGCCGTCAGAAGCAGAATTGCTAGTCTGACCATAAGTGACTTTTTCATCTGCCATCCCTCCCATCTCTGTCTTCCACCTGTCCTAGTATACCATGATTCAACCATGCCACAATTCCGCTGTTCGAACGCGCAGAGGCCCAGGTTACTCAGAACTTGCGCGAATTGACTGGGGAGAAACTATCAGGTGTAAGCCATGAAGAAGTCGCGACTCTGCGACTGAGAGGGGGATATTTACGGCGTAGGATATTTTTCATGATAAAATAAATAGATGAAAATCATAAAGCCTTTCTTTTCATTCTTTCTGTTTGTATCCATTTTGAGTCTCAGCAATGGCTGTACGACCTTGCCGAACGTCTCTGAAGTGATCGATGAGGCGCCGAAAGCCCAGGAACCTCGTCAAATCGTTTCGTCCAAAGGACTGTTATCGCCACAAAAAAGTAAGGCTATCATGGAACGGCTGGAGCGATCGGCCAACCCTACAGACATTCTGGAGCGCCACAATGCTGTGGTAGAATCGGTCACCGAAAGTCCGCTGACGAAGGGGAACAAAGTCACTCTGCTCGTCGATGGTCAGGCCGCCTATGCCGCAATGTTCAAAGCAATACAGAATGCCAAAGACCATATCAACCTCGAAACCTTTATCATCGAAGATGATGAATCAGGCCGCGAATTTGCCGATCTGTTGCTGCAAAAACAGGCGGAGGGTGTTCAGGTAAATCTCATTTTTGACAGCGTTGGCAGTTTCAGTACTCCCGCTCCTTTTTTTCAGCGCCTGCGGGACAAGGGAATTCAGGTAGTCGAATTCAATCCGGTAAATCCGCTGAAGGCGCACGGACACTGGCTCCTGGAGCATCTAGACCATCGCAAGATTTTGATCGTCGACGGCAAAGTTGCCATAACGGGGGGTATCAATATCAGTAAGGTCTATTCGAGCACGCCCTTCCGGGACCAGGACAAAAAGGCGCCGCTGCCCTGGCGTGACACCGACGTTCAAATTGAAGGCCCTGTGGTGGCTGAGTTTCAAAAACTCTTTCTTGACACCTGGCACAAGCAGAAGGGCCCAAAACTCTCTGAACGGAACTATTTCCCTGATCAGAAAGAAGCGGGGAATGCCTTGGTGCGGGTGGTCGGCAGCACGCCGGGACAGAGCAACAGGATTATTTTTATCGTTTATATGTCCGCCATCACGTTTGCAGAGCATTCAGTCCATCTGACGAATGCCTATTTCATCCCCGACGACCAGATACTGGATGCCTTCACCGATGCTGCCAGGCGCGGTGTTGACGTAAAGGTTATTCTTCCCTCAACCAGCGATTCCCGGATAGCCTTATCTGCAGCGCGGTATAATTATTCCGAGCTTTTGAAAGCGGGGGTGAAGGTATATGAACGCCGCAATGCCCTGCTGCATGCGAAAACCGCTGTGATTGACGGCGTCTGGGCGACGGTCGGCTCAACCAACATGGACTTCTGGAGTTTGTTAAGCGATGACGAAGTGAATGCGGTTATCCTGAGTCATGAGTTTGCCATCGAAATGGAGAAGATGTTTGCCAAGGACCTCGCGGAGTCCGACCAGATCCAATGGGATATGTGGAAAAAAAGGCCTTTATGGCAAAAGATCAAGGAGGCGTTTGCGCACTTGTTTTCCCATTGGCTGTGAAATAGAACGGCAGCTCGGTATATTACGGTAAGAGTGGTTCAAGTCAATCAAAAAGGGGCGCATCGATGTGCGCCCCTTTTTATTGAACTGAACTGTTCAATGCCAGGATTTAGGTGTCTACAGGATCTTCCGCCCTTGATTGACGCGCACCAGCAGCACAATAATGACGATTGCGAGCAGAATATGGATCAAACCGCCCCTGCTCCTTTCTGGTTGTAATAGATGTTACCTTAAGCCGAACTAAACATATCTCATCCAGCTGGTCTGTCAATCAGGCAGTCGTGGTTACGCGTGCGTGCGTCAAACCAATGCACCGTGAAATTTTTTTGGTATAATTCATTTGCCTGAGCCGATCAGTTGATGATGTCGAGCGCAGGATAAATCTGTTGGTGGAGGAAACTATATGAAGGTCTGGACATTCTTTGCGACAGTTCTGCTGGCAGCAACAATCGCCTTCGGCGCAGGTCCGAGCGACGTCCTCGGTTCGTGGAAAACGGAAAAGCGAGATGTGCAGTTGGAGTTATTCAGGTGTGGAGAAAAGATCTGTGGAAAAATCGTTTGGCTGAAGGAACCGAACTATATCGACCGCAAGGATGGGCCTGTGGGGACAACAAAGGTCGACCGGAAAAATCCCGATCCGGCGCTGCGGAACCGCCCGATTCTCGGCCTACAGGTCATGAAAGGGCTCACCGCCAAAGGCGACAACCGGTGGGGGAACGGGACCTGCTACGATCCTGAAACCGGCAAGAGCTATAAGTGCAAAATGCGCTTGAAATCGCCCGATCAACTGGAAATGCGCGGTTTCATCGGTATCTCTCTCTTTGGGCGCAACTACGTCCTGGTTCGTTAGCACTCTGATGAAAAAGGTATGAGCAAACGACAAAATATACGTAGGCTGGCGGGTCGTCTCATCGGCTTTCTGCTGCAAGTATTACGCGATTTCTACCGCAACCAGGGGCTCTTGCTATCCGGCGCTGTCGCCTATTATACCCTCTTGTCAATTGTACCCCTGTCAATCCTCGCCCTCATTATGCTGTCGCATTTTATAGAAGAGTAGCAGTTGATTCACGCCTTGTCAACGTACCTGGAAATGGTAATCCCCGGCTATGCGGCGACGTTGACCGAGCAGGTGCGGGAATTCCTTGAACACCGTAAGGTGGTCGGAGTCATCGGCTTTATCGTCATGCTGTTCTTCAGCTCCATGGCCTTTTCAATGCTTGAAAACGCCATGTCGGTGATCTTTTTCCAACGGGTCAGGATTCAGCGCCGCAACTTCCTCGTTTCCGCAATTATTCCCTATGTATATATCTTTGCGATGGGGATCGGTATCGTGCTGGTGTCGTTTATTGTGGGTGCAATCGAGACACTGGAAAGCAGGCATTTGTCAATTCTCGGCTGGAATTTGAACCTTGGAGGCGCTACCGGGATGGCACTGTATATCCTGGGGATGGTAGGCGAGGTGCTGATCTTCACCTCTATCTATCTGGTGATGCCCGTGGTGCGGGTTAGGTTGCGTCACGCGCTCATCGGTGGGGTAACCGCAGCGGTTTTATGGGAGATCACCCGCCGGATGCTGATCTGGTATTACGCGGTCGTATCCATGGTAAATGTCATTTACGGTTCCATCGCCATTACGGTGGTGGCACTTCTCTGCATTGAGGTGGTAGCAGTAATCCTGCTGCTGGGAGCTCAGGTTATTGCAGCACTCGAGCGCACACCCGACGCATCGGCCAGGGAGAATCATTCGGGTTTTGAGACATGACGTTATCCCATGGTAACTTTCACCACATGCTCCTTCCCGTCATCCTTCAGTGGCACGCTCTTTTCCGCTGCGGACAAGGGTTCTCCGTTCAATTCGAGCCTGTTGATCCCCCTCATTACTCCGTTCGGGTTTTCAACGGTTATCTCATAGCGTGTCGTCCCGTGCCGATAGCTGATGGTAAAGCCCTGCCAGGCGCGGGGGATGCACGGATCTAAACGCAGAACTTCCCCGCGTACGGTAAGCCCCAGTATCCACTCTACCCCCGCGCGGTAGAGCCAGCCTGATGAGCCTGTATACCAGCTCCATCCCCCCCTTCCTACATGGGGTGGCTCCGAGTAGACGTCCGCCACCGCCACGTAAGGCTCTACCCTGAAGCGATGCACCCCGGTTCGGCTGGCGGCGTGGTTCAACGGATTAATCATGGCAAAAAGTTCATGGGCCCTGTCACCGTTACCGAGCAAGGCAAAGGCGATCACGGACCATGCGGCGGCGTGGGTATACTGGCCGCCGTTTTCGCGGATGCCCGGAGGATAGCCTTTGATGTAGCCGGGATCTTGCGGCGTTTTGTCGAAAGGGGGCGTGAAGAGCAGGACCAGTTCGTCCCCCGGCCTGACTAGGTATTCTACGACCGATTGCATCGCCCGTTTCGCCCGCTCTGGGGCGGCCGCACCGGAGATGACCCCCCAGTTCTGGGCGATGGAGTCGATCCGGCATTCGCTATTGGCAGCCGAACCGAGCGGCGTGCCGTCGTCATAGTAGGCGCGCCGGTACCATGCGCCGTCCCAAGCTTCTTTTTCCAGGGCTTCTTTTAAACGGGCCGTGTGCGCGTGCCATCGCTCTGCCCTTTTCAAGTCGCCCCGCCCGGCTGCCACCGGGCCGAATAGAGAAAGAGCGGCGTGGAGGAACCAGGCGAGCCAAACACTTTCGCCGCGGCCTTCGTGACCGACGCGATTCATGCCGTCGTTCCAGTCCCCTGTTCCCATGAGCGGCAGCCCGTGCACCCCCGTTGCCAGACGCAGGTCGAGGGCTCGTGCGCAGTGCTCATAGACCGTTGCCGCTTCCTCCGAGACGCGAGGCTCGAAATAGATGTCTTCGCGTTCAGGGGGGATCGCTTCCCCTTCCAGGAAGAATGTTTTTTCGTCGAGGACGCTCGCATCACCGGTCACCTCAAGATAATTGGCAACCGTGTAAGGAAGCCAGAGGAGGTCGTCGGAAAAATGGGTGCGGACCCCTCGTCCCTTCGGGGGGTGCCACCAGTGCTGAACATCTCCTTCCCGGAACTGGCGCTCCGACGCCTTGATGATATGTGCGCGGACCAGGGCGGGCCTGGTCACGACGAGAGCCATGCAGTCCTGGAGCTGGTCGCGGAATCCGTATGCCCCGCCCGCTTGGTAGAACGCCGACCGGGCCCAGAAGCGGCAGACAAGGGTCTGGTAGAGGAACCAGCGGTTCAACATGATGTCCATGGCCCGATCGGGGGTCTTGACCTGGACCTTGTCGAGTGTCTGCTCCCAGTACTCGCGGACTGCCGCCAGCTCTTGCCGGGGGTCGACCGAGCGCCAGCGCTTGATCAATTCGCGGGCGCTATCCCGGTCTTGCGCTTGTCCCAAGAAGAAAACCAGTTCGACCCGTTCGCCCGGGGCGAGATCGACTCTGGTTTGTAGCGCGCTGCAGGGGTCGAGACCGGCCCCTGTCTTGCCGCTCAGGACTGTGTCCTTGATAAGTCCCGCCGGTTGCTCCAGGGCGCCGTTGCGTCCGACAATTTCGATCCGGTCAGCGGTCCATGACGTCTGGCGCCCGCCGAGATCTGCGAAAGCGATTCTGCCACCGAATTCGGCATGC
>JANXYN010000176.1 GCA_025356035.1 Geobacteraceae bacterium
AAATGTCTCAGTTACCAGACTCCACATGAGGTTTTCACCCAAGCTCTACATGGTGCACTTGCAATTTGAATTCACCGCCTAAGGTCACGCCTGACTCTTCTAGCATAACAGCATTATTAGCAAAGACACAATCCGGTCGTCATGCTCTTGCAGAGTGCATCGCTGAAGCAATGGTAATCGCGAAAGAGTACGGCAATGTGAATCTTGAACAATTTTGTACAGGCGAATTGACTGGATGGCCACAGAAACTTGTTGACTCAAACTATCCGCACCACCGGGTAGTCAGGATGTATGCCTCTATAGGGCAACAAATAAACATGGATTATTTTGGTTGGGACGGTGATGCTTCAAGAGCACTCGAATACATTAAAGCCAATCCCACAGACTTTATTCCTACAAAGCTGCTCTTTAACTTCCCAATTTCAAAGGTAGAAGCAGATTTGCCCACTGACACGAAAGGTAAAATAGCTTCAATGTCAGGAAAGGCAAAGGACTTTTTCCCGCAAGCTGCCGGGAAAACACCAGATATTCCAGTTTATCTGTATTCTGAGCCAACCGTTTACCGAGATGTCATCAGCGCAACAAGGACACAGCTTACGAAACTACTCATCGAGCTACTGCCACAGGTGCATTCAGCGTAACAGATATCTGTATAAATTTCAGTGCGTTGTACAAGATAATGAAGGAGTAACAAAAAGATGAATGTGTTCATCAGTCATAGCCATAAAGACAAAGAGGTGGTGCGAAAGATAGCCGATGACCTCAAACATCAAAACTTGAGCGTATGGCTAGATGAAGACCTAGTAGCACCTGGTGAACCTTGGGCAGAAAAACTTAGCCACGCGGTTGCTCAAAGTGATGCAGTGATAGTAGTAGTGTCACGTAACACGGGTGCAAGCCAGTGGCAGACGTCAGAAATAGCGTTTGCAATTGCAGCTCAAAAGCGTGACGAATTAAAAAGGGTTATTCCAGTTCTAATAGACAGAGGTGCAGAAGTCCCCTTCTTTCTTAAGAACCTGCTGTATTCTGATTTGTCTGATGAGAAAGCATATAAACAGAACTTCCCTCAACTAATCAATGCACTCCAAAAACCTCAGTCTGTAACGCTTCGGGCAGACGAAATTGACAAACTCCGTATCGACAGCCTTAAGGCAGAGCGAACCCTACTTACACAAGAGAAAGAAGCACTTTCACGCAAAAATACCATGTGGACAACTTCTGTGCTCGGCGCATTGGCTAGTGTAATCGCCGCGACATCAACACTATTAGTTGGTTATTTGGGGAATCTTAATTGGGGTCATCGTACATTTGATTTTATAATTGGTGCGTTAGCAGGAGTTCTTGCGAGTCTCACAGCGGTTTTTGCTTCGCGTTTTCTCTACAAACGCTCTAGCCGGTCGGAGGGGAAAGATGACAAATAATGAGACAACCCCTATTAGGATCGAACGTGCTATGGAGCAACTTCGCCAAGAGCGTGAAGTGTTCGACCAACGTAAGCATCAAGAAGCTCGCTGGTTCGTGTTGCGATTGAGCATGGGATACTCATCCATTGTTTTGCTTTTTGCAGTAATTTTAGTTTGCTCACTTGTATTGTTCAATAATACCAATTTTCCGGAGTTCACAGTCAAATCCGCTGGAGCGGCTCTGTTTGCCGATGTAGTTGGCCTTCTTATAAGCGTCTGGAAAGTTGTACTAAAGCCGGATTTCATTACTAAGCTAGCACCAGAGACACAAGAGGAAATTCCTGATTAAGAATAAATTGATACACGACCTTTTTTACCAAAACTACCATGATAAAACGTTCAACCAAGCGCACGACCGGCCCAAAAAACAGGCCGGTCAGCTCTCAGCCGTTAATGGAGGAATTCCAGAAAGCGTCTTGCTGCTGGCAGGTTTTGTGCTCGCCCATGCGGCATGGAACGTGTCGGACCTACCCGCCGGGGATCTGTTGGTCCCTCTCGCAATCATTGAGCGAAATGGACAACGGCAATTGAAAAGGTTTGAGGCCGAAACCCAGGACGAAGCGATCAGTGAAGCCAAGGAAACCCTTCATAACATGAAGGGCACCGTTGATGCTCGGGCTTTTGCCAGGGAAGGTCTGCTCAACGAAGACGACGCCAAGGTTGACGTATTGAGCGTCACTTTCTGGGCAAAGGGCATGAAGGAAGAAGCCGCTTTTGTCCAGCAGTTCGAGCCGAATGGCCGAAGAGGCAAGTTTCGGCTGATTGGGAAGCCAATGGTCATCATCGGCGGGGTCGAACAGACCGGCAAAAAAGCTGCGGCAGTAATTGCTGCCGTTATGAAAGGCGTGTCACAGCACTCGAAGGTGCAGCCAATGTGGGCCGGATGGAAAAACTAACACGGTGCATAGCAACGGTTTCCACGTAGACGCGGATAAAGTCCCGCGCCTGTGAAACCGGCCGTTATATTCGAAGGGAGAAGAGCATGAAAGAATTCCCCGAATTTATGAAGCAATGCGCAAACCGCATCGGTAAGGAATCGCAATATACCGAGGGGATAGAAGGGTACGTTTTCAATGGCGCGGATGGAAGCCAGACAGCATTTTGGACCTGCTATCAAGACAGAAATTCAAAAGAACATACGCATGATTATGACGAGTACTTTGTGGTTGTCCACGGGCAATATACGGTCATTATCGACGGCAGAGAGGAACCAATGCGAGCTGGACAAGAATGCTATATCCCGAAAGGGACGCCGCATTCCGGAAAATCCATTGCCGGCACTCGCACTATCCACTGCTTTGGCGGTAAACGAGTATAGCTTAGGGGGCCAAGGATTGAGGCCTGCCTACCGTTTGCTTTTTGATTTATTTGGAGCTGAGCGTTTTGCCGATTTCGAGCTTACTGGTGACGTTGTTGTTTATCCAGGACTGGTCCCACCATTCTATCGGATTGACCGACTGCCCGGAGACTATTACTTCGTAATGAAGATGGTCCCCGGCGGCCATGCCGGTGGAGCCGCTATCGCCGATGATCTGTCCTTTTTTCACACTATCCCCGGTCTTGACGCCGATTCTGCTCAGGTGCCCGTAGAGTGTCTGCAGTCCCAGTCCGTGGTCGATGACAACACATTGGCCATAGAGGCCGCGGTCGCCGGCGTAGACGACTTTGCCGTGATTGGCAGCAGGGACCGGAGCGAGGGCCACCGAGGCCAGATCAAAACCGAGATGAGTCTGTTGATCGACCATTTCCCCTTGGTATAGATAGGTGCGGAACTGGGCAAAGCCCCCCAGAGGAGCGGCTTTGGGCATGCGCAAAAAATCTCCCTGCCAGAGCGGAGCCGGCGATGTCTGCCGACCGAAGTCATAGATCGCCTTACGGTCCTGCTGCCGCAGCTCGTTGTTGACCTTGAGGAATATCTCCAGGTTGGTTGGCGCCTGGGGGAACTGGTCCTTGAATTCGGCGGCAATCTTTTCGAGGAAGGAATCGGAAAGATTGATCCGGTCGGTTGGAAAGGTTTTGGCAATCAGGTGGTAGTTGATACTGACCAATCGCTCATTGCCGGCCCTATCGACCGCAGTCACTCTGGGCACGTACTGGTTCAGGTCCATGTCGTAGGGGAAGGGGAAAAGGCAGGCGTAAAAGCCCTCTTTCTGGCGATAGCCCGGGAAAAACTGGTTGCCGAACACGACCCCGGACTTTTCAACTTCTTTGGACACGGTGTAGACGACCAAGCCGGCACCGCCCCGGCTGATATTGTGGGTGGGGCTCAAGATGACCACCAGCGGCGGCTTGTTGTCAAGGGTGAAGGAAGAGGCGTGAGTGGTGGTTCTGTCGGCGCTGAAACGAACGGCGGAATCGGTCGCCTTAACCTGCAGTTTGAAGGGCCCCTCCTGCAGCCCGGCCTGCGCCAGGTTGAAGGTTTCCGCAGCCTGATGGCTAGCTGACGGATACTCTTTCACCAAGACATTCACCGTCTTCTCCCCTTGTATGGCGGAAACGGTCAGCTTTTTCATGATCGCCCCGTGGGCGTCCAGCTTCACGGACAGCTCCCGTCTAGCGGCAATCGGGCCGGTATCGGGGGTCAACACGACTGTTGGTGTGGGAGTCCAAAAATAATAGAAGCCGAGAACGGCAGCGACAACGATTAAGACAACGAACAAGAAGCTTCGCATGTTTATCCCTCGTAGGAGCTTGCAGATAGCGGCAGTTTTGTATTAAGATTGGCAGATATTAACAATATTCTTATAGTACAAAAAATACATTATGCAACCCACGAAATTCCATATCTGTTCAAAACTTTAAATTAGATGATAGCTTATTTAATGTTTTAGGCGTAACTTTAAATTACTGAATACGTAATTAAAGGTTGCAGCATGCGAAAAACTGATCTTAGCCCGGAGCGCCGGAAATTGCTCGTCCCCGTAGCGAGTCATTCGGGCGCATTTGCGCTCGTCCCGCCGCTTACGCCTCGTGTTGCACAACTCACAGGCTTGCAAGGTCTGCAAGGTGAAGTAAGCCGGGCTCATACGGCCCTAGCAAACCTTAAGACTCTGACGGAAGGGCTTCCCAATCCAGACCTTGTCACGCGGACAGCAGACCGACGCGAAGCCGTGCGGAGTAGTCAGATCGAGGGAACCAATTCCGGGATAAACGAGCTGTTGGCCTACGAGGCCACGGGGAGCGCCGAGGGGCTGCCGACGGATGTCCGGGTTACACTCAACTACGTTAAATCGTTAGAGTATGGGCTGCAACAGGTCAGAGAGCTTGGTATCACTGCGTTCACAGCTGATTTGGTCAAGGAACTCCATGCCCACCTCATGTCAGGCGTTGATTACACTTGGACGCCAGGTGAATTCAGAGACAAGCAAAACTGGATTGGTGGCCTCAAAATCGACCAGGCGCGGTTTGTTCCGCCGCCAGCTGACAAGGTGCCTGACTGCATGGATGATTTGATCTCGATGCTCCGGTATCTGCCCGCTGAGGAAGACCAGATCGAAATGCCGATCGTGGTCCGCATGGCAGTTGTTCATGCACAATTTGAGACGATCCATCCGTTTTTCGACGGCAATGGGAGGGTAGGGCGTATCCTCATGCCTCTGATGCTGGCTGCGGAAGGTTATCCGCCGGTATATCTGGCGGGCTATCTAAAAGATAATCAGCGGGAATATTACGATGCCCTGGCTGGGGTGCAACTCCAAGGGAAATGGGCAGAGTGGATCAAGTTTTTCGCTATTGGTGTCGATGCTGCGGTCCAGGAGTCGATTAGCACGGCGCTGGGGCTCGAAGCAATCCTTCGGAAGTGGAAAGATATTGTGGTGGGGCTTGGTCTGCGCCGCCAATCTGTTGTGTACAAGTTTCCCGAACTTATGCTCGGAACCCCGGTTTTGACAGCGCACAAAGCCAAGGATGCTCTTGGTATTTCCTTCCCGTCGGCCAGCGCGGCGTTGGCCCTGCTGGAAGAAAAAGGGATTTTGGTCCAGCGGGAAAAGCACCAACGGTACAGAACTTTTTATGCCAAGGACGTGGTTGAATTGCTGAACCGGCCGGCAGGAACAGCTTGATCAGGCTGAACGCCCGGTCAAACTCCATGCCGTTCGCACCATATCATTTTCAGAAGGAACTAACATGATTTTAGATGTACTTGAGAACGCACACCGTTATGGGGCACTGAACGCGGGATTTGCGAAGGGATTTGAGTTTCTCTCGCGTCCGGATCTGCAGGAACTGCCGGTGGGGAAATATGAGATAGACGGTGACCGCATCTATGCGATGGTGGCTAAGGAGCCTGGTCGCAAGAAAGAAGAGGCCTTGCTTGAAACTCACGAGAGATACATCGACATCCAATTTATCCTGGCCGGGACCGATACGATGGGCTGGAAGCCCAAGTCGTTGTGCAACCAGCCGACCAAGGAATACGATCAAAGTCGCGATATACAGTTCTTTGCGGACAAACCGGATGCCTGGCTCGCAACCGAAAGTGGGGCGTTTGCGATCTTCTTCCCGGAAGATGCACACATGCCATTGATCTCGTCGGGGCAGGTTCACAAAGTTGTGGTAAAGGTCGTTGTCCCAACGTAGAAAACCGTAGGGGGCAGCCCCCGACACTAGACAGTCTGACTAAAATCCATCAGACATAAAAAAGCCGCGAAGCCTTATTGTGTAAGGGTGCACGGTTTTTTACTTAGACGATCGGATGGCCTGCCAAGGCTGGCGGGATCGGGATTTATCAGCCAAAGACTTCCTGCAATACTTCACGAAGCGCCTGTTCGTCTTCCTCTGCAAGCTGCCCAAGCCTTTTTATCACAAGCCCTTGCTCAATGGTGGTAAAGATCGGTTTCATAACCGAGGACTTGATTAGACCCGCCTGCTCCCAATGAACCACCAAAGTGTCACCAAAGGGAGCCGGTTGCTTTACCTGGCTGGTGACTGCCATAAGAACAAGATCGGGGCGATTGAAATTGTAGTCGCGTGAACTGACCACGATGGCGGGGCGCTTCTTGCTGGTTGTCTGGTCGGTAAAGGGAAACGGTACGAGGACCACATCGCCGAAGCTATAATTGGTCATATTCCGCATCCTCGGGGTTGTCCCACACCTTCCGGAAAGCATCCTCGGAAAGCATTGCCGCTGCCCGCCTCAGCCGCCTGTCCTCGCCTGACTGCCTCAGAAAATCAATAAAGTCTTCCACCTCCAGCAGCCTTTCCGGAGGCAAGGACCTGATTTTTGAAATCAGGTTTTGCTCATGTTCTGTAAACCTCGCGGTATGCTTATGCTGCATGACTCTGCCTCACATGGTTTGGGTTGTAACCACATTGAATCGTTCGCGGTGCTCAGTCTGACTTCACGTGCCGAGAGTATATAATAATTTCCAACCTGTTGCAATGGACCCGGAAGAAGTCCATGGTTTTTTGCAACTGGTTTGCCTAGCCCGCCAGCTCTTCGGCAGTGGCCGCCATTTCTACATTGGACTGGACGTTGCCAGGCGATCGAGTTCGGCAATCAGCGCGTCGCCGTAATAGTAGCGCAGTTCGTTGCGGGTGCCGTGGTAGAGCGTTGTGCCGCGCTCGCGGCAAACCAGGGAGCCGTCGAGGACTTCGCTGGAGGGGCGTAGCAGGCCGCCGTCGATGGTGACCGGAAACAGGCTGCAAAGCGTCGGTTTGTGCTGGTGATAGTCGCGTCCGGTCGCCAGTCTGTGGGCGTGCAGGCGGCAGCCGCGACTGCTGCGGTTGAGAAAGACGCAGCCGCCATCGACCACTCGGGTGCGGGTGTAGCTCCCGCCCGGGAATTCGGCGTCGCTGACGCAGCTGTCATCGAACCAGTCGCGGCGGTCCACGCCGAGGTAGGGTTCGAGCTCCTCGGCGTGGTCGAGGAGGCGCTGGCGATTCTCGGTATCGACGCAGACGCCATAGGCGCAGCAGGCATCGGCGCAAGAGGGATCGGCAAAGTCGCAGCAGTAGGTCGCGGTGAAGATTGTGGCATCGACCTGGTCGATGAGGGGAACGCCGTGACGGTTGGGATAGCTGCGGCTCAAGGGGATGATTGTCTGTTGCGGGTGCGGGGCCATGGCTGCCTCTCGTTTTCAACTGTCTTTTTCATAGGGTTTCTCCTAAACCGCCACTAGCAGTTTTTTGAGAAAGCCAGCTCTTCCCTATTCAATCCGTACAGACGCACAATTATCCAGCGGTCTGCTTCGGTAGCGCATCCTGATCAGTCACTTGTATCCTGTCAATTTGCTCGCCATGGCGGACGACTAGGGCGGTTCCGGTCTGTGCTGCTACCTGGCGGGCACGCTTCGCGGCGCGGCGGATGGCCACGAATGAACTGGCCATGTCGCGGTCTTTTGCCTGTTCTATTGCGTTCTGGTTCATGGTTTTTCACTCCAATCCAAGAGTTGCGGTTCGTCTCCGGCGTTGTCGTAGATCGCCCAGGAATCCACCAGCTCCCGATACAGTATATCGAAGTTACAAGAACTCCCGGGCGAAGGTCGTCTTGCCCGCTCCATTGGGACCGGCAATGATGACAATTTACTTTTCGCTCATGCTTCGACCAACTTAGGTACGGCTATGGGCTAACATTCAGCACTCAGGAGAAGACGTGCCGAGAGTATATAGCATTTTCCAACCCGTTGCAATGAACCCGAAAGATACTTCGCCGCTTCCTCCCCCCTCACCATCCCCGCGCCTTTGCTTGCAGATGGTCCGAATCCTTATCGCTTCTGGCCACCCGCCAAATCTAAAGTCAAACTCTTGACGTAATCCTGTTCAAAAAGTTGGAAGTAGCTTGTCGCCATCCCTGGCAGGCTTCACCCCGGACTAGCTGGGCAACGGCAGCTGCTGTCGCCATTGACAGGTGGGGCCGGATAGTCATGACCAAAACTGCGCCCAGTGGCTGTTTGCACCGTTCCAAGGTCAATGGCACAGCGGTTGCACAATAGCCAATGCAAGTTGAAATGTGCTGTATTTACAGGGGAAAACATATGCCACAGCTAGCAGCGCCAGCGATTGACGGTGGCTCCTTACGCAAAAATTCCGATATTTATATGGCCGTGGCGCTGATCGGGGTGCTGGCGCTGATGATCATTCCGCTGCCGGCGTTCTTCCTCGACCTGTTTCTCGCCACCAACATCACCATCTCCCTGGCCATCATGCTGGTCGGGCTCTATACTACTCAGCCCCTCGACTTTTCGGTGTTCCCCTCGATTCTGCTGATTACCACTCTGTTCCGGCTTTCGCTCAACATTGCCTCTACCCGGCTGATCCTATTGCATGGCAACGAGGGGACCGACGCGGCCGGCACGGTGATCCGGGCCTTTGGCCAGTTCGTGGTGGGGGGGAACTATGTGGTCGGGGCGGTGATTTTCCTGATCCTGGTGGTGAT
>JANXYN010000213.1 GCA_025356035.1 Geobacteraceae bacterium
CATGGAAGGTGATCAGATGCTGTTCGTCCGGGAAGACGGCGTCGATCTGACCTGGGCGCTCCTCACCCCGCTGATCCGGAGGCTGGAAGCGGCAGGAAAGGCCAATGGAGTGCCTATCTATGCAGCCGGCAGCGACGGCCCGGCCGAGGCAGCGCAGCTCCTGGCCAGAGACGGTCGCACGTGGCGGCCGCTGTGACAAGTAAGCGCCGCGATCGGATCGAGGTCTGCCCCGATCTTGCCAGTTTGAGCCGGCGCGGCGCCGAGCTGTTGCTGACCGCAGCGGCAACTGCCATCGCCGAGCGCGGTTGGTTTACCGTTGCCATCTCCGGCGGCTCCACGCCGCGCCCACTCTACCAGCTCCTTGCCAGTGAAGAGTTTTGCGGCCGGCTCGACTGGGAAAAGGTACAGATATTCTGGGCCGACGAGCGCTGCGTCCCCAAGGAACACCCCGACAGCAACTACGGCGCCGCCCATGACATCCTTCTTTCGCGGGTCCCCCTCCCCTTTTCCAACATCCACCGGGTCTTGGGGGAACTGCCGCCGGTGCAGGCTGCGGACGCTTACGAAGATGAACTCCGCCGGTTTTTTGGCGGGGAGCTGCTGCCGGTGTTCGACCTCATCCTGCTCGGCATCGGCGCCGACGGCCATACCGCTTCGCTCTTCCCTGAGACCTTGCAGACCATGGCAAGCGGCCGGCTGGCAGCACCGGTATACCTGGCAAAGCTTAATAGCCACCGGGTCACCCTCACCCTCCCAGTCATCAATTGTGCCCGACAGTTGCTGTTCCTTGTGGCAGGGGAGGATAAAGCTCCGGTGGTGCGGGAAATCGTGGAGGCCGGGAATACTCGCTACCCAGCGGCACTGGTCAGGCTCCAGGGAGAGCTGATCTGGCTCCTCGATAAAGAGGCGGCGGGAAACTTGACGCTTTAATAAAATCAACCACCCCCAACCCCTCCTTATAAAGGAGGGGAGCTTTATTAATCCCCCTCCTATTTTAGGAGGACCCAAACAACGGGCTAAAGGGCTAGGGGTGGTAAGCTTTTTTTGAATCTCAATCGACAACCGGAGGCAACCATGAACACCCTGCAGCTGTGGGAGCGTTACCAGAAGCACCTCTGCCATCACCCCGAGTTGGGCCTGTCCCTCGATATCAGCCGGATGAACTTTGCCGACGGCTTCCTGCAAGAGATGGCACCACGCATGGAGAAGGCCTATGGGGAGATGGCCGCCCTGGAAAAAGGTGCCATCGCCAACGCCGATGAGCAGCGAATGGTGGGGCACTACTGGCTGCGCAATGCAGCGCTGGCACCAACCAGGGAAATCTCCGGCGAAATCGAGAGCACCTTCAAAGCGATCAAGGCCTTTGCCGGCCGGATCCACGGAGGGGAGCTCAAGCCTCAACAGGGTGGGCGCTTCAACCGTCTGCTGGTGGTAGGGATCGGCGGATCGGCGCTGGGGCCGGAGTTCGTGGCAGATGCGCTCGGCGGCGTCCAGGATAAGCTGCGTCTCTACTTCTTTGACAATACCGACCCGGACGGCATGGACCGGGTGTTGGCGGAGATTGGTACCGGCCTTGGCGAGACCCTGACCGTTGTCATCTCCAAGAGCGGCGGCACCAAGGAGACCCGTAACGGCATGCTGGAGGCGAAGGAAGCCTACCGGCAGGCAGGGCTTGACTTCGCTCGCCACGCGGTGGCGGTGACCGGCGAAGGGAGCGAACTCGATGCGGTGGCCAAGAAGGATGGTTGGCTTGCCCGCTTCCCTATGTGGGACTGGGTTGGGGGGCGGACCTCAGTCACCTCGGCGGTAGGGCTCCTGCCGGCGGCCCTCCAGGGAATCGACATCGATGCCCTGTTGGCAGGGGCCAACCAGTGTGACGCCGTCACTCGCCAGCCGGAGACGCTAAAGAACCCGGCGGCGCTCCTGGCGCTCATGTGGTACCATGCCGCGGCTGGCCGTGGCGCCAAGGACATGGTGCTCCTCCCCTATAAGGACCGGCTCCTCCTCTTCTCCCGTTACCTGCAGCAACTGGTGATGGAGTCACTGGGAAAGGAACGGGACCGGGCCGGCCAGGTGGTGAACCAGGGGATAGCGGTCTACGGCAACAAGGGGTCCACCGACCAGCACGCCTACGTGCAGCAGCTGCGCGAGGGGGTAAACAACTTCTTCGTCACCTTCATCGAGGTGCTGCAGGATCGCGATGGGAAGTCGCTGCAGGTGGAGCCGAACGTCACCAGCGGCGACTACCTCGCCGGTTTTCTCCAGGGGACCCGCCGGGCGCTGTTCGAAAACGGCCGGGAGTCCCTCACCATCACCATCGACAGAGTAGATGCGGGCACCATCGGGATGCTGATCGCCCTCTACGAGCGGGCAGTCGGCCTATACGCCGAGCTGGTTAATATCAACGCCTACCACCAGCCGGGGGTGGAGGCGGGAAAGAAAGCGGCCGGCACGGTGCTGAAGCTGCAGGGAGAGATCCTGGCCAAGCTGCGCCAGGAAAAGGGGAAACAGTTCACCGCCGCGGAACTGGCCGCGGCCATGGGGGTAAAGGAAGAGGTGGAAACCGTGTTCAAGGTACTCTGCCACCTGGTGGCCAACCCAGACCATGGGGTAACGTTGACGGAAGGTAAGGACCTCTTCACTCGTCGCTATTCCCTTGACACACACGCCGCCTCTTCGTATACTTAGCCGGCCTTAATCGCTCCACATCACTTAAGGAGATAGGCAGCATTATTGATTCCGCCAGACCTGTCACACAGACGGAAAAGCCGCTTCCGCCGGAAGGAGCGGCTTTTTTCTAGTAAATGTGGTGTTTTGGTGGTGCGATGTCGTTGAATTACCTGTGATTTTCTCGTTTGATGACGGGGGATCGCTTCTTTAAACGGCTTGACTGCCAGGCAATAATAAAATGAGGACGGGAAATAAATCCGTCCCCTTTTTTTATTTTTTTTAAATTATCTAAAGGAGAATTGTATTCATGAAAAGAAATATAATGGCCAGCTTTATCATTTTCCTGATTATTTCATTTTTTGCTCTCCGCCCTGAACTGTCCTGGGCGGTTGTTGATCCGTCTGCGGCACAGGGAGGTGCACAGAAAGGATCAAAATCAGAAAAGCAGAAATTCAAAGAGGGCGAACTCCTGGTACGGTTCAAAAAAGGCGTTAGCAAAGAAAAGGTAAAACAGACCCATTCAAAGATCGGTTCAGAAATACTCCGTTCCTATTCGACGCCTGCCAATTTGTACCATGTAAAAGTAAAAAAGAACGCTGCATTGGACGAAATCATTGACGCCTACAGGAAAGACCCGGATGTCCTTTATGTTCAACCAAACCATATCTACAAGGCTGCGACCGTACCAAACGACACATCGTTCAGCAGTCTCTGGGGACTGAACAATACCGGCAGCACCCCTGACGCGGACATCAATGCGCCGGAGGCGTGGGACGTGACCACTGGCAGCCCGGACACTATCATTGCCGTGATTGATACAGGAGTCGACTATAATCACCAGGACCTCGCCGCAAACATGTGGGTGAACCCGGGCGAGATCCCCGGCGACGGCATCGACAACGACGCGGACGGGTACATCGACGACGTGTACGGGGCCGACTTCGTGAACAACGACGGCGACCCGAGGTCCGGCCCCGGCGACG
>JANXYN010000044.1 GCA_025356035.1 Geobacteraceae bacterium
AAAAAGCGCCACGGCGCCGAGTTCAAGATAGACCCAGGGGGACTTCCACAAGAGCGCAGTGCAGGCTTTTAATTATATTGACATATGAATTATTGAATATTATGGTGTGCATATGCACAAAATTGCCCAGGAGGTATTATCATGAAGATTTGTTTCCCCGTAACGGCCAACCAGGGGCTGGCCAGCAGTGTGTTTGATCATTTCGGTTCCGCGCAACGCTTTGTCTTGGTTGACACCGAAACCGACGCAGTGGTAAGCATCGACAATGGGGACCAACAGCATAGCCATGGCTCGTGCAACCCATTGAAGGCGCTGGCCGGCAATCAGGTGGATGCCATCGTCGTCGGCGGCATCGGCGCCGGTGCGCTTAACATGCTAAACCGTGCAGGGGTCAAGGTTTACACTTCCCAGGCCGCTACGGTGGGGGAAAACATTGCCCTGTTCAAGAGCGGTGAATTCCGGGAACTCGTCCCACAGACGTGCGGTGGTCATGGCCATGGCTGCGCCCATTAGAAAGAAGCCCGCGATGCCAGAGCACTCACGCCTCAGATATTTCCCTATTTCGTTTTTTGCCACAACCATGGGGTTGTCCGGCTTGGCCATCGCCGTGCTCCGTGCCGAGAAGATTCTGGGGTTGCCCGCCTGCGCCGGGCAAATCCTGACCTGGTTTTCAGCCGGCATGTTTCTCCTGCTGGCGATTGTCTATGCCAGCAAGTTACTGCGCTTCCGGGAGGAAGTGGCGAAGGAACTCAGCTACCTGATGAAACTGAGCTTTTTCCCGGCGCTCAGCATTGCTTCGATGCTGATGTACAGTAAGACCGGTATCCCCTTCTTCCAGGGTGTGTCTTGGTTGTTATTAGCCATACTGGCGGCCATAATAGCTGTGCTGGCCGTGAGGACGCTGCAAGCGGTAATGCGGGGGGAAATCTGTGTGGAAGAATAGTGTTAAGGGGCGCCTTGTCGACTGCATCCAGGCCCAGCCGGTCGCCTGGTTGGTGCAGCGATCAATAAAAAGGAAGTGAACCAATGTCGCCACGCAAGAAAAAAAACCGCAACTGCGTCTGTCCGCTCCGGGAGAAGCTCGGCCTCGTATTCAAGCCCGCCGGCACCCCACTTGTGGAGATGGAGGTCGTAACCCTCGAACAGGACGAACTGGAGGCCCTTTTTCTCTGCGACGGGGAGGACTTGAACCAGGAGCGGGCCGGGGAGAAGATGGGAGTCTCCCGGGGAACGGTGCAACGACTGCTGACCCAGGGCCGGAAGAAGGTGATTGGGGCCTTGGTCGGCCAGAAGGCACTTGCGATTGCCGGAGACCCACCTCCCCACCCCATGGCGGGAATTATCGGGGAGCTTCCTACTGGCGACGAAGCAGTAGATTAACCCGGACCGTGGTGTCCATAAAAAAAGGGGACTCGATGTACCGAGTCCCCTTTTTTGCAGTTATTTTGTTTCTGGTTTAGAAGTTGTAGCGGACAGCCGCGAAAATATTGCTGCTGGTATTGGAGAGTTTCCCTCCATCTATCAAAGGGGGATCACCATCAGTATGGACAGCAGCCCTAGTATTCCTGGTCAGAAAAAGTAGTATGCGCAAAGGCGGACGGTGTTGTCAACGCCGCTTGCCTCAGCACTGCGGACGCCGTTGACGTTGCCGTACTTGGTCTCGATGTTTTGCCATTCGGTGGCGAGTCGCACCGCGGCGTTCAAGTCGTAGGTGACGTTGGCGTAGATCTGCTGCGACCGGCGCTGGTAGTTGGAGATCCCGGCATAGTCAGCGTTGTTGAGGGCGTAGCGGCTGCCGTAGCCAGTGGTGAACCCCAGGTCCTGGATCGGAAAGAACTTGAGCTGACCGATGAACGCCCAGTTCCTGGCCGGTTTCTGATTGCCGGCGGCATCGAAGGTGTTGGAAGTGCTCCCCGGTGTCCCCCCCGTGGGCGTCGTGCCGACGACGGAGAATGAGGTGGCGCCCCCGTAAGCAAGGTTTCCTGCCGCGTATGACTGTCCCTCGAACGCCAGGGTCATTGCCCGGTTCACCCCGTCCTCCGATTTGAGGAGGGGTGCAAAGGCGTAGAGGCCGTAGCCCCAGGAGGAGAGGCTGTTGTTAGCGTTGCTCGGTGCCTTTTCGGTCCCGTAGAGGCCGAAGACCCCTACGGTGAAAGGGTTCATCGCCAGGCTCATGTAGCCGGGGGCAACCCCGAGCCCCTTGTTAACGTAGAAGATCTGGCCGGCGTAGTTCACGCTCGGGCCGTATTGGCCGGTCACGGTACCCTGGTTGTCGCCGGTTTGGTTCGGGTCCTGTAAGGCAAAGACGAGCTTTAGCTGATGGTCTGCAGCAAAGTCCACCTTCTGGGTAAGCCTGATCTGCGGGACCCGCGGACCGTAGGGTGCACCCTGGGGAGCGGCGGTGCGGAAGTCCTCGGTGGAGGCGATCATCGGCGCGAACATGTCCCAGTACTGGCCGAATAGCACCTGGGTCTGGGGCCAATCAATTGTGCCGTAGGCGTGGCGCAGCCGCGGCATCGGGCTTTCGGCGGCCGACGAGTTGTCGCCGTAGAAGTCAACCTCGAGAAGGCCGCCGGTCTTGGCACCGGCAAACGGTGGACCGGCGATCTTGAACCAGATGCGCGACTGTTTCAGCGAGAAGATCGATTGGTTCTGGTTGGCAAAGGTTGCCGAGTTGGGGCCGGTGCCGCTGATGGCCTTCGAGGGGATTGCTCCGGAGATGGGGGTGATGACGCCATTGCTCCCGAGGTTGGTGGAGTTGTAGGCGTAGTCGAGCTTGATGTAGCCGCCGATGGAGAGGTTGAACTTGCTCAGCACCGGGTTGGAGATCTTCCCGTAGATGCCGGGTGCCACCTCGGCCGACGGTTGGGCGTCGGTGTTGTAAACCGGGTCTGCGGCCAGGGTGGGGGCCGCAATGAAGAGAAGCGCGATGGTCAAGCCGAAAGACTGTTTCATCCTCTACCTCCTTGGTTGGTGCG
Source organism: Geobacteraceae bacterium (assembly GCA_025356035.1). Taxonomy (GTDB): domain Bacteria; phylum Desulfobacterota; class Desulfuromonadia; order Geobacterales; family Geobacteraceae; genus JANXYN01. The sequence goes on from JANXYN010000044.1 coordinate 2,979, forward strand.
TTAAAATGCTGCTATTGGGTGTGCCAGTCGAGTAACCGGTACCGTACGGTGACGATAACGGACGGATTCGGGAAGAAAAAAGGATGTTGTTGGACACCGTTAAGTCTATCAAGGTTGCGCTTGTTGGCAACCCGGGGAGACAATCATTCATTCCCGGTCAAGGGGAATACCGGGCCGAAAAAAACCGCCGCACCGGCAGCTAGCCGATAGGGCGGTTTAAGTCTTTTTCAACTATCTTTTTTACAGGCAGCCGAAGGTGTCGATCCAGGCGTCAGGATCGTCCCCCCCTTTACCACTGTTGTTCGCCACCGGTGTCGGTATATTTTGGGTTTCCTTGACAATTACCCCATCTCGCACCTCAAAGATCCGGTCAAAACCCTCCACCATTCGGTGGTCGTGGGTGACCACCAGGATTGCCGAATGGTTTTCCACTGCGAGCTTTTTCAACAGGGCCATGACGTTCTTGCCGTTTTCCGTGTCGAGGGCGGCGGTCGGTTCGTCGGCCAGGATCACCTTAGGCCTGTTTGCCAGAGCTCTTGCAATGGCCACACGCTGGGCCTCGCCGCCGGAGAGGGCGGTCGGGTAGTTGTCCAGTCGATGCCCAAGGTTTAGGGTTGTGAGGAGCTCGGTGGCGCGGCTTTTTGCCTCGGTGCGTGGTAGCTGGTTGATCTCCAGCGCAATCATCACGTTTTCCCGGGCAGTCAGGAAGGGGATCAGGTTGTGGGCCTGGAAGATGAAGCCGAGCTTTTCGCGGCGGAGCCGCTTCAGATCGAATCCCGGCTGCCACCCTTCATCGGCTACGGTGGCTCCGTCAATGACCAATCTACCGTGGGTCGGCTCGTTGATCAGACCGATGCAGGTGAGGAGCGTGGTTTTTCCCGAGCCGGAAGGGCCGAGGATCGCGACCAACTCCCCCGGCTTGACCTGGAAGGTGGCGTCCGCGATGGCGGTAACCGCCGTCTCCCCCTTGCCGTAGATTTTTGTCACTCCTGCCACTTCTATTGCATACATGTTTATCCTCCCAAGGCTTCGGCAGGCTGCACCTTGAGCGCCTTACGGATTCCGACAAAGCTCGAAATGGTACAGATTACCATGACGATGGCAAACAGCCCCTGCAGATCCATAGGTTCCAAGACGATCCGCCGGGGAAAGTTTTCATAGGTGAGCAGGATCAGCAGGTAGCCGATACCGTAGGCAATGATCCCCATCAGCAGCGACTGCTGCAGAATCATGCCGACGATTACCCGGTTCTGGGCGCCGATCAGCTTAAGGGTGGCGATGACCTTGATCTTGTCGATGGTTGAGGTGTAGATGATGAGGGCGATAATGACTGCCGAGATGATGAGCAGGATGATCCGGAACAGGCCGAGCTGCATTCGTGCCTTCTCGATCATCCCCTTGGTGAGGATTGCGGTCTGCTCTGCGTCGGAAATGGCACGCAGGTGGTTCCAGCGCTTGATCCGTTCCTGCACCTCTTGCAGGCTTGCCCCTGGCTCAAGTTTCGCTACCACAGTGTTAACGATGTGGGTAGACTCGGTAATCTCGGCGATGTTCTGTTGCAGAAATCCGGCCTGACTGGGAGTGAGGCTCTGCACCCCGGAGAGATTCGCTCCGATTCTCTGTCGGTCGTTCCTGATGGCGGAGTTGTCCTTCTTGAACTGGATTTCCTGGGCGTCAGCCAGGGTAACGTAGGCGGCCGGGTCGCCGCCCGACGAGACGATCTTGCCGGTAATCCCGACCACCGTGTAGTCGTGGAGCCCCAGATGGATCGTGGCGCCGAGCTCCATCTGCATTGCTTTGGCGACCACCATTTCGTAATGTTTCTGCCGGATAGGGCGCCCGGCAAGAATAGCCGGTGGCCCGCCGAAATTGTTGAGCTCATAACCGATCAGGAAGAACCGGAAGGGCTTCCCCTGGCGGTCGATTTGCAGGGTCTGGAAAGAGAGAGGGGCAGCCTCGGCTACCCCGGGCACCGCAGCGACGCGGTATTTGATGTCTTCCGGAATGCGCGAGGACTCGGCAAACGGGCCGTTGGTGTCCTGCTGCACCACCCAGAGGTCGGCCTGGTTGGCGTTAAGCACCGCCAGGGCATCGGCAAACAGGCCCCGGTAAATCCCCCCCATGCTCATCACCACCCCTAGGAGCAGGCCGAGGCCAATGGAGGTGAGGATGAAGCGCCCCCGGTGATAGCGGATGTCACGGATCGCCAGATTCATTGTCCGACCTTCACCCGCTTGCCGTCGCTGAACTTCAGCATTTGTTGCGGCGGCGCCAGCACCACCTGCTCGTTGCCGGTTAGCCCTCCCAGAATCTCGGTAAAGTTGCGCCGGTCTTCGATGCCTGTGGTGACCACCTTGAATCGCAGCCTGCCATCTGCCACCGTCCAGACCCCCCGGCTCTTTCCTTTTGTCACCAGGGAGGCAGCGGGGAGAGACGCAACCCCGGTTTTGGTTGCGGCCAGGATGTAGACATCGGACTGCTCCCCAAGACGGAAGGTTTGCAGCGGCGGGCTAAAGGCCACGTCAACCTCCAGCTCTTCGGTGACCCGATCACTCTCATGGGCGATCCGGGCAACCTGGCCGGGGAACTGTACGCCTGGTTCGGAGCGGATGGCGATCATGGCTTTTTTGCCAACCGTTACCCCTTGCAGCTGCGATTCGTCGACGTTGGCCTTGACCCAAACAGTCCGGGGATCCGCCAGGCTGAAGATCGCCATCCCCGGCGTTACCGTGGCGCCTTTTTCCAGTGATCTGTTGATGATGACCCCGTCCGCAGGCGCATAAATGATGGTATCGGCTACACGGCTGTGCGCAAAACCCAGACTGGCGGTATTTGCTGCCTGATCCATCTGCACTGATTGTATCGCCGCGGTGCAACGGGCTACTTCTGCCTTGGCAACCTGGTAAATATTCTCATACTGCTCCGCCTCCAGCCTGGAGACGAGATTCTTCTCGGCGAGGCTGCGGAAGCGCTGGCCATTTTTTTCGGCAAGCACCAGATTGGCCTGGGCCTTCTGCAGATTTGCCTGTTCCACGTTGGCGTTTGCCACGGATTTGTTTACACCGGCCTCCGCCTGCCGCTGCTGCTGGATGAAATCGTCGTTTTCCAGCCTGGCCAGCAGTTGTCCGCGCTTTACCCAGTCACCCTGATCGGCATGCAGCTCAACGATCTTGCCGGTAATCTTGCTGGAGACCCCCACCACCACCTTCGCCTCGACGGTGCCGTTACCGTAAACCTGTGCTTGCAGGTCGCGGCGCTCGAGTTTTACCACCTTGACTCGCGGTGGAGCGAGCAGGGTCACCTTGAGCAGGGTCACAACGGCCACCAAGACCAGCGGCCAAAGCAGATATTGTTTCTTTCTCGACAATTTGTTCAATAGTTCCATTCCCCACTCCTTAAAGGTCTCGTCTCATTCTTTGCCCACCGCTCGATCCAGGCGGGCCAAGGCGATATAATAATCATAGACTGCCTGGATATTCGCCGTTTCGGCATCGAGGGCCTGGGACTGCGCATCGGTAACCTCGATAATGTTACCGACCCCTTCCTGGTAGCGATCGGTGGCGAGTGTCCGGTTTTCTCTGGCGGCGGCTACCTCCCTGTCAGTCGATGCGATCCGGGCAATTGCCTCTCTGACACTTAGCCAGGCAGAGTCAACTTCCTTGCCAATCTGCAGCTTCTGGTTGTTTTCCCGGGCCTCAACTGACCCCAGCGTCGCCACCGCTTCCTGTTGTTGGGCCACGGTGGAAAAGCCGGAAAAGAGAGGCACCGTCAGGTTCAGTGCCACTCCCCACACCTTCCCATCCGGCGGGAACGACCTGTCCGCATAACCGGCGCTCGCTGTTCCAGAAAGGATCGGGAGATAACCGCTCCTGGCGGTTCTCAACGCAGCAGCCGCCGAGCCTTTTGCGGCCTTGAACAGCTTCAGCTCGGCCCGGTTGGCAACAGCCTCTTGCTGTAACTGGGTCCTTTCGGGCAGAGGAACGGTCCCAGCGACAGGCTCAAGCAGAGGCCGTGGCTCCAATGAAGGAACCCCCATGGCATTTGCTAGCTCGACCTGGGCAAGCTCCCGGTTGTTTTCTGCTCGAATCAGGGCGGTTTTGGCTGCGTACAGGTTGGCCTCGACCCTTGTCACCTCAACCTTTGAGCGGAGCCCCTGGGAAAAGAATTCCTGGGCTTGCCGGAACACCGCTTCCCTGGCCGCAACGGTTTCTCTGGTAGCAGCGACCTGTTTGTCGGCAGCCAACTGAAGGTAATAGGCGGATTTGAGCCGAAATGCCAAGTCTTGGCGGGTAATGGTGAGCGATTCGATAGCCACTGCCCGATTTTCCCGTGCCGCGTCCACCGCCCCGGCTGTTCGGCCAAAATCGTAAATGGTCTGTTTCAGGTAGAGGGCGTCGGTGTGAACTTCCGTCTGCCGGATGCTCTCGATGGGAGTAAGGAAGGAGCGGCCTTTGCTCCAGTCCGCCGCAAGGTAGATTTGCGGATAGTAGTTCGCCAGCGCCGAGCCGGTATCGGCCTCGGCTCGGTTCAAGTTTTCCCGCGCCTCGACCACTTGGGGGTGGTTTTTTAGGGCAATCTCCAGGGCCTCGTCGAGCGAAAGAGGGAGCGCCGCGTGCAGTGGCAAAGTCAACAAAAGGGAGGTTGCCAAGACGGACCAAAGCAGCTTCATAAAGATATGCCTATATATTGGATTTAGAAGTAAATGTGACCATCAGCTCGCTTGCGTGGTAAAAAAAATCAACGGACCAAACGGCAAAAGTTGTCCCAGAGTTTTTCCGCTTCGTCTCTGAGCTCAAAGGCTGCGCCGCCGATCGTCCAGCGTAGCGCCGTAAATTGAATCATGCCGATGAGGGTCAGAGCAGTCTCCCGTGGCGCGATATCGTGCCGCATATCCCCCTCATTGATACCTGCTGCGATAATACCTGCCAGCGTCTCCACGTAGCTTCTCATGCGAAAAGCAATGGCCTCGGCCAGTTTTTGATTCCCCAACTGGACATCCTCGGAGAATATGAACCGTGGGATGCCGGGGTGCTCCCCGATCAGCGCCATGTGGGAGAAAAAGATGGTTTCCAGTTTCTCCAGGGGGTCCCGGCTTCCCGCCGCAATAGTTGCGGCTTTGCCCATGACAACCGTGCCAATGAACTCACCGAGGGCCGCGTGAATGTCGTCTTTTCCGCCGAAATGCCTATAAATGTTGGCTTCGCTCATCCCTGCGGTTTCTGCAATGGCGGCGATGGTAAGAGCACGTACCCCGCGCTTGCCAATCACTGCCAAGGCCGCCTGGACAATCTCTTCTTTACGGATACGTGTGCTTTTTTTGGGGATCATAGGAATTTATTGTGAGTGTGTATTCGCATAATAGCCAAACAGGTATTTGGAAGTCAACTGAATTTGATATATTTCTTCACCGTGCGGCGGTCGAGATTGGTGCGACGGGCCACTTCCTCGTAGGTCTGATGGCGTGCATAGAGGAACTGGCAGTAACGCTGCAGAACTCCTTGGGCATCGAGGGAGCCGCTGTCGATTCCAAGTATCAGTTGTTCCCGCAGTCCAGCTGTTCCAGAATTGAGATCTCCATGGTAGTGCCGGGTAAGAAGAATGCGCCGGACCGCCTGTTCCAGTTCCCGGACATTGCCGGGCCAGGGGTAGTCTTTGCCCAGATCTTGTTGGAGCACCTCCCGCAACATCTCCCGCAACTCCGTCGGTGCCTCGCCGATCATCCTTTCTAGAATGTTCGCGACTAAAAGATTCAATTCCGAGGCGTCTTCCTGAATGCGCTGCCGCAAGGTGGGGACGACGATGATGTCGGAACAGAGCCGGTAATAAAAGTCATCCCGGAATAGCCCCTGCTGGCGCAACTCATCGAGGGGGCGGTTGGTGGCGGCGATGACCCGTCCGTGGAAGCGGAGTTTTGCGTGACTCCCCACCGGGGAAAAAGTTCGACCCTGGAGGATCTGCAGCAGCTTGATCTGGACTGGGACGCTGACGTCGCCGATTTCGTCGAGAAAGATCGAGCCGTGGGGCGTGCAGCGGCTGAACACCCCGTCGTGATTGTCGATGGCGCCGGTAAAGGCGCCCTTTTTGTGGCCAAACAGCTCCGACTCGATCAAGGCCTCTTGGTACTGGGAGAGATTGAGGGAGATGAAGTTACGGGTAAAGCTTTCGCTGAAGGCATTTTTGGGCAGGTCAAACGGGATGAATCCCGAACGGCCGATGGCCGAGGCGGCGGCGCCCTTGCCGGTCCCGGTTTCGCCGAGCAGCATGGTCGAGAAATCCTCCATCCGGTTCCAGAGATACTGTTCGTACCAGCTGACGTTGTGGGTGAAGACATGGTTCCAGAGATGCATTCGCAACTTGCGCATGCTGGGGCTCCGGCCGATCAGGTTGTTGTTGATGAAATAAAAGGCGCGTCGAACCTGGTAGAAGAAGGCGAATAAGCGCAAGGCGTCGTCATCGGTGAAGCCCAAGGCCGCTAGCATGCCGATGGCTTCCCGGGCGAACGGGACCGGCGAGGGGGTGTCCCCCTGACGCTTCTGCTCGAGAATGAAGTTATCGAAGTCGGCGCGGAAGCGGTGGTAGACGTGGAACAGGAAGACGTTCCTGACGATCTTACGCTCACTGCCGGCATACAGACGAAGATTGGCCTTTCTCGCATCGTGCAGCGCCTGGAGCCTCTCTCCCACTTTGCTTGCGACTGCATCCACGAGCTTCTCCGGCGAGAGTGGCGAAGCGACGCCCAGGATCTGCTGGTCGAGCTCGCGCCGTTCTTCACCGAACGGGTTGGAAAAGGTTGCCCGGGCTACCCTGGTGAAGAACTCAAGGTCCGCGGTTGACATTTTGTTCGGCTTGGCCATGCACAAAATGTACAACAGCTGTACACAAGATGTAAATATAAATAGCTTGGACAAGCAATGGTAAGAATAAAAGAGCCGCAATTACGACTGGTTATCAGGCGATCACGCTCCTGGCACGCTCCCTGTAATAGACCTGGTAAACCTATGACCAAAAGGGGGATGCTGATGAGCCAGTTCCTGTCGAAACTTGTCCTAGCCGTGGCGCCGCTTATATTTCTGCTAAGCCTGCTGCCGGCACTCCATTGTCTGTTAGCAGTGGCCAACAGGCCAAGGCGCATTGCTACGAGAGCCGCGCGGGGTAGTGTAATAAACCGAGCCTGCAGATGCCGATGGCTGGCGGGATTTATGCACGCATGGAAAGTCCGTTGCCCCCACCTTTAGCAGGGTGAGAAACAGGCGAAAAGCCAGGTTGTATGGGCGGTGGCTGATAATTTGCACGTCAATAAACCTATTTAATGGTGTCTTTGTTCGGAAGGAGGGATTATGCAAACGCAACATGATTCATTGCAGGGGAATGGTAAACCGTTGGCGAGGGCCTTCAAATACCTTAACACCGTCCAGTTCTTCGGGGCGCTGAACGACAATATTCTCAAGCTGCTGATTATCTTTTTCCTGATCAGCCGGAACGGCGGAACGGACGCGGGAATTATTGCGGCACAGGCGGGGGCGGTCTTTGTCCTGCCGTTTCTGCTCTTTTCTGCCGCCGCCGGGGTGGTTGCCGACCGCTTCAGCAAACAGCGGATCATCATCGTGGTGAAGTTGGCGGAGGTGGCAGTGACGCTGCTTGCCGTCGGCGCTTTTTTTGCCGGGAGCGCGGCCGGCCTCTACCTGGTGCTGTTCCTGATGGCAAGCCACAGCGCCCTGTTTGCCCCGGCCAAATACGGTATTGTTCCTGAGCTGGTGCAGCGTGAACAGCTCTCCCGGGCCAACGGGCTGCTCGAAATGACCACCTATCTGGCGATTATCGCCGGCACCGCTCTGGCGCCAGTTCTTTGCCAGGTCAGCAGCTTTCATTATGGCCTCGCTTCCGTTGCCTGCATATACATAGCCCTCAGCGGTCTGTTCGTCGGCACTCGCCTGGCGCCTACCCCTGCAGCAGGCTCTACCCAGCGGGTCTCCTGGTTTTTTCTCCGCGATATCGGCAATACCCTGCGTGGGGTCAGCCAGGATGGCTATTTACTGCTGGCCGTATGCGGTGCCGCCTATTTCATGCTGCTGGGCGCATTTGTCCAGATCAACCTGATCCCTTACGGCATGCAGAAGCTCGGCCTGTCCCAAGAGCAGGGGGGGTATCTGTTCCTGGTGGCGGCGCTCGGAATCGGTGCCGGATCTTATCTGGCAGGGCGACTTTCCGGGCGAAACGTGGAGTTCGGCGTGGTCCCGATTGGCGCGATCGGGCTGACCCTAGCCACTGCCTGCCTCCATTACGTTAGCGCCACCGTGTCTCTGGTCATTCCGTTGATCCTGCTCCTTGGAGTGAGTGCCGGCCTGTTTATCGTGCCACTGCAGTCATTCATCCAGCTGCGTGCTCCTCACGAGAGACTGGGTGAAATTCTTGCCGCAGCAGGATTTCTCAGCTGGCTCGGGGTGTTGGCGGCCTCGGGCATCACCTGGCTTTTCACCGCCCAGCTGGGACTAAACGCGGGCCAGGGATTCCTGTTGATTGCCGGGCTCACCTGCGGGTTGACCATCATCACGCTGGTGGTTCTTCCCGACTTCCTCCTCAGGTTCATCGGCCTGCTGGTGATGAAGTTCTGCTACCGGATCAGGGTGATCGGCAACGACCACCTCCCCCTGGAGGGACCGGCGCTCCTCGTGGCCAATCACGTTTCCTGGGTCGATGCGCTGCTCCTGATGGCCACCCAGCAGCGCCGGATCAGGTTCATCATGGAACGGGAAATTTACCAGACCCCGCTTTTAAAGCCCCTGTTCCGGTTGATGGGGGTGATCCCGGTCTCCGGTCGCGACTCGCGCCACCAGCTTGTCGAATTTGTCAGGGAGGCACGGCAGGTCCTCGACGACGGCTATATGCTCTGCATCTTCGCCGAGGGGGCCATTACCCGGAGCGGTATGCTGCGGGAATTCAAGCCGGGCTTCGAACGGATCATGAAAGATAGTGACTACCCGATCATCCCGGTCTACATCGGCGGGGCCTGGGGGAGCATCTTAAGCTACGCCCACGGACGGCTCCTGTCCAAGTGGCCCGCCATGTTTCCCTATCCGGTGACGATCCTGTTCGGCAAACCGTTGCCGGCCGCGAGTAAGGCGGTGGAGGTGAAGCAGGCGGTGATGGAGCTTTCCGCTGCCTGGTTTGAGTCACGCAAGCCGCGGCGCCGGTCGCTGCAGGAGGAGTTCGTTCGCACCGCCCGGCAAAACTGGCGGCAGCATGCCATCTCGGATACGACCGGCAAGCGTCTCAGTTACGGCCAGCTCCTGACCGGCGCCATCGCCCTCGCCGACAAAATTGGGGAGCGGACAGCCGGCCAGGACAAGGTCGGCATCCTCCTGCCGCCTTCGGCGGGTGGGTGTATGGTCAATCTGGCCATCGCCTGTCTCGGCAAGGTGCCGGTGAATCTCAATTACACCGCCTCGGCCGAGGGGCTCGGCTCGGCCATCGACCAATGCGGCATTCAGTGTGTCGTTTCCTCCCGCACGTTCCTGGAAAAGCTCGGCAGCGAGCCAAGCGTTAGGTCGACCGTCTGCATCGAGGATCTCCTCACCGGGCTCTCCGCAGGTGACAAGCGCCGTGCCTGGTTGAAGGCCCGCTTCCTGCCGCGCCGGCTGCTGTTGGGCAAAATCGGCCTTCCAGCCGACGCCCTGGCGACCATCATCTTCTCCTCCGGGAGCGTCGGCGAGCCGAAGGGAGTGATGCTGTCGCACCACAACATCCTCTCCAACCTGGAGGCGCTGCGCATGGTGTTTCGCGTCACACCCCAGGACAATATCTGCTCGGCGCTGCCGTTCTTCCATTCTCTCGGCTTTACCGGCACCCTCTGGCTGCCGCTCCTCTCCGGTTTTTCCGCCGCATATCACGTAAATCCGCTGGATGGGGGGAAGATTGCCGAGATGGTCAGGGAACGCCGTTCGACGCTTCTCATCGCTACCCCCACGTTCCTCCTCGCCTACCTGCGCCGGGCCAAGGCAGAGGATTTTAAAACCTTGCGGCTGATAATGACCGGCGCTGAAAAGCTGCAACCGCGGGTGGCGGATGCGTTCGAGGAGAAGTTCGGGATTCGGCCACTGGAGGGGTATGGTGCCACCGAGCTGTCGCCGGTCATTTCGTTGAGCCTCCCCGAGGTGAAGATTGACGGGGTGCGGCAGATTGGGGCCAAGACGGGGAGTGTCGGGCACCCGGTCCCGGGCGTCGCCATCCGGGTGATCGATCCGGAGACAGGGACTGTCTTGCCGGCCGGGACGTCAGGGCTGATCACGGTCAAGGGGCCGAACGTGATGCTCGGTTATTTGCACCGGCCGGACCTCACTGGTGAGGCGATCCTCGATGGTTGGTACCTGACCGGCGATATCGGCTTTCTTGATGAGGATTGCTTCCTCCACATCACCGATCGACTCTCCCGTTTCAGCAAGATTGGCGGCGAGATGGTCCCCCACGGGGTGATTGAGGAGGAGCTCCAGCGCGGCCTGCACCAGACGGCGCAACTGCTTGCGGTGACTGCGGTGCCGGACGAAAAGAAGGGGGAGCGACTGGTGGTGCTCTTCACCAAAGAGGCGGGCGATGGCGAAACGCTCCATAAAATGCTGGCCGAAAGCGCCCTGCCAAATCTCTGGAAGCCAAACCGCGACTGCTACATCGAGGTCGAGGCCCTGCCGCTGCTCGGGAGTGGCAAGCTTGACCTCAAGGAATTACGGCAGATGGCGCAGGCGGCGAAGCGAGCTTAGTAAGCTGCTGGGAGTGGCGATACTGGCATCACCACGGAATGCCAAAAACCAAAGGCTCCCAACAATAATATCTATTGCTGTGAGCCTTTGGAAGGTAGTGCGTGATTGGGCTGCGTTGCCGGTTGGCAACAGCGGCTGGTGCGCTAAGCTTTCTTTTTTGCTTTGCTCGGGGCGCGGCGCGCCTTTACTACTGCTACGGCTTCTGCGGGAGGTGTGAAGGAGGCGGCGCTGGCCGGTTGCAGGGTGGTGAAATGGGAGGCAGCAATTTTCCTGCTTTTGCCGTCACTGAAAGCAATCGTTGCCATGGCGGCGTTAACTTCCAGGACCTTGCCGGCGCCCCATTCCAGTGCGCCTGCATGGCTTACAATGTTACCGGCTTTGATTATCATTGGTTCCGACCTCTTATGTTTGGAAGGATGGTGGGTGCTGCAGCAAGCCTCTACGTAGGCTTGGATTGATGGGAAAGGAGTCAAATTGCTGAAACAAATAGCTAATATGCCCTTCATAATGCAGGAAAATAGCTTTAATTGCAAGAAAGATTAAGTAAAATGAGTGTAAAAGAAATTTTCGCCAGCGTCTTCCGTCTAATTGGACTACCTCTGTTTATTGTTGATGCGTGGTTCTGTTGCCGTGCAGTGTTGCTGCCGGGGTTGATTAAAGCAATCGTGGCGGTAGCTTTGACTATTCTATGCACGACAGCCGCAGATTTAATAGCTTGACTTTGGATACGGGAAGCTGTTACGGTAACGTAGTCTCGGCAATACTACCGGACGAAACTAACAAGAAAGATTCAGGAGAAAGTACGCACATGGTAAACGGAACGGTAAAATGGTTTAACGACAGCAAGGGTTTTGGGTTTCTTGAGCAGGAAGGTGGCGAAGATGTATTTTGCCACTTCTCCGCAATCGCTGGCGACGGATTTAAATCCCTTGTTGAAGGCGATAGAGTAACGTTTGAAGTAACCAAGGGTCCGAAAGGGCTTCAGGCCGCAAACGTGACCCGGGTCTAAGTACAGGCCTGCAGTCGAAGCAAAAAGCCCCGGAGCAATCCGGGGCTTTTTTTACTGATAAACCGCGTTGCCGCTGCGCCTCCACTCCCCACGCCTGCCTACTTGACTTAACTACACTTCTGGTTTAATCCTAGAGAGATCAACGGCGAGGGCTGCGCAAAAGTCCAGCAGCTTTGGTAGGTTCATCATGCGACAGTGGGGCGTAGCGTCAGCGCTGCTGTAGGTTTCCTTGAATAGGTGATGCCCGTTTGAAAAGCGCACGTAACAAAGTCATAAATGGCGGCGATTCGGTGAATTCTCCTGGTGCTACACCTGCCCGGCCCGGGGTGATTATTGCCCATCATGGCGTGGCAGTGGAGGTACTATTCTCCACCGGCGCGCGGAACATGGTGAGGGTCAAAAGGCGTTCCGGGCATGTGGTTGGCGACAACGTACTGGTCCGTGGCGAAGTGCTGGAGCAGCTGCCGCGCCGCACCGAACTGCGGCGCCGTGACGCAATGGGCGGTCTCCACCTGGTCGGAGCCAATCTTGATGTGCTTGGTGTGGTGGTCGCCCCGGCTCCTTTGCCGCCGGCTGGCTTCATTGATCGGGCGATCGTCGCGGCGCGGGCGGCAAATCTGCGCCCATTTCTGGTGGTTAACAAGTCCGATCTGGCTGCTGCCTCCGTCTTTGTTGCGGAGCTGCGCGCTACTTATCCCGACACCGTCGCCATTTTTCCGTTGAGTGCTGCCGGCGGCGACGGGCTCGACCCGTTACGAAAGTTTCTTGGCGAAGGGCACCGTGGTGCCTTTGTCGGCATCAGCGGGGTTGGTAAAAGTTCGCTGTTGAATGCGCTCTGTCCGGCAATCGACCTGCGGGTCGGGACCCTCAATGAGCACAATGGCAGGGGGTGTAATACCACAACCGTTTCCACCCTCCATTCCCTCTCCTGCGGTGGAGAGCTGGTCGATACCCCCGGCTTCCAGGATTTCGGCCTGGTGGATATCGCCGTGCCGGAGTTGGCCGCCCATTTCCCCGGCTTCGAGCAGACACGGGATACGACCTGCCGGTTTCGCGACTGCCGGCATCGTACCGAACCTGGGTGCGCGGTGATCAATTCGGTTGCACTGGGTCAGCTACCTGCCAATCGCTATGCCACCTACCTGGCGATTCTCGACGAAGTCGAAGCGAGCGAGGCGGAGAGCCGTTGCCGTGGCTGGAAAAATTGACGACTTCACCCTGGCGGCCGGCATTCCCCTTGCTGATAAACCTGCCAAGGTACTCTGCAACACCCAAGGCATTTCAACCCAGAGGAAAGAACAGCGCATGACGATAAAATGGTATCCCGGCCATATGGGCAAGGCCCACAAGCAGATTGCCGAGTCGATTCGGACGGTCAACGTGATTATCGAGGTGCTCGATGCCCGCCTCCCGGCCGCCAGCTCCAATTACCTGCTGGAGAAGTTACGCGGAGACAAGCCGTGTATCAAGCTGCTGAACAAGAATGACCTTGCCGACCCGGTCGTCACCAAGGCGTGGCTCCGCCATTTCGAAAAGGAGGCCGGAGTCCATCCCCTCGCGCTGGCCGCGAGGAATCGCTCCGACATGCAGCAGCTGATCAAGCTCTGCCAGAGCCTGGCACCCACCCGCGGCAAACCGGGCCGGACACTGCGCGCCATGGTCATCGGCATTCCCAACGTTGGCAAATCGACACTGATCAATACCCTGGCCGGAAAGTGCATCGCCAAGGTCGGCGACAAGCCGGCCATCACCACCTGCGCCCAACAGATCGATCTGCGCAACGGCATTATCCTCTTCGATACGCCGGGGCTGCTCTGGCCAGAAATGCGCGACCAAGTTGCGGCCTATCGGCTGGCAACCAGCGGTGCCATCGGTGCCAGCGCCATCGACTCCACCAAGGTGGGGCTATTCGCTGCCGAGCTCATGCAGCAGCGTTATCCGGAGCAGCTCAGGAGCCGTTACAAACTCGCCGACATTTCCGCTGACGCCACCGTTCTGCTCGAAGAGATTGGCCGCCGTCTCGGTTGTCTGATGGCCGGCGGCAAAATTGACTTGAATCGGGCCGCCGAGGCTTTTCTTCGCGAGCTCAGGGCTGGAAAACTCGGTCGGATCAGCCTTGAAGAGCCGGGCGACCTGGCAGCGGCTGCTTTGGATGAAACTACCGCCGTAGCACAACCGTAATCCCCTGCAACAAAAGGGGGCCAACCGCTACGCGTATCACAATTTGGCCGGAGCAATCCCATGCCTGACCGTCGATACTGGCTGTTCAAAACCGAACCTTCCTGTTTCTCCTTCATTGACCTGCAACACCGTCCTGGCGGCACCGATCATTGGGATGGGGTGCGAAACTACCAGGCGCGCAACTACCTGCGCGATGAGGTTCAGGTTGGAGATCAAATCCTCTTTTACCACAGCAATATTGCCGAGCCTGCCATTATCGGCATTGCTGAGGTAGTCAAAGCCGGGTATCCTGACTGGACCGCCAGGGACCCGCAAGGCGAGCACTTTGACCCGAATAGCACCGTGGCCAAGCCTATCTGGTTCATGGTGGATGTTCGCTATGTCAGACCTTTGCCCCGACCGGTGACGCTGGCGGAACTTAAAACGGTGCCAGCGCTGGCCGGGATGGTGCTCCTCAGCCGGAGCCGGCTTTCGATCCAGCCGGTTCGGGCGGAAGAGTGGCGACTGATCCTCCGGCTGGGTGGCGTGCATAAATAGACGCCAGGCTATCTACCTGCGTCAGAAGCTTATTATCGACTTTTCCCAAGTCCCAACAGAAATTTTGCCACCGGAATGCACTGAATCCTGCCACCAGCGGTGTCGATTACATCTTCATAGTCGTTAGTCACAAGTATCGATTCCGCCGCTTCATGCCCTTCCAACGGTTTATGGAAACAGGCCAGCTCCCGATCCGGTATACTGGTCACTGATACATCTTCATACCAGACTTGAATCCGCCTGGTGATCTTCATTCCCTCCTTGACCACAAAGTCAGTATCGCTACCGTTGGTGTGATAGTAGACTTCCTCATGAAGCCGCTTCAGGTGGCAGAAAACCACGTTTTCCACCAGCCAGCCCATATCTTCGGAAAATGCGAAGGCGATCCGGTTGCGCAGCCCGGTATCGATGGCATATGGCTTAAATCCGGCCCGCATGGTGCTCTTGAGCGAATAGGAGAACATCTGCAGCTGAAACAGCAGATAGCTTTCCATAATGGCCGATACATAATTTTCGGTCTTGTCCTGGGAGATGGTGAAGTTGTTCTTAAGCTTGGTGATACTGGTCAGTTTGGCGACGTTGGTCAGCAGATACACCGCCAAATTGCGCAGGTTGGACACATCCCGGATCTCGTAGCGGGTAACGATGTCCCTGTAAAGCAGATCCTCGAAATAGTTCTTGAGCAGGAGTTCTTTATCATCGGTTGATTCTCTCAGCACCACTTCCGGGAATCCGCCGTATTTCAGGTAATCATTGAACGATTTTCTGACTGTTGCTTTTCGGGCCATATAGTCAAGCTCGGTCCCGACTTCCAGATTGCCGAACCGCAGAAATTCCTGAAACGAGAGCGGGTAGACTTCAAACGACACATGCCTGCCTGTCAGCTTGGTGCCGATCTCGCGGGAGAGCATCTGTGACGATGAGCCGGTGACGAATATCTTGATATCCTCTGTTTCACTGCGCCCCCGCACCCAGCTCTCCCAGCTGGGTATATTCTGCACTTCATCCATGAAGAGCCAGCATTTTCCTTCCGGCTGCACCCGATCACGGTAGGTTCGATATATCTGCTCCAGCAGCTCCACCGAGTATTCGGGGGAGAACAGCGGCTCTTCCAGGTTGACCCGCAGGATAGAGGTCGGCTGCACATTACGGGCAAGCAGCTCCCGAATTACCTGCGCCATAAGGGTTGACTTGCCGCAGCGACGCACCCCTTTGAGGACAACAACTTCCTTGGAGTCAAGCTGCCCGAGACAGTCAGGGAGAAGATCTCTCTTGATGCCGGCATCGATTTCGCCAGTGGTCCAATAGCGATTGTAGGAGGAGATGATTTCGTAGAGTTTGGTCGTTTGCATGATGTACCACCGATATACTTGATGTTTTAAATAATATTACAACCGGTATATCGGTGAGTCAAGCATTTCTTGAAGTCGCCTGTGATTGCATCAGAAACCGTAAGGGTATTTGCGGGTATATTTATGGGTAATTTCAATTGAATTTACGGGCGCCACGGGTATTACAGAAGCAGATCCGGAGCGAAGGGGAAAATCTGGATGACTGGCTGCGTTTCTTCCTGACCAGCCTGAAAAAGCAAAAAGACGTCCTGCTCGGTAAGATCGAGCGCGAACAGTTGCTGGAGAAGCTGGCGCCGCTGGAGGAAAACGGGATTCACCCCCACTCTTGACAAGCTCATTATTTGTAGGTATATGTACAACTAATTGTATTCGAAAATACATTTTATTGAGCACAAAAGATCTCATGGAATACAGGCTGGATAAAAATTATTTGCTTAACGTTCTGGAAGAGTGGAACCGTTTCCTCAAGCGCAAGGTTCATCTGATCGCGTGTGGAGGGACAGCCATGACCTTGTCGGGGGTCAAACCATCGACCAAAGATGTTGATTTCATGGTCCCGAATATTCAGGAGCATCAGTATCTGATAAAGCAACTCAGGGCGCTGGAGTATGAACCGGTCACCGGTTTTGGCTGGAAGCGCGCCGGGGAGATTTTCCAATTCGATATTTTTCGTGGCAATTTCATCCACACGACAGAGCTGTTGACGTCTCCACTGGAAAAAGATGGAAACAGTCCGCTCAAGGAATATTCTCATCTGTACCTCGGGATTTTGAACGACTACGATCTTATCTCCAGCAAGCTGATGCGCGGGACCAGGGTCGATTTCGATGACTGCCTCAGTCTGGCGGAGGCGCACAAGGCAGATCTTGATATTGACCGGCTGGCGGGACACTTCAACGAGCTGGTCAGCTTTGACGTCGCGGAAGCACGGCTGAGACCGCACATGCAGCACTTCCTTGAGCTGCTGAAAAAGAGAGGTTTATATGACTGACGCCAAACTTATGAAGAGTTTGAGCAGACTCGGCTTGCCGATGTTCGAGCCGAGTGAAGAGCTGGATGTCAACGAAACGCTGGCAGAGGTAGTGAAAAGCCGGGACACCAGGCTTTGGGAGGGGTTTCCCGTGCTGTTGGCAAATGCCGCTGACACCTACCAGTTTGCTTATGATCTGGTTGAGAAGCAGTTACCCGCCCAGGATCACAAGGATCGTTTCCATCGGCTCTTGCTGTTGTCGTTGTCCCTGTACGCCTTCTATCATCTGAGCTTTTCCTGGTCGAGCAGGTACAAGAAGCAGCTCTCAAGTGATGATGCCGCTCTGGTGAAACAGTGGCGCAACGACCTTGTCCGCAATAGGACTCTCGCGTGGGGTGATGTGGAGCTCGACCCGGAACGCCTGAAGGGTTTATTTGAACTCTATTTTGAGCAGAATGCCGACAAGAGCAGGCAGCGCAAGGAAAAATACGAGGAGTACTCCCTTGCCTTTGCCATGTCGCAAATGTTTTCGCCGAAGCAGAAGGAGTTGTTTAAAAAAAGGCTGGAAGGGTTGCCCCTGACAAAAACGGAACAGGAGTATTATTCCCGTTCGGTAAAGAAAAAGGTGGTCGCGCTGGCAAATGCGGAACTGCATGGTCTTGCGAGGAAGTTGTTGGAGAAATAGGTGTTGCAGCTTGGTGGTAAACAGGAAAGATGGCCTATTGGCAGAGCCTTAACAATCGGTATTATGTCCCGGATTTCCATTGATTTGATTATCTGCTGGGTGATTGGCAAAACGTCTAGGCGTTCTCCATGTGGTTTACTTCCCAAGGTATGGTTTACATTTGAAATACTGGTTGACAAACCATAAGAAAACGGATACAACTCCATAACGCTTTAAAACTTGGAGGTTAAATGGACTCGAAAAAACCATGGGAAATTCATGAAGCCTTAACGTCCGAAAAGCTATGCACCGTCGGATCAATATTGGCAGACATCCGCAGAAAAGCGCTTGATGTATTTGATCCGGATGAAGGTGATGGAACGTGGTGCAACGAGTGCACAATATATCAAAGAACCCTGAACATTCTGAAACGATCTAACGATACCTATCCTTGGTTGAGACTTAGCGATACCGGATTGTATTTTATCATGTTCATTGATGATGTCCCCGTGCGTTATTACAAAGGTCAATTTGACAAACCAAATAAACGCTCGTTAAATATCAGGACCAATGAATTGATTCCTCATGAACAACTCTGCCTGCTTGATCCGGAAAATTTTCACTGGTACTGGCGGATAATTTTGGAAACAGATGAAAATAGGATGGCATCAAGAGTCGGGATTGCTCAATTCCGTGAAGGAACAGAGGTTATGCGGAATCTGTGGACATTCCCGCAGCACGCGATAACAAATATATCACTGGTAACATCCGAAAAGAGGGAACCAACAATCTTGGCCCCACCTACTATTTCGCTCAAAACCAAAGACATCGCTGATGGAAAGGAAATCGAAAATGGCAGAGAGTGAACAGTTTTTTGGTAGCCGCTTAAGGGTTGCTAGAACGTTCAATGGCTACACACTTGCCGAGGTAGGTGAAGCAATATGTACAACACGCCAATACATTCAGAAGCTGGAAGTTGATGATTCTTGTTCTCCGCCGGCCAACACTACCGTGGAAGCACTGGCATCACTTCTTCATGTTGAACCAGTTTTTTTCAACTCACCACTTCTTGATGAAGTTCAAGAGGAGGAATGCCATTTTAGAAAAGCAAAAACAACGCCTGTCAACATTCGAACGAGAGCCAGATCCTGCGGAACATTTTTTGGTCAAATACTAAAATATGTCGATTCACATGTTGATTTACCGTCACTGAAGATTCCGCTTGAAAATGTACCTCCTCCGCAATCTCTCACTAGAGAGCACATCGAGAAAATTGCAGAAAAAACTCGGCTTGCATGGAATCTGCACCCGGATGAACCGATACACAACGTTACAAGAACTCTTGAAAATGCAGGCTGTGTGGTCACAACTTTCCATGGAGTTTCGGAAAAGGTAGATGCTTTTTCATTCATTCGTTCAAGAGCAGTAATTGTCAGCAATACAGCTAAAGGGAATACTGCTAGAAGTCGTTTTGACAGGGCGCATGAAGGGGGGCACGTTGTGCTCCATCGAGGCATTGAGTCTGGTGATCCCCTGTTAGATGAACAGGCAAATCAATTTGCAAGTGCCTTCCTTTTGCCTCGTAGCGCCTTCATCAGGGAGTTTCCAAAAAACAATAAGTTGTACTGGCCTAAGATCATCGAAATGTCAAAAAGATGGGGTGTTAGTCTTCAAGCGTTGATTAGAAGAGCGTACGATTTGAGTATAATCGATCCGGTTAAATACCGGTATGCTCACGTTTATATTAACAAGTATATTAAAGAAGATGTTCTGGTTTCAATTGCACCCCAAGAAGAAGTTCCGGAAATATTACCGCAAGTTATCTCTTTACTGAGAGATAGCAAAGGCTTAATGGTCTCGGATATTGCGGAAAGTCTTCATGTGAAACCGGAGGTACTTAATAGTTTCGGAATATATGATAGTCCAGGAAGCAATCCTTCGAAGAATGTCATTTACTTAGAAAAGCATAGAAAGACCCCGGAATTGTCCAGGGCCGGTAAAATCTAACATAAGGAGTTTGAAATGAAAAAGGATAGCAACAATCTCTATGTAGAACGACGACCCGAAGGTGATTATGCAGTGCGGAAACCGAATTCAGAAAGGGCCAGCGCGGTTGCACCAACTCAAGTGCAAGCAATTGAACGTGCGAGACAATTAAACCCAGATGCAGCCGTCCATGTTGAACGCGTAAGAAATACCTCCGCTGGGAATCCGGATAAGTGGCGAAAGCCGTAGAACGATAAAACTAAGAACCTCGTAATTATGCAGTCGGATTGAGGGTGCTTTACGAGCACCCTCTTTTTATACTGTGTGCTGCACAGAGACTGATCTTGCGCAATATACAATTTCTATGACGGCTGAAATGTCGGTGAGTCTAGACCGAATTCCGGGGACAGTTTAGAATGGCGCTAGTTTAAGGCTTTTCCCCATAGCAAAAAAGCTGAAAATATTGGCAAAAAATGGCATAATGCGCCATGAAAAATTCAACGCCGATGTTTCCTGGGTTTCATCTCCAGACCCTCCGCCGCAAGCCTCGTTCAGAGGCGCAAAAACTTGCCGACAAGTTGGCTTTGTTGCAGCAAAAGTCTATAAAGCAAGTCGGAGAGGTTTTTGATAAGTTCATTCCGAAGGCCCTTCTCAAACCGGAGAAGGATGGTGTGATGAGCCGCCGAAGGCTGTTCTCCAAGGAGAACACTTTCTGGGCTTTTTTCAGTCAGATTCTCGACGCTGACGGAGGTTGCAAGGAAGTGATACGCAAGCTTCAGGCTTACGCTTCCATCAAGGGAATCGCCTTTCCTTCCTCCTCAACCGCCTCCTATTGCACTGCCCGTAAGAAGCTTGATATTCAGACTCTCACCGATATCTTCGAGCATACCACCAGGCAGCAGGAACGGCTGTCCAGGACTGGACGATTGAACAGCCGGCGGGTGATTGTCGTTGACGGCACGGGTGTGAGCATGCCGGACACCGCCGAGAATCAGGAGGTTTGGCCTCAATCGGCCGGTCAACAACCGGGGTGCGGATTCCCCACGGCCCGTATTTGTGCCTTCTTCTCGCTAACAAACGGAGCCTTGCTCAGCTATGCCACTAGCAACAAAAAATGCCATGAACTTAGGCTGTTTCGCCAACAGTGGCAGAAGTTCAAGCCAGGGGACATCTTCCTGGGCGACAAAGGGTTTTGCAGTTATTTTGACATGGCTCAACTGAGGGACCAGGGCGTTGATAGCGTGGTCACCCTCGCACGAAGAGCACCGGTTCGATCGGTCAAAAGCCTGAAGAAGCTCGGCACCGATGACTTGCTGATAACGTGGCCCCGCCCTCGCTACAGCAACAAGCCGTCGTATTCGAAGGAGGAATGGGGCACTCTCCCGGAGGAATTAACCTTGCGGCAGATCAGGGTAACGGTGCCCTATCCGGGCTTCAGAGTTCAACACTTTTACATTGTCACCACGTTGCTGGACCCCGTTCAATATCCCGCTGCAGAGATTGCCGATCTCTATTTCCAGCGCTGGGATGTCGAGCTGTTTTTCCGTGACATCAAAACGACCATGGGGATGGATGTGCTGCGGTGCCAGACACCTGAAATGATTCGAAAAGAAATCTTGATGAACTTCATTGCCTACAACTGTATTCGGCAACTGATGTCCGAGGCGGCCAAAGAGGCTGATCTTGCGGTTCGGGATGTCAGCTTCAAAGGCAGCCTACAGGCCCTGCGCAACTGGGAGCCTCATTTAAATCAAGCAAAGGTCAGCAGGGCAGAACGTTTACGATTGATGAGCGACTTGTACGAGGCGATCACCGACACTCCGATCAGACAACGCCCTGGTCGAAGTGAGCCTCGATGCCGCAAACGTCGACCGAAAAATTACGAACTCATGACCGCCCCAAGGCAGAAAATGAAGGTGATCCCCCACCGGAACAATTATCGTGCTAGTAATGCTTAAACTAGCGCCATTC
>JANXYN010000058.1 GCA_025356035.1 Geobacteraceae bacterium
AGTGAACAGGCTTTTGCCGCTGATTACGCAGCAGCCAGAACCTTTGGGTTCTATGCCGAAGTCGAGATGCTCAAGGCAAACGGCCTGGCGTTGGGCGGTTCCCTGGAAAATGCGGTAGTCATCGGTGATCGTGGGATCTTGAATGAGGAAGGGCTCCGTTTTCCGGATGAATTCGTGCGGCACAAGATCCTCGATTCCGTGGGGGATCTCTATTTGGCCGGCTACCGTATTTTAGGTCATGTGAAAGCTTTGAAATCGGGGCATGACCTAAACCATAAAATCGTGAAGGAATTACTTTCCCGGCAGGACTGCTGGAAACTGGTGGAATTTGCCGGCACTGAGCAAATCCCGGCCCACCGCCCCCTCCCCGTTGCCGAGTTGGCCTGGTCGTAAGCCTGACTGGCTGAAATATCCCGCCACTTGAAAAGCAGCCGTCCGGCTGCTTTTTTGTCTCTCCTGGTTGTTTTAACTCCTTGAAACAAAAAGTTATTTCGTATAAAGTGAGGAGGTTGGTTAAAGGCAGGCCAGGAATCAATATGAACAAGAAACTGAAGCAGTTAGCTCCCGCTGAGAGCAAGAAAAGAAAGCGCGAATGGATCATCAGCGGCATCGCGCTGCTGTTCATGGTGCTCCTGACCAGGGTGGAAATCCACCTGGCCTCCCTCTCCTCGGAAGCGCCGATGGGGAACAAAATCCTCATTTTCGGTCTGATTAACTTCGTCATCCTGCTGGTCATTCTCCTCATTTATCTGTTGTTCCGCAATGTCGCCAAGCTGATGGTGGAGCGCCGGAGCAATCCGTTCGGGGCGAAACTGCGTGGCAAGCTGGTGCTCGCCTTTGTTGCCCTGTCGCTGGTGCCGACCATGCTCCTGTTTTTCGTCTCGGCCGGTTATATAAAAAACAGCATCCAGAACTGGTTCAACACCCAGATCGAAAGCTCCCTGCGAGAATCGTTGGAGGTGGCACAGACCTATTACCAGAGCTCCGCCGCCAACGCCCTCTACTATGGGGAGCAGATCAGCACCATCATCAAGGATGAGAAGCTCCTCAACGACCAGAACTTGCCGCAGCTGCGGGAATTGATTGCGCAAAAGCAGAAGGAATACAATCTGGGAGTGGTGGAGGTTTTTTCGTCCCAGCGCGAGGAGCTGGTGCGGGCCGCAAACCCAGATGTCCCGCTGGGGGAATTCACTAACCCGTCCTCGGAGGATATCAAGGCGGGGTTCCACGGCAAGAAACTTACCAAGGTTAATCCGGTGGGGAAAGCGGACCTGATCCGCGGGATCGTGCCGGTTTACTCCAACTGGAACTCTGCTGACGTGGTTGGCGTGGTGGTGGTGAACTACTACGTCCCCTATTCGTTGGTCAGCAAGATGAACGAAATCTCCACCTCCTACAAGGAGTTCCGCCGGCTGAAGATCCTGAGAAACCCCATTACCACCGGCTATATTCTAACCCTTTTTGTGATCACGCTGGTGATCATCATTCTCGCCATCGGCTTTGGTCTGCATTTGGCCAAGAGTCTCACCATTCCCATCCAGGAGCTGGCCGAGGCAACCCGCCAGGTTGCCGAAGGGAATCTCGATCTGCAGTTGATCGCCAAGGGCGATGACGAGATCGGCATGCTGGTCACCTCGTTCAACAAGATGACGGCGGATTTGCGCGGCAACCAGCAGGCAATCAGGGTGGCCAACGATGAGTTGCGGCGAAGCAACCTCGAACTCGATCAGCGCCGCCGATATATGGAGATTGTGCTGCGCAACGTCACTGCTGGCGTCATTTCCGTGGATCGGGACGGGATACTCACCACCGTCAACAAGTCGGCGGAAAAGCTCCTCAATATCCAGACCGCCGAGGTGATCGGCAGGAATTTCCGGCAGGTGCTTGGCGAGGCCCAGATGGACATCGTCAAGGATCTACTTCGGGATATGGTGCTGGCCAAACAGGACACGATCAGCAAACAGGTGACTATTCAGCTCAAGGAGCTGAAGCTGACCCTCCTCCTCAACCTGACGGTCCTCAAGGACGAGAACGGCGAATTCATGGGGACTGTGGTTGTGTTCGACGACCTTACCCAGCTGATCAAGGCGCAGCGGATGGCAGCCTGGCGCGAAGTGGCCCGGCGGATCGCCCACGAGATCAAAAACCCCCTGACACCGATTCAGCTCTCGGCGCAGCGGCTGAGAAAGCGCTATCTGGACCGGTTTGGAGCAGATGAAAAAGTCTTCGACGAATGTACGGCGATGATTGTTCAGTCGGTGGAAGAGCTGAAGACCCTGGTTGATGAATTTTCAAGCTTTGCCAGGATGCCGGCGGCCCAGCCCGCTCCCAACAACCTGAACGAGATCATTCGCGAGGCGCTCACCCTTTTCCAGGAAGCGCACCGGCAGATCTCTTTTGCTTTCCGGGCGGATGACGCGATTCCGGACATCCAACTCGACCGAGACCAGATCAAGCGGGTCCTGATCAACCTGCTCGACAACGCGGTGGCGGCTCTCGGCGGTGAGGGAAGGATCGACATCGAAACTCTGTATAACAAGGAGTTGCAGATGGTCACCTTCGTGGTGGCCGACACCGGTCACGGCATTGCTGCCGAGGACCGGCCGAAGCTGTTTGAACCATATTTTTCCACGAAAAAATCCGGAACCGGCCTCGGCCTGGCCATTGTTAATACCATCATCGCCGACCATCGCGGCTTCATCAGGGTCAGGGACAACTCCCCCCAGGGGACGCGCTTCATCATCGAGCTGCCGGCCAGCGGGACACCAACATAAATACAGGCAGAGGCATAGGTAGAGGTTGAGAAATCCTCAAACCTTTACCTTTACCTTTACCTTTACCTGGGGTTTATAAATGAACGATAGAATACTAGTGGTAGACGACGAAGAAAGCATCCGCACTTCTCTGGCAGGGATTCTCGAGGATGAAGGGTTTACCGTGATCTTTGCCAACGACGGCGTTCAGGCCCTGGAAATGGTCCGCAAGGAGCTGCCTGACCTGGTGCTCCTCGATATCTGGATGCCGCGGATGGATGGCCTGGCAACGCTGGAGAAGCTGAAGGAGCTCTATCCAACGCTGATGGTGATCATGATGTCGGGGCACGGCACCATTGAAACCGCGGTGAAATCGACCAAGATTGGCGCCCACGATTTCGTGGAAAAGCCATTGTCCCTGGAAAAGCTCATCGTTGTCGTTAATAATGCCCTCAAGATGAGCCGGCTCGCTGCCGAAAACGATTCCCTGCGGAATCTCACCCAGCAAGATCATCTGATGATCGGCAATGCCCCGGTTATGCAGAAGCTCAAGGAACAGATCAAGCTAGTTGCTGCCACCAACGCGTCAGTCCTGATTACCGGGGAAAATGGCACGGGCAAAGAACTTGTGGCGCACGCCATCCATTACAACAGCCAGCGCAGGGACAAGGCGCTGGTGGAAATCAATTGTGCCGCCATCCACGAAGAACTGATTGAGTCCGAGCTGTTCGGCCACGAGCGGGGCGCTTTTACCGGCGCAGTGGCCCAGAAAAAGGGGCGGTTCGACCTGGCGGACGGCGGAACCATCTTCCTGGACGAGATTGGCGACATGTCGCTCAAGACCCAGGCCAAGGTCTTGCGCATCCTCCAGGAGCGGAAGTTTGAGCGGGTCGGGGGGACTCGTACCGTCGAGGTGGACGTGCGGGTTATCGCCGCCACCAATAAACACCTCGATGAGGAGATCAAGTCGGGGCATTTCCGCGAGGATCTTTTCTACCGGCTCAACGTGGTTCCCTTCAAAGTCCCGCCGTTGCGTGAGCGCAAAGAGGACATCCCGCTGCTGCTCGAGCATTTCCTCAACCAGTTTTGCCAGCGGGAGGGTCGAGAACGGAAGACGGTAGCCCCTGAGGCCGTGGCCATGATGCAAAACTACGATTGGCCGGGCAATGTCCGGGAACTAAAAAACATCGTCGAACGTCTGGTGATCATGAGCCCGGGCAAGACCGTTACCGCCAGCCACCTGCCCGACTACCTCAGCGATGTTGCAGTCGCCAACCAAACAGACGCAGGGAAGCTGGCGGGGGGGATGGACCGGGGCACGCTGCGTGAGGCGAGGGAAGAGTTCGAGAAGGAGTTCATCATCCAGAAGCTGGAGGAGAACAACTGGAATGTTACCAAGACCGCCGAGGTGATCGAGCTGGAACGGAGCAATCTCTACCGCAAGATCAAGAGTTATGGCATCGATGTGAAGAAGTGACGCCAGTCCGTTTGCTGGCATCGGGGAGAGTGCTGTGACTAAAATGATAAATAGCATACTGATCGCCGGCCTGGCTTTCGTCCTGCTGGCAGCCTCAGGTTTCGCCCAGCAGAACGCAGCAGCCGGCCAGACCGGCTTTATCTGGAAGGTGAAGTCGAAAACCGCCACCGTCTACCTGCTGGGGACCGTCCACCTGGCCAAGCCGGGGATCTATCCGTTGGCGAAGACGGTCGAGGATTGCTTTGCCAAGGCAGACACGCTGGCGGTCGAGGCCAACTTGACCGAGGTGGACAAAGGCCGCCTACAGCATTTGATCATTACCACCGCGACCTATGGGGCGGATGACGCGCTGGAAAAGCATCTGAGCGAAGCAACCTATGAACTGGTCAAAACGGAGCTGGAAGGGAACGGCCTCCCAATCGAGGAGTTCAATAAGATCAAGCCGTGGTTCCTGGCGCTGACTCTCACCACCCTGGAGCTGGGGAAGCTGGGATACGACCCGAATTACGGCCTGGACAAATATTTCACCGAAAAAGCCCAGGGGAAAAAGCGGATTGTGGAAATCGAATCCTTCGACTATCAGATCAATCTCCTGAACAGCTTTTCCGACCGGGAGCAGGACCTGTTCCTGCTCTACACTGTCCGGGAATTGGCAACCCTGAAAAAAGAGGCGGATGCCATGCTGGCTACCTGGAAAGCGGGCGATGCGCGGGGAATGGAAACGATCCTCTCCCGGGAACTGGTTGAACATCCGGAACTGGCGACGATCTACGAAAAGCTCTTTTACGTCAGAAATCGGGCGATGGTGGGCAAGATCGAGCAGTTCCTGCAAGCCAAGGGGACAACCTTTGTTGCGGTCGGCGCTGGCCATCTGGTGGGAGCCCAGGGGCTCGTTGAACTGTTGCGGGGAAAAGGGTACACGGTTGGGCAACTGTAAAATGACTGCCGGAAATTTAACATGAAGGAGATTCGAGTTGCTGCGTATTCTGTTACTGTTTACCATCATCTCCGCCGTTGAGATTTACTTGCTGATCAAGGTGGGGGCCCTCCTCGGCATCATGCCGGTGATGGCGATCATTATTGGCACGGCACTGATCGGCGCATACCTGGCAAAACGGCAGGGGATAGCGATCCTGCGCAGCATGCAGCAGGAATTAAGCCAGGGCCGTTTTCCCGCTGGGCAGATGCTGGACGGCCCAATGGTTCTCTGTGGGGGGCTTCTCCTTATTCTCCCGGGCTTCTGTGGTGACATCTTCGGTCTGCTCCTGCTGTTCCCTCCGAGCCGCGCCCTCTGCAAATGGCTGCTCGGCCTTTGGTTCCTGCGTCGACTCAAACAGCCGCAGGGGAAGGTTGTCACTATTCATCGCTGCTGAGGAGTGATCCGCCATGCTCTGTCCCAAGTGCAACTTCTCCCAGCCGGATGGAAGTCCAGAGTGCGCCAGCTGTGGGGTAATCTTTGCTAAGATTAAGCAAGCCGCTCATCTCCCAGCCGGCCCAGAGCAGCCCCACTCCGCTGTATATCCCGCCATGGAGCAGGGCGGCGACCGGTTTTTGGCAAAGCTTCGGCCATTCTTGCGTGCCATTGGACCCGAAGAAAACCGCCTGGTGCTTGCCAGTCGTGCCATTGCCTACCTGATCCTGTTGGGGTGGGGGGTGAAGTTCATCGCCACCCCGCTAGCGTCAGATTACTTTGGCCAGTCGTTCCTCCATCTCATCCATCTCCCCTTCCACGAAGCGGGTCACATCATTTTCATGCCGTTTGGCCGGTTTATCTGCGTTCTCGGCGGCACCCTCGGCCAGCTTTTGATCCCGAGCATCTGCATTGGCGCCTTCCTTAAATACCGGAACCCATTTGCCGCATCTGTGGGTCTGTGGTGGCTGGCGGAGAGTTTTATGGACGTGGCGCCTTATGCCAATGACGCCAGGGCGGGAGAGCTGATGCTGCTTGGCGGGGTCACCGGCAGCGAAGTGGAGGATTATCACGACTGGGAGGTCATGCTTGGCAAACTCGGTTGGCTCCCATATGACCATGCCATTGCCAGGGTTTTCAGCGTCATCGGAGTTACCCTGATGCTGCTCGCCCTTGTCTGGGGCGGCTACATTCTCTACCGGCAGGCACGCAAGGGGTCCTGACCAAAACGTTAGTTTCTGCTACCAGCACTACGGCAGCCGATGGGATGAGACGAAAAAAGGCGTCGGCCGTGTCAACCGATGGTAATATAATGCGTTAAACAAAGCATACGCAGCCGTGACCGGTGAGGGGATGCGCGGGCGCGAAGGGAGATACCGCTGGAGACGAGAGTTGTACTCAACCGCTTCCTGACCAATGTGGAGCGTCGGGCGTTCAGGATGGCACAGTTCGCCACCGGCTCGACAGAAGACTCCCTCGATCTGGTCCAGGATGCGATGCTCGGCTTTGCCCAGCGTTATGCCTCACGTCCGGAGGGTGAGTGGGGAGCGCTGTTTTATCGGGTACTGCAAAGCCGGATCATCGACTGGCATCGTCGCAGCAGCGTGCGAAACCGGTTGCGGGTCTGGCTCGGTTGGGGGGGGAATGGGGAGGGAGAGGCCGAGGATGGGATCCAGACGTTACCGGACAACTCTTCGCCAAATCCAGTCCAGGAGCTGTTCCGCCGTGATACTGGGGCAGCTCTCGAGCAGGCCATGCGGAGTCTCCCCCTAAGGCAGCAGCAGGCCTTTCTCCTCAGGGCATGGGAAGGGCTGGACGTGCGGAAGACGGCCTTTGCCATGGGCTGTTCGGAGGGGAGCGTGAAGACCCACTATTCAAGGGCTATCCACGCCCTGCGCGACCTATTGGAGGATTTCCGGCCATGAACGGCGACAAAAGTAAACAGAAGCAGTTAGACGGGCTTAAAGAGGCGCTGGATGCGAGTTGTGAGAGGATCGACGCAAACACCTTGGCACGGATGAAGACTGGCCGGGTGCGGGCACTGGAACTGGCAGAGTCTCATAATTCGTTGTTTTTTAGAAGACCACGCTGGTTAACTGCTGGCGGGTTGGCCACCGCTGCGCTGCTGGTGGTAATGGTTACCGGCTGGTTCGTTGCCTCCCGGCAAAACCGGCCGGCGCAGCAACTTGATGATCTAGAAATCATGGCGGCCCAGGAGCAACTTGATCTCTATGCAGACCTGGATTTTTACCGCTGGTTGCCGGCTGATGAAATTGACCGCTAACAGACTGGTTTATCTGGCGATAGCGGCGCTTCTTGCTGCCACTGCCGCGGATATCATCGAGGCAAGGGACGGGAGCGATGAATAGAAACTTGGCTTTAACGATTGGCTGCTTGCTTCTCATCGTATCTCCGTCAGTATGGGGTGAGAACGCCGGTACCCCTTGGCAACAGCTAAGCCAGGAGGAGCAACAGGTATTGCAGCCTTTTCAGCAGCGCTGGGAAAGCCTCCCCCCGCAACGTCAGGAGAAATTGCGGAAGGGGGCGCAGCGCTGGCAGCAGATGACCCCTGAGCAGCGCAGCGAGGCGCAGGAGCGTTTTAAGCGCTGGCGTGAGCTGCCACCCGAGCAGCGGGAGGCGATCCGCAAGCGTTACGGGGAGTTCAGCCAGTTGCCGCCGGCAGAGCAGGAACAGCTGCGGATGAGGTTCAAGCGGTTCCGTCAACTGCCACCGGAAGAGCGTCGTGCCTTGCGCGAGAAATGGCAAAAGCTCCCCCCGGAGCAGCGGCAAGAGTTGCGGGAGCGGTGGCGCACCATGTCCCCGGCGGAAAAACAGGAGTTCCTGCGGCACTGAAGCGAGAGAATAGCGCTATTTAGTCAGGTTGTTCATGGCAGCTTGCCATTATTACATTGGAGGTGGAGGGCTTATGAAAAAGATCATGACGATAACGTTGGTGGCGGGAGCGCTTTCCCTGATAGCTGCGGGAGTGGCATTTGCCAGCACTAACGACCCGCGCATTCAGCAGCGCGAGTTGAACCAGGACAAGCGGATCGACCAGGGGGTGGCCAGCGGTCAACTCACCCCGAAAGAGGCGGGACGGGTGGAGGCCCAACAGGCGAAGATCAAGCAGGACGAAGCGCGGATGAAGGCCGATGGCAAACTGACCAAGAAAGAGCGAGCCAAGCTGACTCGTGAGCAAAACCGGGCAAGCCGCACCATCTACCGCCAGAAGCATGACCAGCAGCGGGCTAGAGTGAATTAAGACTTTCGGCTAATGCCACAAATTTGTATCAGAAAAGCCCCGGCACTCAAATCCGGGGCTTTTCTGTTATTTTGCTGGGTAATTTTGCCGGTCAGCGCACCTTGCCGATCTTGCAGACGGCAACCTTTCGCTTGGGGAGGTATTTCCTGCTGCGGGCGAAGCCACGATATACGAGGCGAGCGAGGAAGCTGACGCCGGGAAGGGTGATGAGCACGCCAAGCATCCCGAACAAGGTGGAGGTGGGGAATGCCTGCCAGATAGCCCAGAATGCCTCAGGTCCACGGTACAGCTTATCGTCTTGGTCGATGGCGTGCAGTTGGTAC
>JANXYN010000076.1 GCA_025356035.1 Geobacteraceae bacterium
TGCTGCCTCGAATCGCTTCAAGAGCAACTTTCGTCTTGTACTGGCTGGTAAAGCTTTTGCGCTTCCGTTCGCTCATTGCCTGCTCCTTTTTATCGCAGGCACCATCTTAAACTATTGTCCTGAAATTGGGGTCCACTATACCACCGCGGTGGCTCGCTCTTCAACCAGCCGGCAAAACCTCAATTTAACCGCAGCGCAACATTTTAGTTTTCTCTGCTAATACCGATATCAGTAATGACTCGATGTCCTACCGTAGACAACGAATACAGGCGAAGTAAAGGAGGTATCACCGTGCTGCTAAAAAATCTGAACATCGGTACCAGGTTAGGCTGTGGATTTGGGCTGGTCCTGACGCTGCTCCTCGGTATTGCTGTAACAGGATATTGGGGGGTCTCCTCCATTTCGAAGCGTACCTTGCAGATGCTCAATGTCGACTCCAAAATGTCCGACACCTTCGCCATTTCCAGGGCAATTGCTCTCGAATTGCGGCGCTACGAAAAGAATATGTTCATCAGGATCGGTTCAACCGACGAGCGGGCCAAGCAGGATTTCCCCAAATGGAACGAGCAGTGCGAACAGTTTGAGATGCGCATTGCCGAACTGGAGCGGCTGGCGGTGGAACAGGAAGACAAGGTGGCGATCCAAAAGATTAAAGACGGCCTGGGCCAGTACGTTCTAGGCTTCAAAGCTGTCCACGCGCAGATCCAGGGAGGGAAACTTAAAAGCGCCGCAGATGCCGATGCCGCCCTTGGCCGCTACCGGGACACCATGAACGGAGTCAACAAGATTACTGCTGAATCTGCGAGCAGATGGCATAAAAAGATGCAGGACAACAAAGAGACAATTTCCGCGGCAAGCAGGCACGTGATCTGGGTAATAGTAGCGCTGAGTCTCATAGCAGCAGTATTAGGCATTGGGGCATCACTGTTCCTACACGCCAGCATCATGAAACCGCTCAGGGCAATGCTGGAAATATTTGCCGACATTTCCCAAGGAGACCTGACCAAACGCCTCGATGTCACCTCAAAAGACGAGCTCGGACATATGGGCATTTCATTCAATGAATTCCTTGGCAAACTCCATACTGTTATCGGTGATGTGGCACGCAATACCGTGCAGCTTTCAACTGCGGCCAATGATCTTTATTCGAGCTCGGAACAGCTAGCCACAGGGGCTGAGGAGGTGGCGGCCCAGGCAGTGACCATGGCTGCCGCAAGCGAGGAAATGTCCGCAACCTCAAACGAGATCGCCCAGAACTGTATCCTGGCGGCCCAGGGGTCCAGAGAGGCGAATAGCAAAGCGGAGACTGGCGCGGCAGTGGTACAGAATACCGTGCAGGGGATGATCAGAATCGCCGGGAAGGTCAAGGAATCGGCACAGACCGTGGAAAGCCTCGGTGCCCGTTCGGACCAGATCGGCGAGATCATAGGCACCATCGAGGATATTGCCGACCAGACCAACCTGCTGGCGCTCAATGCCGCCATTGAAGCGGCCCGGGCCGGTGAGCAGGGGCGCGGTTTCGCCGTCGTAGCTGATGAGGTCAGAGCCCTGGCAGAACGGACCACCAAAGCCACCAAAGAGATCAGCAAGATGATCAAGGCGATCCAGCAGGAAACCAAGGGTGCGGTGGCCGCCATGGAAGAGGGAGTCATCGAGGTGGAAAAGGGGACCGCGGAAGCAGCCAAGTCAGGCAAGGCGCTCCAGGATATCCTCGAACAGATTAACGCTGTGGCCCTACAGATTAACCAGATCGCCACCGCTGCCGAAGAGCAGACCGCCACCACCGGCGAGATAACCAACAACATCCAGCAGATCACTGAAGTGGTACAGGAAAGTGCCAAGGGGGCGCTGCACTCGGTCTCAGCAGCGGACCACCTGGCTAAACTGGCGGAAGAACTGAAGGATGGGGTGAAGTTTTTCAAGACCGCGGGCTGAGTTTCCTTTCCGTTAGGTGGAGGGGTTGTATTTGCCTATAAAATGAGATCGTATAAATTACTACACAAGGGAGAAACTAGATGAATCTCACAATCAAGAACAAGCTGTACCTGAACGCCGGGCTCGTCGCAATCATCATCTCCATTTTGATGCTTGCCACCTATTTTGCGACTCATACGCTTGGGAATATGCAGAGTTTCGTTGTTTCAAATAGCGAAGAGGCGATTATGACTACAAATGCCGCACACATAGGCACTGTTCTTTCCGAGGTGATTGGCAGTGCCGAAATCAACCGGGACCTTGCGACATCGGCGTCGGAGTGGGCGAAGTCAAAGAAGGAATCCCTCAAGCTGATGGAGGAGATCAAAAAGAACTCAGATACTCCGGAAGAGAAACAGTTATACAGCAATGCCAACAAGGCTCTGTCCGAGCTGATCGAGCTCTATGAAGGAAAGCTTTTGCCGCTCTTGAAGCAGAGTAGCGATATCACACCGGCCATAAGGGCGGTCGACCACGAGATCGACACGAGGACCAGAGTCATTTCCGCTAATCTCGAAAAATTCGCCGAGATTATTGCCAAGGAAACCAAAGCCTCCGACGAGGATTATGACAAGGTATCTTACCGCACACAGTCCCAAACCATTGTTATGGGAATAGCCGCCATTATCATAGCGACGTTGCTCTCCTTCTGGATCATTCGCAGCATCGCCGCACCGCTTCAAAAGGTCCTGGCGACCCTGACCTCCGTGTCGGGTGGCGACCTCACCGTTCACTGCGACGTCGAGACAAAAGACGAGATGGGGCTGCTTGCCCAGGAAGTGAACAGCATGTGTAAAAAGCTCGGCAAGATTATCAATCAAGTGGCTCAAAATTCCACCCAGGTGGCCTCTGCCGCCACCCAGCTCTACTCCACTTCCGAACAGATGGCCACCGGCGCCGAAGAAGTGGCGAACCAGGCCGGCACTGTCGCTACGGCCGGCGAAGAGATGACCGCCACCTCGACTGAGATTGCCCAGAACTGCACCATGGCGTTCCAGGGTTCCCAGCAGGCCAACGATGCCGCAGTTTCCGGTGCCGCGGTGGTGCAGGAATCGGTGGCGGTCATGAACCGGATCGCCGAGCGGGTCAAAACATCGGCCAAAACCGTTGAGAGCCTCGGCGCCAGGAGCGACCAGATCGGCGAGATCGTCGGCACCATCGAGGATATCGCCGACCAGACCAACCTGCTCGCCTTGAATGCCGCCATCGAGGCGGCCCGGGCCGGCGAGCAGGGGCGCGGCTTCGCCGTGGTCGCCGACGAGGTCCGGGCCCTGGCGGAGCGGACCACCAAAGCCACCAAAGAGATCGGTCAGATGATCAAGGCGATTCAGCAGGAAACCAAAGGGGCAGTGCACGCCATGGACGAAGGGGTCCATGAGGTGGAAAAGGGAACCAGCGAAGCTGCACGCTCCGGTGAAGCTTTAAAGGCCATACTTATCCAGATCAACTCGGTCACCGCCCAGGTGAGCCAGATCGCCACCGCTGCCGAGGAGCAGACCGCCACCACCACCGAGATCAGCAACAATATCCAGCAGATCACCGAAGTGGTGCAGGAAACTGCCAAGGGGGCCCAGGAATCGGCCACTGCCGCCAGCCAGCTGGCCAGGCTGGCAGAGGAGCTGCAGCGGCTGGTGGGGCAATTCAAGCTGGCTGTCTAGATTCCGGCAGTTCAAACATAAACCGTTTTTCTCAGGAGGGTTTGCAGATGCAAATGACAGCCGGACAAACTGCAGGGAGCGGCCACCTCTCTCATCTGGTCGGATTCACGGTGGACAATGAGGAGTATTGCGTGGATATCCTCAAGGTGCAGGAGATAATCCGGATGGTGAATATCACGAAAATGCCGAATGCCCAAGCATTTGTAGAAGGAGTGATCAATCTGCGCGGCAAGGTCATTCCCGTTATCGATTTCAGGAAACGCTTTAACCTGGGCGTCAACGCCGATGTCTCTAACGAGAACAGACGGATCGTCGTGGTGATTATCGACGGCGTCACCATCGGCTTCATTGTGGACCAGGTGTCCCAGGTCTTTAAGCTCAATCCGGAGCAGATTGCGCCAGCCCCGGAAACTGTCAGGAGCAAAGATTCCGACTGTATCAGCGGCGTCGGTATGCTCGACGACAAACTACTGATACTCCTCGACCTGGAAAAAATGCTCAGCCATGGGGAGCTGGAAAAGGTTGGACAGGCGGCCTAACAGGCATTGGAAGACCTCCTGACGGAAGCAATAGGTGTTGCGTCCAGAAGAAATTGGAGTATCCTTGTGGTTACCCTCAACCAGAAGGAGCACCATGTACCCTGACGCCATCAACCTGCCGTTCAACGGCGCTGTCATCAAGCACGATTTCATTCCCCACACCCCCACCGAGGCCCATGCCGGCGAGCCAGGCTTCTGGCTAATCCTGCAGGGTAACGCCCTGGTCGTTCAGGACCGTGGCGACACCCTGGCACTGCCGGAACAATTACCAACTAGCATTAAGGTTGAGCAAGTCCCCCTGCTGATCGGCACCTGGCGGCGCAAGCCGGTCAGGGCGCTCCGCATCGGCAAAGAGCAGCAACTCCCCCCCCCGCTGCTGGCGGAACCGTTCAACGCGGTGAAAGAGCGTCTCGATGACCGGCTTCTCACCCTCGGCGGCCTCGCCCAACAAATCCTCCACTGGGAAAACAACAGCGCGGTCTGCTCCCGCTGCGGCGGGGGCATGGAGCGAATCGCCGCTACCTGGGGGAAACGCTGCAGCCGCTGCCATGTTGAGCATTTTCCCCACATCCACCCCTGTGTCATCGTGCTGGTACGAAAGGGGGAGGAATTCCTCCTCGCCCGCAAGGCAGAGTGGCCCGCCGGGCGTTACAGCCTGGTGGCCGGCTTCCTCGACTTCGGCGAATGCCTGGAGGAATGCGTGGCGCGAGAAGTGAAGGAGGAAACCGGGTTGGAGGTCACCAACATCCGTTACGTGGGGAGCCAGAACTGGCCATTCCCAAGTCAGCTGATGGCCGCTTTCGTCGCCGACTACGCCGGCGGCGAGATCCGGGTAGATCAAACAGAACTTGAAGATGCCCGCTGGTTCTCCCCCAGCCAAATGCCGGCGTCACTGCCGGCCAGCCGGAGTATCGCCCGCTGGATCATTGAAAGATACGGATTGGGAAACATGTAGTAGCGCAGTTGCCGCCCCCAATGGTCCCCCCGCCCCCGCAAAAAGATATGGAGAACATCATGCAAGTATTTTCGATCATCTACCGCCTCGCCATTGCCCTCTGGGTTGGCGGGATCGCCCTCTTCACCTTCGTGGTTACCCCTATGCTGTTCAAGACCCAGGGACGTGACCTGGCAGGAAGGATGGTCGGGGAGATCTTCCCCGCCTACTTCCGCTGGGGGCTCGTCTGCGGGAGCATTGCCCTTCTTTGCCTGCTCATTACACGCGGCAGAAACTTTGCAGTAACGCTCCCCATCGTCCTTGCCATGCTGCTGCTCACCTCGTTTGAAGCCTTTTACCTTGAACCCCACCTGGCTGCCCTAAAAAGAGAGATCACCTCTTTCGAGAGCACGCCCAGGAACCACCCGCTCCGCCAGCAATTCTCCCGACTCCATGGCCTTTCCGCGACAAGCAACCTGACGGTCTTTGCCGGCGGTGTGGCGCTGATCGTCTTGCTGTAATTGCGTGGGTAGACTCGGGGGAAGCGGTAGTCCCTCAGAATAATTGCCAAAGACAGGTCTGGCTGAAGATGAATGCCAACCAGGTTAAATAATTATATATTGCCAAACCGAATTATTGGGATACTATAATTAAACCAGTTCCACCTCAGCTTTTTCGGGAGCGCAATTACCGATATAAGTTTTCAGGAGTGGATTAATGAATATCTTGATCAGCCTGGAGAGCCGCGTTCTCTCAGAGGCACTTTATCATTCCCTCAAAATGGAGGAACCCGGGGACCGTCTGTTCATTTCCCACGAGGGTCATGATGTTGTTAATTGCAGACCCGATCTAGTCCTGACGGACCATTACAATTTAAAGCAGAAGCTGTTGACCCGTGGACGGGAGACCAAGATCCTTCTGCTTGATACCGGCCTGGAGCAGGATGATGTGATTCGAATGATCCTCACCTATAAACTGGACGGGGTTCTTTCCACCGTTGCAGACATCTCTTTGCTGAAAAAAGCGATGAAGGTCGTGGCTTCGGGCCAGATCTGGATAGATAACCATAATTTGAAGGCGCTTCTCTACAAAGTCGGCACTATCTCCCAAAGCGGCAAAGTGGACAAAATCAGCAATAGAGAGCAGCAGATCCTGGATCTGCTCAAGAAAGGAAGCAGAAACAAAGAGATTGCCGCTCAACTTTTCTTAAGCGAACAGACCATAAAATCGCATCTCAGTCGGATTTACAGAAAGTTCAACGTTTCCAGTCGCTCCCAACTCATTTCCGGCCTTATGCAACACCAGTGACCCTCCTATCTTTTAAAACTGTGATTCACAATATCCCCCAGGTTAATTCATTAAAAAAACCGCTGCTGCTTGCTCATCTGACTTTTTGCTACTAATGCCAAAAGTCATGACCAGCGCTAAATCTTAACGACTCCCCACCTACCCCACCCCTATCAATCTAACTTCACAGCAATTAAATCACTCCCTCGCCTTAATTTCCTGTCGCTGCAGTTATTTGAAACTTTAGTATTAATTCAAAAGCATAGAGGTTTAATAGCTTTTGACAATTAAAATAAACCATTACGTTCTATTGTTTCGGTGAATTATTGTGTAATTATTAGAGTCGACACATCTTTAGAATCGTTGGCTTAATGGAGATGAGGAGCAACACTGGATTTATCCAGCAGCTCGACCGTTCGATGTTCATGCCATGAGGAGGACGCTTTTATGAAATTGTCAGGCATCATCATGTTTATACCCATCCTGCTGGTGACGGCTTGCTCCCCTGCCGTGAGGTACCCCACACCATTACCTAGCGCAGCGCAAACAACCACGACTCCACCCCAAGAATACCGGATTCAGGCGGGCGATCAGTTGGAAATCAAATTTTTTTACAACCCGGAACTGAACGAACTGGTCACCGTTCGGCCCGATGGCCGCATTTCCTTGCAGCTGGCCAGGGAAATTACCGCAGTCAGCTTAACGCCCGCCCAGTTAGTGGAAACTCTTAAGGGGAAATACGCCGGCGAAATCGCCCATCCCGAAATTTCCGTGCTTGTCCGGACGTTTACCGCGCAGAAGGTTTATGTGGACGGTGAGGTCAACAAGGCGGGGTTGATTAATCTGACCGAACCGATGACCGTACTACAGTCGGTATCCCAGGCTGGGGGGTTCAAAGAGTCGGCCAGGGTCGATGAAGTAATCGTAGCCCGGCGGTCCGCCGACAACAAACTAATCACTATGGTGGTGAATCTGGAAAAGGCCCTAGACGGGTCAGACCGGGCACAGGACATTTCGGTTATGCCGAATGACATAATTTATGTGCCGAGATCACATATTGCAAATGTCAACTTATGGATTGATCAGTACATCCGGAGAAACATCCCGATCCCCATTGGCGCAGGCTTCGCTATATATTAAATAACCAAAAGGATTCGTCCATGAATAACC
This sequence comes from Geobacteraceae bacterium, assembly GCA_025356035.1. Classification (GTDB taxonomy): domain Bacteria; phylum Desulfobacterota; class Desulfuromonadia; order Geobacterales; family Geobacteraceae; genus JANXYN01. Next base: position 7,563 of record JANXYN010000076.1, read on the forward strand.
AATATTTGCTCGAGGATAAGCAGCAGACAGGCGACTTAAGATATTTTCTCACGGTGCTGTTCAAGCACAGGAAGAAGATATTAACGGTTTTTTGCGCAGTTGTTGTCTCCGTCACTTTAGCCTCTTTCCTGTTCACGCCGGTCTACGAGTCGAAGTCGAGCCTGCTGGTAAAAATGGGCCGTGAATACATGAGCCGACCCGAAGTTGGAGACAACAAGCCGATGATGGCTCTTAACCAACAGACCGTCATTAACTCTGAAATCCAGATCCTGACCAGCAAGGAGCTGATCGAAAAGGTCATTACTACGATCAAGCTGGAAAACCTCTACCCTGCTTTAGCTACCAGCAGTTTCGGCAATGTGCCGCCGCTGGACAGGGCAATTGAACTGTTTGCCAAGAATCTGAATGTAAAAGGTGTGACCAATGCCAGTGTGATTGAGGTTTCATTCCGCCACGAAGATCCAAGGCTTGCCGCCCAAGCGGTAAACCTGCTGGTCGAGCTCTTTAAGGAAAAGCACCTCCAGGTCTTTAGCGACCCGCAATCTTCGTTCCTGGAAAAGCAGCTTGCGGATTATGCCCGAAAGCTCACTGAAACCGAAACCGGGCTGGAGGCTTTTAAACAGCAGCATCGGCTCTTCTCCCTTGATGAGCAAAGAAGCCTGCTTCTTTCCCAGCGCAAGGAACTGGACACGGCATATAAGAACGCTCAAAGCCGGGTCTATGAGCTGCAGAAACGCATTGCCTCCCTGCAAAACAGCAAGAAGGGCATACTGGGAAATAGCTCTCAGTATGCGCAGGCGGACGAGGATAAGACCAGTTCTGAAGCAAAGTCAAAGCTTCTTGCCCTTCAAATTGAGGAGCAGGAGCTCTTGAGAAAGTATACGGAGCGGAGTCAACTGGTGGTGAATGTCCGCAAGGAACTGCAGATCGTCAAAGACTTTCTCCGGGACCAGCAAGCGGGTCTGCACGGCAGAATGAAAACAGGAAATGTATATTTCCAGCAGGCAGAAATGGAGCTATTGAAGGGCGAGACCGACCTGAGTTCACAAAAAGCCCAGGCAACGGCACTGAAGGAACAGTTGGCTCTGATCGAGCGTGAATTACAGGCTCTTGAGCTGAGCGACAATGAGCTGCAGAACAGGAAGCGCGAAGTGGAGATCAGCAGAAAGAATTACCAGACCTATGCAGAAAGGGCGGAGGAAGCCCGGATTTCCGACAACATGAACCTGCTCAAACTCGCCAATATCAGCATTATCCAAGCGGCTACCGCTTCTTCGGAACCGGCGGGACGGAAAAAAGTGCAGATTATCGCTCTGGCAATCCTCGGCGGTGCCGTTGCCGGACTCGCCCTGGCATTTTTCGCCGAGCACTCGGCCCAGAGCTTTTCCACTCCCGAACAGGTCGAGGCGCGCCTCGGCCTCCCGGTCATTGCCGGCATTTCTTACAAAGATTGAATAGAAAGAGGCAGTGCCCTATGTATCTGAATTTTTACAATCTAAAAAAAGAGCCGTTCCATATAACGCCCGACCCGCAGTTGCTCTATCTGAGCCCGTCGCACAGAGAGGCGCTGGGCGCAATCATTTACGGAGTGGAGAAGAGAAAAGGTTTTATCACCATTGTTGGTGAAGTCGGCGTTGGCAAGACCACCATCATCAGGTCAGCCCTGGAGCGGATCGGCAGGGAGAAGTGCAAAGCGATCTACATCTTTAATGCGAATATTCCTTTCAAGGCTTTACTGGAAACGATCTTCCAGAACCTGGGATCCACTGCCAAAACTGGTGACGTCTATGGGCTGGTTGATCAGCTCCACCGGCTATTAATTGAGGAATACAAAAGCGGCAAGAATGTGGTGCTGATGATCGACGAGGCACAGAACATGCCCATTGAAACACTGGAAAACCTTCGCATGCTCTCAAACCTTGAAACAGCCACGGACAAGCTCATCCAGATTGTATTCAGCGGTCAGCCAGAATTCGAAGCAAAGCTGAAACAGCATGTCCTGCGGCAACTCAGGCAGCGGATTGCTATCCGCACCAAAATATTGCCACTGACCAGGAACGAAAGCCTGGAGTACATAAAACACCGATTAACGAAAACCCAGTTAATCAATGCCGAGCTATTCAGCAAACAGGCGCTACGGCAGATTGTCAACAAAGCCGAAGGGATTCCCCGCCTTATCAATATCTTGTGCGACAACTGTCTCATCACCTCTTTCGGCAATCGGCAAACCAGGGTGACCAAGCGGGTCGCCAAGGAGATCATCGGCGACCTCGGCATGGCGCCCACTATTGGCGATATCCGTTGGCGCTTAGCCATTGCAGGCACAGTCCTGCTGCTATTAGCCACAGCATTCTGGTGGAACAACGAAGGTAACCATTTTGCAGCCGATATCCACACCCAGCCCCAAACTATCGCCCCTGTCTCTGGGCAGCGAGCTGAAACCAATGATAGCAGCCAAGCGGTTGCGGAACCGCCTGCTGGAACAGCGGGAAAAATTGCTGAAGATGCCTCCGTCGGAGCAGACCAGCAGAAACATCCGGACCAGCTCCGTAAAGTGGTTAGAAGGGGGGATACTCTGGCAAAACTCCTCTTGGAAACCTACGGTTCCACAGACAAGGCTTTGATGAAATTGGTCAAGGAAAGAAATCCGCGGATTGTGGATGAGAATACGATTCGTGAGGGTGACACGCTCTATTTCCCGTTGGAAAGGAAATAAACCACAGCCGAAGATGGCACGACAACCATAATTCTGCTGAGAAGAGGAGAAGTCGGCATGAGTAATATCTACGAGGCTCTGCAACAGGCACAACAGGAACGAAAGCTTATGGAGACTCCACCATCCTCCGTGGCTAAGACCAACAAGCAGCCATTAGCACCTGTTCCCTGCCTTGAAGCAACTTTCTCTGGGGACGTCGGTTTAACCATAGAAAAAGAGATGATTGGTCTATATCACAACATTGAAGGCATTCTTCCTGATTGCCCGGCAAAGGCCCTTCAGTTTATAGGATCTCAGAGGGGGGAAGGGGTTTCCACGGTTGCTCGTGAATTTGCCATAACAGCAGCGAAACGATTGGGCAAGAAGGTGCTTATCCTGGACGCGGCCTGTCATAATCCAGTCCAGCACCTCTACTTTGAAATCAGCCATAAGTATTCGTGGAAAGAGGTGCTGAGCAATGGCGATCTTGTCGAGAGCGCATGCTACCATGCCGGGGTGACCAACCTGTATCTGGCTCCGATTTTCGCAGACACCGCAGCAAAGCAGCAGGCGTACTTAGAGCAGGCGAATACTGAGCTATTTAATGAATTAAAGAAGGAATTCGATCTCATCGTGGTGGACTCAGCACCTGCTTCTGTCTCTGCTGAGAGCATGACAATGGCACGCAACGTTGATGGCTTGATACTGGTCATCGAAGCAGAGAGGACAAGATGGCAGGTTGCCGCCAATGCGAGAGACACAATCCAGAAGAACGGCGGTAAGGTTTGTGGAGTCGTTTTAAATAAACGGCGTTACCACATTCCTGACAAGATATATAAATGGTTGTGAGCACCATAACTGGCCGTATGACAAAACAGGTGAGCCATGAAGTCGTTAATGTCCTGGCCTAATTCAAAGATTGGCAGCAGCCGGCACTCTCTGGGAAAAGCCAGTCCCGGCATCATTGACAATGAATGCGGCATCTATGACCAAGAATATTTTCTTAAGATGTTGTACTGCGAAAGAAAAAGGGCCGAGCGCTCCAAAGAAACATTGCTGGTTCTGCTGCTGGACATCCGTAAAGTCTTTTCGTCAGACAAAGGTGGCCAGATGCTGAAGGCTCTGGCATATGGATTGACTTTGTCGACAAGAGAAATAGATATATGTGGCTGGTTTAGTCGCAATGCAGTGTTAGGTGTAATTTTTACTGAAATTTCACATGACAATGTTGCTAAAACAATCGATACCATCGATTGTAAACTGCAAAATACGTTTTCAAGCGTTCTCACAAAAGATGTTGCTAGTAGAATAGAAGCTAAGTTTCATATCTTTCCTGAAACTACTGCAGGTAATAAACAGTGCGAGCCACCTGATTTACTATTTTACCCTGAGATAAATGGTGATGTGACAAACAAAGTACCAGGTTTACTGAAAAGGATTATTGATATAGTTGGAAGCATCACTGCGCTTATACTTTTTTCCCCTCTGTTCGTTGTAATCCCGGTACTGATCAAGTGTACGTCACGGGGGCCGGTTTTATATAAACAGGAGCGATCCGGTCTCTATGGCAAAACCTTTGTTTTTTTGAAATTCAGGTCAATGCATGTGAATAATAGCGATACCATTCACAGAGAATACATAAAAAAATTCATCACTGACCAAGTGAAACAGGAGACAGGCCATAATGAGACGACCGCCAGGGTATTTAAAATCCGTGACGATCCCAGGATTACCCCCCTCGGTAAATTTCTCAGAAAAACCAGCCTTGATGAGCTCCCTCAGTTTTTTAATGTCTTGAAAGGTGAGATGTCACTGGTGGGGCCGCGGCCTCCAATCCCCTACGAACTGGAAAACTACGATACTTGGCACAGATACCGTCTGCTGGGGACAAAACCTGGGATAACCGGACTTTGGCAGGTCAAGGGGAGAAGCATGACTACCTTTGACGGCATGGTTCGCCTTGACATTGAATATATCAGAACCTGGTCCCTCTGGCTCGATTTCAAACTCATACTGCAAACTCCCCTGGCGGTTTTGCGAGGTAAAGGCGCCTATTAGCGGCAATTCGAATGGTTGACCGGCAAGGTTTGGTGACGCTTTGCATATCTTGGTGCGGAAGAATAATAGAGGTGGAGCATGATCAAGCTTGGGGTGATCGGCTATGGCTACTGGGGGCCGAATGTGGTCAGGAACTTCAATAGCGTTGCCAGCGCAGAAGTGGTCTCGATTTGTGATTTTCAGCAGAGTGCCTTGAATCGGGCCCAACAAAGCTATTCGAACGTCAATCTGACCTGCGACTGCCGGGAGATCATCCGTTCACCCGAGATCGATGCGGTAGTGATCGTCACGCCGGTTTCGACTCATTTCGAGCTGGCCAAAATGGCACTCGAAAATGGCAAGCATATCTTCGTCGAGAAGCCGTTCACCTCATCAGTCACCCAGGCGGAAGAGTTGATTGAGCTTGCTGAAAAGAAGAACCTGAAAATCATGGTGGATCACACGTTTCTTTTCACCGGTGCAGTTAAGAAGATTAAGGAGCTGATCGATACCAAGGTCATTGGCGATTTGTATTACTTCGACTCCACGCGGATAAATCTGGGGCTGTTTCAGAAGGATGTCAATGTCATCTGGGACCTGGCGCCACACGACCTGTCGATCATGGATTATCTCATTGGCCCGGCTCCCGTCGCTATCATGGCCACCGGCATGGCGCATTTTGACAGCGACCTGGAAAACGTAGCCTACATAACGGTCTATTTTTCCGGAAACCTTATTGCTCACATCAACGTCAACTGGCTTTCTCCTGTCAAGATCAGGACCACCTTGATCGGCGGCCGGAATAAGATGATAGTCTGGAACGATCTGGTGTCCGACGAAAAGGTAAGAGTATATGACCGAGGCGTAGAAACGAATGACACAGAGAAAGCTTACCATCAACGAATGAATTATCGCTCCGGCGATATGTGGGCGCCGAGGGTGGATCAGATAGAGGCTCTGAAGGTCGAAGCCGAGTATTTTGTCGACTGCATCACGAACGACAAAACACCTTTCAATGACGGTTATTCTGGGTTGAATGTGGTCAAGATGCTCTCGGCCACAGAAAAATCCATTAAACGAGGCGGAGAGCTCGTATATTTCTAGGGACGGACATATCTCCAGACCAACCCAGGAGGGGCAAATGAGCGAATATATTTGCATGACCAATGACGTTAAGCTTGGGCCGAATGTCAAATTGACCAAGTTTGTCAATCTTTACGGTTGCACGATCGGGGAGAATACCAAAATCGGCCCGTTCGTCGAGATCCAGAAGCATGCGACAATCGGCAAGAACTGCAAGATCTCAAGCCACACCTTCATCTGCGAAGGGGTGACTATCGAGGATAACGTTTTCGTTGGTCACGGCGTGACATTTATCAACGACCGCTATCCAAGGGCTACTACCATGGACGGGACCCTGCAAACCGAAGCGGACTGGGTCTGCGATAGTACCCTGGTAAAATGCGGTGCATCAATCGGTTCGGGGACGACCCTACTCTGTGGCATTATCGTGGGAGAGAACGCCATCGTCGGAGCCGGCAGCACAGTAACCAGGGATGTGCCGCCAAACACAATAGTCGCGGGGAACCCAGCCCGTTCCTTAAAAAAAATCGCCTGAGGAGCCAAGATATGCAAGTCCCTTTTCTCGATCTCAAAGCTCAGTATCTGTCCATCGCTGAGGAAATCAAAAATGCCTTGGACGAAGTAATTGAGTGCAACGCCTTTTCCGGCGGGCTGTTTGTTGCCCGGTTCGAGGAGCAGTTTGCTTCATTCTGCCAGGGTAAGTTCGCCATCGGCGTCGGCAGCGGGACCGAAGCCCTCTGGCTCTCGCTCCTGGCACTTGGCGTCGGTCCCGGCGACGAAGTCATCACCGTGCCGAACACCTTTATCGCCACGGCAGAGGCGATCAGCTTGTGTGGTGCCAAGCCGGTCTTTGTGGACGTTGATGAGCAGAGCCACACCATGGACCCAAGCTTGGTAGAGGAAGCGATCACGCCGCGGTCAAAGGCAATAATCCCCGTTCATCTCTTCGGCCAGCCCGCTGACATGGCCCCGATCATGGAAATTGCCCAAAAGCATGGACTCTTTGTCATTGAAGATGCCTGTCAGGCCCATGGGGCGGAATACCGGGGCAAACCGGTTGGATCCATCGGCGATCTCGGCTGTTTCAGCTTTTATCCCGGGAAAAATCTCGGTGCCTACGGCGAAGCCGGCGGAATAGTGACAAATAATGCGGAATTTAACGAAATAATCAGGATGTTGCGCGACCATGGCCAGACAAGGAAATATTCCCATGAATTGATCGGCATGAATAGCCGCATGGATGGAGTGCAGGGTGCTGTGTTGAGTGTGAAACTCAAATACCTCCCTACCTGGAATGAGGCACGCCGAAGAAACGCGGAGATCTACTACAAATCGCTCAAGGGCGTGGAAGGTATTGTTACGCCCAAAGAAATGGACTACGCAAACCATATCTACCATGTCTATGCAATTCGTGCCCAGAACCGGCAGGCACTCATGGACGCATTGTCTGAGATGGGTATCAGCTGTGGCATCCATTACCCTGTCCCCGTCCATCTGCAAAAGGCATATAGCTTTTTGGGGATACGGAAAGGGGCGTTCCCTGTCGCGGAAAGAAGCGCCAATCAATTTGTCTCTTTACCGATGTTCCCTGAATTATCAAAAGAGCAGATTGAATATGTAGCAGACGGCATAAGGAAATTTCATCTCACCTCCCCGTCGGTAATGAGGAAGCGCGAAATTTCCGGCAGAGCCGAAGTCTTTGCTGGTTAATTTGGATTTGTTGGGCATACGCTGTCAACCCTTTGTTCTCGTTTATTGATGAGTTGCATGTTGGGTTAAGCGAAGGTTTGACGGCTAACCGAGGGCAGTGATGAAACAACAGATTCTTTCCCGCATCGAAAACAAAAGCGCCGTCATCGGCATCATTGGCTTGGGTTACGTCGGCCTCCCCCTGTTCCTCCGCTTTGCCGAGACGGGCTACAGGGTGCTTGGTTTCGACACGAGCCGGGAAAAGATCGCTAAGCTCTCTGCAGGGCAGAGTTATATCAAGCACATCCCGGCCGAGCAGGTTGCCGCCGCCGTTGCGTCAGGCTTGTTCGAAGGGACCGCCGATTTAAGCAGGGCTGGAGAGGCCGATGCGCTGATCATCTGCGTACCGACTCCGCTAAACGGACACCGCGAGCCTGACCTGAGTTTCATCATTAACTCTGTGGATGCCATCTTGCCGTATCTCCGGCCCGGCCAGTTGATCAGCCTGGAGAGCACCACCTACCCCGGCACCACCGACGAAGAACTACTGCCTCGTCTAGAATCAATCGGGCTAACGGTCGGAGAAAACATCTTCCTGGTATTCTCTCCCGAACGGGAAGATCCTGGCAACGGCAGTTTCACCACCCGGAACATCCCAAAGGTCTGCGGTGGCAGTACGCGCAATTGCCTGGAAGTCGGACTAGCGCTTTATAGCAAGGTAATCGACCGGATGGTGGCGGTCTCCTGCACCCGCACCGCGGAGATGACCAAATTGCTTGAGAATATCCACCGCGCCGTAAACATCGGGCTGGTCAACGAATTAAAAATTGTTTGCGATGCCATGGGAATAGATATCCGCGAGGTAATCGCTGCCGCCGCCACCAAGCCTTTCGGCTTCACCCCCTACTATCCGGGCCCCGGCCTTGGTGGTCACTGTATTCCCATCGACCCGTTTTACCTGACCTGGAAGGCCCGTTCCTATGGTTTATGCACCCGTTTCATCGAATTGGCCGGCGAAGTCAACACCGCCATGCCCGATTGGGTCATTAGCAAGCTGATGAACGCCCTAAATGACCGTGGTCTGGCGCTCAAGGGAGCACGAGTGCTGGTATTGGGGATCGCTTACAAAAAGAACGTAGACGATATGCGCGAATCACCCAGCGTGGTCCTGATGGATAAGCTGCTAAAAAAGGGGGCTATGGTCGATTACAGCGATCCACATGTGCCGATCTTTCCAAAGATACGCACTTACTCCTTTGATCTGACAAGCATTGATCTAACAGCTGAGAATTTGGCCGGCTACGATTGCGTTCTGATAGCCACCAATCATGATGACTTTGATTATGAGCTGATCTTCCAGCACGCCCGGCTGATTGTGGACACCCGCGGGGTTTACCGTGAGCCCTGCGACAAAGTTGTAATGGCTTGACAGATATGGGTTCATTGTCAACGGTAATTACGACCATGAGCCGGGAATTGTAAAATGGACTTTAAGCTGGAAGTTGTAAATCCTGTGGATTACCCAAAATGGGACAATTTGCTGCTTTCAAGCCGAGACTATTCATTTTTTCATTCGTCGTACTGGGCCAAGGTTCTATATGAATCGTACAACTATCAACCCGTTTACTTCACGTTAATGAACGAAGGGAAATTGTCGGCATTAATTCCGGTTATGAGTATAAAAAGTATCCTGACCGGCAAGAGAGGAGTGTCGCTACCGTTTACCGACTGCTGCGAACCCATAATTCTTGACAAAGTTCAATATCAAGCTGCAATCCGCAGTTTAATCGAGTATGGAAAGAGTGCTGCATGGAAATACATAGAAATAAGGGGAGGAACAGAATTATCTCAGAATATGACTTCGGCCTCCTTTTATTATGGCCACACACTGGAACTCGCCAAAGACGCGGAAACACTGTATGCCAATTTCCGTGATAGCAACAAAAGAAACATCAACAAGGCGCTCAAACAAGGCGTTCGGGTTAATATCCACTTTACGCCCGAATCAATAGAAGAATTTAGCCGCTTAAACCGCATGACGAGGAAGGAACATGGGCTGCCTCCGCAACCGGATTATTTTTTTGACAATGTTTACAAACACATAATATCAAAAGAACAAGGAATTGTTGTTCTTGCTTCGTACAATAACGTGACCATAGCCGGAGCAGTATACTTTCACTTTGGGAATAGAGCGGTTTACAAGTATGGAGCCTCTGATAAACGATATCAATGTCTCAGAGCAAATAACCTAGTTATGTGGGAAGCAATAAAGTGGTACTCTAATAATGGTTATAAATTACTATGTTTTGGCCGTACAGAACCAGAAAACGCAGGACTGAGGCAATATAAAAATGGCTGGGGCACTCAAGAGCATGTTATTAACTACTATAAGTATGATCTAAAGCGGGATAAATTTGTAACAGGAAAGGCGCTTATCAACAGAATATTTCGTAGAGTATTCAGAATATTACCCATTCCAATAGCACAGATAGTTGGTTCAACACTATATAGGTATGTGGGATAACATGAATTTACTGATCGATTCAAATATATCTAAGATTTATTATCATGTTAAGCCATTTATCCCCAGGCAATTACAGCTATGGTTGCGCAGAAGAGTCGCCATAAGGAAACTGAAATCATGCGAAGATATCTGGCCGATCGACCGAGAAGCAGGCAAGATTCCCGTCGGCTGGCAAGGATGGCCGGGAAACAAGCATTTTGCCTTGGTCCTCACCCATGACGTGGAGTCAACACGAGGCCAGGACAAATGCTCTAAGTTGATGCGGCTTGAACGGCAATTGGGTTTTCGCTCTTCATTCAATTTCGTTGCGGAGGAATATCGGGTTTCGCATAAACTCAGGGGGGACCTCGTTGCTGCCGGCTTTGAAGTCGGCCTTCACGGCCTATGCCATGACCGGAAACTTTACCTTTCGCAGGAAGTCTTCCGGCAGTTTGCCCCGAAAATCAATCATTATTTGAAAGAATGGCAAGCATTCGGTTTCCGTTCGCCCTGCATGTTTCATAACCTCGACTGGATTCGCGAACTGGACATAATGTATGACGCTTCAACCTTCGATACGGACCCATTTGAGCCTCAGCCTGACGGAGTCGGGACCGTTTTCCCGTTTTACGTGTCTGGAAATGCGAACCGGAAAGGATATTTGGAACTACCCTATACATTACCGCAGGACTTTACGCTGTTTATCCTTTTGCAGCAGAGAACCATTGAAACCTGGAAACGGAAGCTGGACTGGCTTGCCGAACGAGGCGGCATGGCCCTTCTCAATGTCCACCCCGACTACATTAACTTCGGGGATAAGAAACTTCGTTACGACGAGTATCCCATCGCCTATTACGAAGAATTTCTCCAATATGTTAACAAACGCTACAAAAACAGCTACTGGCATGTCTTGCCGAAAGAACTGGCCCAATACTGGGCGGAGCAGTACGGACAAAACCGTTATGAAGTCTCTGCGCACCCAGTTAGTATGGCTGAGGCCAGAGCGGTCTTACTATGAGCAAACTCAGCAACTACCTAAAATCGGATGTGGCGGGCTATTTCACAAGCTGTTCTGACTACTGGTGCGATGTGTATGACAAAAAAGTCAGCCATCAAAGCTTCAACCACTATGCAATTTGTAAGCGGATGGAGATCGTTCTTCGGCTGGTGTCCGACTACGCGGGTGCAAATAAACTGACGATGCTCGATATGGGATGCGGGACTGGAGTGGTCATGGAGCAGCTTCTCTTGCAGGGACATACGGTGTACGGAATCGATATCTCGCCGGGGATGGTGGACAGGACGAAGCAACGAGTTGGCAGGTATTCCTCCGCCTCGTGCATGCTGGGGGATATGGAACGGCTACCGGTCGCAAGCAACTCCATTGATCTGGTCCTCTGTCTTGGTGGGCTCCCTTACCTGCACAACGACTGGACCGGCGTAGCCGAAATCAGTCGCGTCCTCAAGCCTGGTGGTATGGGGATCATCATTCTGCCAAACGCCTTTCGACTCGGTTGCCTGTTCGACCCGTATTATTACCTGTGCCGGATTTGGGAATACCTCTGGCACACCATATGGAAAAGTAACAGGAAGCCTCTTTCAGCTAGCGCGCGGAATTTCGGCAAAAACAGGAACTTTAGGATCAGGAGATACCGGCTCAATGGGATTAACAGGACACTGTTGGCCAACAACCTTGCAGAGGTGCGGACTGTAGGGGTTGATTACGGTCCACCGACTTTCTTCCGCCGGGCAATTCTTCCCGAAACGATCGCTATTCGCTGCAGTGAAGTTGTCCGCGAATCGGCAAAGAAAAAGGGATTGACTTGGCTCCGGGCATTTTCAAACCAGTGGGTGAGTAGTTTTCGCAAAACCTGTGAGGGAAGTAGCACATGAACATCTTCATCGAAAGCAGCGGCTGCTCGCGCAGAAAGCTCGATGTGGCCAAGTTCCATACCTATTTCCGCTTGAACGGCTACGAGATTCTCGACAGTCCGGAACAGTCGGACTACATCCTCGTGACAACCTGCGCGTTTAAAAAAGAGGAGGAGGAGAACTCCTTCGCGGCGATCAAGGAATACGAAAAGTACAACGCCAAGGTTATAGTCTACGGCTGTCTGCCGGACATTTCGCCTTCCAGGTTTCATAAAACCTGTGATTACGAGTATATCACGCCGAAGCAGATCAACGAGATAGACAGTCATTTCCCGCAGATCCGCCATAAATTCGCGGACGTTAGCGACGCCAACATCATGAGCGGTGAGGTCAACCACTCCTCCTGGTCAAAGGCCTTCGGCAAATTCGTCGGGAGCTATGAACTGTCTAAGCCGTTCATCCGCCGTTCCTTTCAGTATTTGCGCAACCGGCTGGCCAGTGATGCCAAGCGGCAATACCACCTCTTCACCAGCCGTGGCTGTCTTGGAGCTTGCAGTTACTGTGCGGTGAGGTACGCGGTCGGCAGAATCCAGAGCAAACAGGCCGGCACCCTGCTCATGGAATTCGAGCGCGGCTTGAAGTCAGGGTTCCGTGATTTCATTCTCCTTGGAGATGATGTGGGGGCGTACGGACAGGACATTGACACGAATTTCCCGGCGCTCCTTGCCGCCCTGATCGAAAAGATCCGAGCCGCGAACGGTGCCAGTCTTCAAAAACCTGTCAAGCTACACATCGAAGAGATCAATCCCCGCTGGCTCATCCAATATCGGCGGGAGTTCATGGACCTGGTCGAGTCGCCTTATGTGGCGAGCCTCCTCTGCCCAGTCCAGTCGGCCAACGACAGGGTTCTCGGGCTTATGAACCGCGGGCATACCGTGCAAGACATCCTGCAGACCTTGCAGGAATTCAGCAACCGCAACCATGAACTTAAACTGCACACACAGATAATCGTGGGCTTCCCTTCAGAAACGGAGGATGAATTGGAGGAAACCCTGACCAAGATCGTTACCATCCCGTTCGAGTCGGTAACGATCTTCCCCTATGATGAAAAGGAAAATACCGAGGCAGCAAAGATTCAGCCGAAAATGCCGGAAAATGTGATCAAAGCGCGGATCGTCAAGGCCCAGAAATACTTAGGAAAGCATAAAATTCGACCAATCCTTAGCTGCAACGAACGTTAGAAGTTAACTCAACCGCAACAATGGATGAGCAAAAATGATTCCTGCAATAGTGCTTTCAAGCCATACCTCCGGGCTGGGGGTTATTCGGGCGCTCGGGTGTTCGGGGGTGCCGGTTAGCTGTCTCTACTACAACAGTATGGACATGGGCTATGTGTCAAAGTACGTGGTCAACCGCATCCGAATTCCGCACCCGGAAAAGAACGAGCGGGAGCTCATTGAAGTGCTGCTCGACCTGTGGAAAAAAGTCGGCCGAGGTGTGCTTATTCCGGCAGACGATGCAACCTTAAGCACTATTTCCCGCCACAGGGAAATACTCAAG
>JANXYN010000111.1 GCA_025356035.1 Geobacteraceae bacterium
TTGTTAAATGAGGTTTTTTACGTGTCTTTGTGGTGAAGATTTTGAATATAATTTAGGAGGGTTTATTATGAATACACGTTTTCTCGATGCCTGCTGGGGTAAACCGGTGGACCGGACCCCGGTCTGGCTTATGCGTCAGGCTGGCCGTTATCTTCCCGACTATATGCGGGTGCGGAGCAAATGCTCCTTCCTGGAGCTCTGCAAGACCCCGGAGCTGGCCGCCGAGGTGTCTATCCAGCCGGTGGATATCCTGGGGGTCGATGCCGCTATCCTCTTTTCCGATATCCTCACTCCGGTGGAGCCGATGGGGCTGAAGCTCGATTTCGTCCCCGGGCCGGTCTTCGAAACCCCGGTCCGCACCATGGCCGACGTGGAGCGGCTCCGCATTCCGCAGATGGAACAGGATGTTCCCTACGTCCTGGAGACAATCAAGATCCTCCGCAAAGAGTTGGCTGGTAAGGTACCGCTGATTGGTTTTGGCGGTGCGCCGTTCACCCTGGCCTGCTACATGGTTGAGGGGAAGGGCTCCAAAGATTTTGCCCTGATCAAAAAGATGATGTACACCGCTCCCGAGGTCTATGCGGCCCTGATGGAGAAGATTACCACCATGGATATGGAGTACCTGAACGCCCAGATCAAGGCTGGCGCCCAGGCAATCCAGATCTTCGACACCTGGGGCGGCATCCTCTCCCCGAGCGACTACCAGAAGTATGTGCTTCCCTATACCACCCGGCTGATCAACGGCCTCAACCGGCAAAACATCCCGATCATCCACTTCGTGAAGGGTTCCGGCACCATGCTCGACATCGTCAAGCAGGCCGGCGGCGAGGTGATGGGGCTTGACTGGCATATCAACCTCGGCAAGGCCCGTGACATCCTGGGGAACATGGCAGTGCAGGGGAACCTCGACCCGACCGTGCTCTACGCGCCCAAAGCGGTGATCGAAAAAGAGGTGAAGCGGGTCCTCGACGAGAATGCGGGCCGGCCCGGCCACATCTTCAACCTGGGGCACGGCATCTTGCCCACGGTGCCACCGGAGAACGCGATCCACATGGTGGAGTGTGTGCATCGGTTGTCCCAGAAATAAAGCAACAGAAAAAGGCGGCTTACCCCGCCTTTTTTATTTTCAATACCTGCAACGGCGGATCGCGGCGGCCAGAGTAGCTGTATGGGATTGCAAATGCAGATTAAACCTGATACTACTTTTTCATGACCGGCGCACACGGGAAGAAAGGTAAAAAACGATCGCATGCAGGTGGCAGAGGCCATGACGGCCGATATGCTGCTGGCGTTCGGGTCGTGGCCATGTTCGAAGCCGCCAAAGGCGTAATTGTAATCGTGGCCGGGTTCGGCCTGCTGGCGCTGATCCACCGCAATGTTCAGGCGGTTGCCGAAGAAATTGTCCACGTCCTTCACTTCAATCCAGCCAAACATTATCCGCAGGTTTTTCTCGATGCCGCAGCAAACGTCACCGATGCCCGCCTGTGGGTCTTGGCGTTGACCGCGCTGGCGTATGCAATAGTCCGATTCTTCGAGGCCTATGGCCTCTGGCGACAACGGGTCTGGGCCGAGTGGTTTGGCATCCTCTCCGGCAGCATCTATCTTCCCGTCGAGATGTATGAGCTGACCGTGTCGGTCTCCGCAGTCAAGATGTGCATCCTGCTCGTCAATCTGCTTGTGGTTGGTTGGCTTTCGTGGGTGCGCTGGCAGGCCAGAGCCCGTGGCTGATCGGCACTTGTGTGCACAGCAACGTAGCGGTTTCGCCCACGACGTTTATTTGCAACAGTTGTCCGAAAACTTTTGCCGAGGTGCCCATGCCGAAGAAAACCGCCGTTCTCCTGCTGCAGATGGGGGGGCCTGACTCCCTTGACGCGGTGGAGCCTTTTCTCCTCAATCTCTTCACCGACCGGGACATCATTAAAATCGGGCCGGCCTTCCTCCAGCCGCTGATCGCCCGCTTCATCGTCAAACGGCGCGCGCCGAAGGTGGAACTCTACTATGATGCGATCGGTGGCAAGTCGCCGATTCGCGAGCTTACCGAGGCCCAGGCCCAGGCGCTGCAGACGAAGCTGGGGGGGGATTTTCGCTGCTTCGTGGCGATGCGCTACTGGCATCCATCCACCATCGAGGCGCTGGCCGCCATCAAACGGGAGGGGATCGACAAGGTCATCGCGCTTTCCCTCTATCCCCACTATTCGCGGGCCACTACCGGCTCCAGTATCAATGAGCTAAAACGGGTCCTCGGCGAGGCGGGAGTAGCGTTCGAGTTTACGTACATCGACCGATTCTACAACCATCCCCTCTACATCCAAGCCCTGGCGGAACAGATTCAGCAGGGATTGGACCAGTTCCACCCGCTGGCAGACCGGGAGATCCTCTTTTCCGCCCATTCGCTCCCCCAGTCATTCATCGACCAGGGAGACCCCTATCTTGGCCATATCGAGGAGACGGTGCGGCTGGTCATGGAGCGATTTGCAGGGGTTACCTACCATCTGGCCTTCCAGTCCCGGGCCGGCCCGGTGAAGTGGTTGGAGCCCTCCACCGAGCAGATGCTCAAACACCTGGCTGCCCATGGCTGCAAGAACCTGCTGATGGTCCCGCTCTCCTTCGTTTCGGACCACATCGAGACCCTCTACGAGATCGATATCCAGTACGCCAAGGAAGCCTGGGAGTTGGGCTATGCCAACTTCCGCAGATCCCCGTCACTCAACAGTTCGTCGACGTTCATTGCCTGTCTGGCGGATCTGGTGGAGCAAGCGGCCCAGGGTGAGGTGGGGGCGAGGCGACCGGGCTACTATTAATGGGTGAGTCGCCAATGAAGCGTTGCGGCATCTGCAAAAACGAATTTGCCGAAACTGCGGCAAAGTCGGCCTACGCCGAAGCGGGCGAATGGCTGGCGGGCGAGGTATGGGAAGACGCCGGCCAGCTCTGCCCGCAATGCCTGGAGAGCCGGGCCAGGCTGGCGATGATGTATCTGCACGATAAGAACACCTGAAAAGCGGGAGGATGAATGGAAAGAATAACCATCGACGGCATCAACCTGACTCTGTCCGAGCCGATCGAGCTCTCACTTCGCTGGGTGGGGCAGGAAGAGCTGCTGCAGCAGCTGCTAGCAGCCTGGATGGTAATTGACGAACGGGACATTCCCTTTAACCCTCGTCTGATAGGCAAACCTGGGGTCGGCAAGACCACCCTGGCCTATGCTGCGGCCAAACGCCAACAGCGGTCAGTTTACATGTTTCAGGCGACTATGGACACCCGCCCGGAAGACCTGATCGTCACCCCGGTGATCGGCCCGGACAACAAGATCCAGTATGTCGCCTCCTCGCTGGTCTCGGCCATGCTCAAGGGCGGGGTGTTGATCCTCGACGAAGGAAACCGGATGAGCGAGAAGGCCTGGGCTTCGCTGGCGCCGCTCCTTGATGACCGGCGCTACGTGGAGTCAATCATCACCGGCTTGAAGATCAAGGCCCATCCGGATTTTCGCATCGTCGTCACCATGAACGAGGACTCATCCACCTTCGAGGTCCCGGAATATATCCATTCCCGACTGCAGCCGCAGATCTACATCGATTTTCCCGAGGCCGACGAAGAGCTCCTGATCCTCAAGGAAAATCTCCCTTTTGCAGCTAGTGCAATCCTCAAGTACGTTGTCGACTTCCTGCAACGAGCCCATGCCGCCGACGAGCTCTATTCAGTGCGTGACGGGATCAATATCGCTCGCTACGCCCTGAAGATGATGCATGCCACCGGGAAGGAGTCCCGGGAAATGCTGCCCCTGGCGGTGGAGAGGATTTTAGGGGAAGAGGCGCTGCGTTACCTTCGATAGGGGTGACCTGCAGGATTGCCTAGCTCTGACTGAGACCTTTTGTTGAAGAGGCGGGCGAGGTATCGCTCCGCCAAGACAGAAATCTGCGGAATTAACCATGCCCCACCGACTCCACCTCGAAAAATTCGGCACTATTCACGCCCTCCCGGTTCTCCATTATCGGCTGGAGTTCGCTTGCCTAGTCCGCCAGGCAGTGGAGCGGGTAAATCCAGACTGCATAGCTGTTGAGCTGCCGTTCACGCTGGAGGTCCCATTTTTGCGGGGTGTGACGCGGCTGCCGGAGATTTCGGTGCTCATGTACGACGTGCAGCCGGCCAAGGGGGAGAGTCGGACCATCTCGCTCCTGATCGAACCGGCCGACCCGCTGGTGGAAGGGGCGCGCCTCGCCCTGACCAACAATATTCCGCTGGCGCTGGTGGATGTGGACCTGGATGACTACCCCTGCCACGAGGAAGCCATGCCGGACCCCTATGCGGTTCAGCGGATTGGTTTGAAAAACTACTATGCCGAGTTCGTCCGGGCCACGGCGAATGTCCCGCCGTGCCGGGGTGACCTCCGGCGGGAGCAGGGGATGGCCTGGCGGCTGCAACAGCTGTCGGCAAAGCATGAGAGGGTGCTGTTTCTCTGCGGGATGGCCCATCTCGATCGAATAAAGGAGCTGTTTGCCCGGCCCCAGACGGCGCCGCTGGAAAGGGTAAGGCGGGACAACGTCCGTCTGATGAATCTCCACCCCGACTCCTGCCGCGAGGTGCTCGGCGAATTCTCCTTTCTCTCGGCAATTTACGAGCTGCGCCGTGGCCCGCTTTCGCCGGAGCCGGTGGCGAAGGGGGAGGGGCTGCGGAAGAGCTACAGCGCCTTAGAACTCATCAGAGGTGGCAAGAAGCAGGTGGCTGAGGAGGAGGTTCTCAGGGAGTCGATGCAAAGGAGTGCCCATCATGTGGGGGACGGTGCCAGTATCGACCGGCAGCGCCTCCAGCTCCGGCTGTTTCTGGAGGCGGCCCGTCACTATCGGCAGGAGACCGGCGAACCGGTCCATATCTGGCAGAAACGGGCCTTTTTCAAGTATGCCCGGAACTATGCCCTGACCACCGGCTATCTCCTCCCCGATCTGTTTCAACTCCTCGCCACTGCCCGTGCCTGCGTGGACGACAACTTTGCCTATGCCTTCTGGCGGCTTGCCACGTTTTACCCTTGGCAACAGGAGCAGAGCGGTATCCCCACCATCCGGCTCACCCCGGAAGACCTGTGGGGGGGAAGTCGACGGATCCGCTTCCGCCCCCGGCAAAAGCGGGAGGCCAAGGGGCTTTCACAGCTGAAGTTTTTGCAACGCAAGCGGGAGCAGCGCCCCGGAGCATGGCTCAAGGGCTTTGACGATCCCTCCATCTGTTCCTACCCGCCGGAAGACCTGGCGATCGAGGATTATGGGAGGTTTCTGAAGAAAAAAGGTTCCAAGCAGCTCTCCGAGGAACAGAGCCGGGTGGAGCCCTTTACCGCGTCGATCCTCGACGGCATCGACATGCGCGAGACCATCAGAAACCTCCACGAAGGGAAAATCTACGTGCGGGAAAACCAGCGGGTCAAGGGGGGAGTCGGTGGGGTGGTAGTGATCTTTGACGAGGACCGGCAGGGGGAGCGCTTCCCCTATCAGATGACCTGGTTGGGGGAGCACGAGCAGGAGTCGGACATGGCCTTTTACGCCACTCCCCCCACCGACAACATCGTCGGTCCGGGCATCTGCCGCTGTGAGTATGGGGGGTTCCTCCTCTCCTACCCCCCCCGGCGGATGGATGATGTCTGGCAAGACCAGGATTACAGCTTCGCCCGCACCAAGTCCGAGGTGCTTCTGCTGGCGGCCCTCGACTATTCCCCGGAACGGAACGTGGTCTTTGTGGCTCCCCGCCCGCCCCGGAGCTATTTCAAGCAGATCGCCGCCAGGCTCGGCAAAAAGATCGTCTATTTCCCCCTCGGCAGCTTCTCTCCGGTAACACTCAAGAAAATCCGCGTGCTGCATATCTTGGCTGGGCATGATAAGCGCGAGATTGCCAAGGATTACGTCTGGTAACTCCTACCCCTTCCGCAAAACCCGCTTGTCCCCCACCCGGATGGTCAGTTTTTCCTGATCGAAATGTTCCAGAATCGGAATCATGAATTTGCGGGAGAGGCCGGTCAGCTCCCGGAACTCTGCAGGCGTGATCTCTCCCTTCTCTTTCAGGTAGGTGACCAGCTGCTGCCGGACCTGGACGATGGGTTGCAAGGCGTAGAAAACGTCACTCTTCAGCTTTACCGCCCGTCCTTCCCGGGTAAGCAGGTTTAAGTGCTCTAGCAGCTCCTTTTCCCCACAACGGAGAGAGTCGCAGAGCTCTTTGATGGTGGGTGCCTCAATGCCTCCCCGCTGCAGTGCCTCTTCAATCCGGGACTGCAGCCCCGCCTGATCGACGGTGGCAGTTCTTTTATGACCCCTGAGGGTCACCAGATCACGGTCGACGGCAAGTTTGCCGTCTTTTTCCAGTGCCGCCAGCAACGGGCCGAAAAAGCGGCTGTCGCTCCGTTTTGGGAGCTGCATTTTCAGTTCTTCCTTCCCCATCCCATCCTTGAGTCGGTTCTCCTGGAGAAAGCCTTCAACTCCCTTCAGCAGGAGTGCCTTCAGGCCATTAAAGTGATCTTTGGCGAGATATAGCTTCGGTTCGCGCACCACCTGGATAACCTGGCCGGCGGTGAGGAGGGCTCCCAAGGCAAGTTCCAGCTTCTTGGCGGGGAGGCCACTGCGGGTTGCGAGCTCCTCCTGGGTAATTCCCGAATACAATGCCGCAGAAATGAGCTGGCGGAGCTTTTCTTGGTCGTCCATGCCACTGAGGGCCTTCAGGAGCTGCAGTGCCTCTGCGGAACGCCGCCGCCGTCTCGGCGGAGCCGGGTCTAGAATGGTGCCGCCGCCGACGGTCGCCTGGGGCGAATAGGTGCGGAGCACGAAAGGATCGCCGTTGAGAAGCAGTACCGGGTAGCGCAAGCGCAGCTGAACCAGGGCGGACTCTCCCGGTCGAAGCGTATCCCGATCGAGCAAGATCACCTGGGCCGGCACCTCGTAGGTGGCGGAGTGGAGGCGCAGCACCGCCCGGTGTTTCAAGTCACGGGGGGCGGACGCAAGATAATTGAGCCGCGCGTCCACCACCCGGGTGGTCTGATAGAGGCCGCGGGGAATGACCACGTCGCCACGCTGCAGCTGGCCGTGCTCCACGCCCTGCAGGTTCACCGCCACCCGTTGCCCGGCGGTCGCCTGGTCCGCCTTCCTGCCATAGGTCTGGATGCCGCGCACCCGGCAAGGGTGCTGTGCGGGCAACACTTCCACCTCGTCACCAGTTTTAATCGCACCGGCGAGGAGGGTGCCGGTTACTACGGTGCCGAAGCCGGTCATGGTAAATACCCGGTCCACCGGTAGCCGGAAGGGGCCCTCCCCTTTCCTTTCTCCTACCTCACCCGCCAGTTTGCCCAATTCTTGGCGCAGCTCCGCCAGTCCCGCGCCGGTCTTGGCGGAGACCGGGACAATGGGGGCGTCTTCGAGAAAACTGCCGGTCAGGTAGTCCCGCACTTCCTCGGTCACCATCTCAAACAGCTCATCATCGACCAGGTCCCGCTTGGTCAGGACCACCACCCCTTTTTTGACCCCGAGGAGCTGGCAGATTTCCAGGTGTTCGCGGGTTTGCGGCATTACTCCCTCGTCTGCGGCGATGACCAGGGCCACCAGGTCCATCCCCCCGACGCCGGCCACCATGGAATGGACAAACCGCTCATGGCCAGGGACATCGATGATCCCCAGCTCAAATCCGCCGGGGAGTTCCATGTGGGCGAAGCCGAGTTCGATGGTGATGCCCCGGGCCTTTTCCTCCTTGAGGCGGTCGGTGTCGATGCCGGTAAGGGCCTTGACCAAAGAGGTCTTGCCATGGTCTATGTGGCCGGCGGTGCCGAGGATGAGGTGTTTCATCGATTATCTCCAATCGGTTCATTGGCTCCGACAAC
>JANXYN010000140.1 GCA_025356035.1 Geobacteraceae bacterium
TCTGCACCTTGCGGATATCGGTGGGATCAAGGACAAGGGTCGTCGGCAACGGCCCCAGGTCGAGCCAGGTCTTGAGCGCCAGCGCGGCGGTTAGAAGCAAAACGACCGCGCCGGCAGTCACAAGCAGTCGCCGGTGGCGGCAAAATAAATCCGCCAGGACCGTTATCATCAGCGTTATTTTATCCCCTCTCCCCCTGGGAGAGGGGCAGGGGTGAGGGAGCTTTTGCTTGCCTTTCAACCATTGCAGCATAAATCACTTCCAGCACAACGCAGGTGTGGAGACAGAAAAAAGAGCCTTACTCCGCCTTCTCCACCTTGAGGGTGGCCGGGACATCGGTGCCGAACACGTCCGGGTCGTACATCTCCTCGGCGTGGAGCGGACTGACGCCGAATTCCCCCGGGGCGATGGCCTGGGCCGTGTAGGATAGGTGGTAATTCCCCGCCGGGAGGTATTCAGAGTAGAAGCGTGCCGCGTAGTGGCGCAGCTCACGGTGGTAAAAGCTCCAGTAGGAGTAGCCGTACTCGTGCCAATCGCTGAACCGCCACCAGAACGAGCCACTCCCCGCCTTGAACGCCCCTTTGTCCGCATCCACCAGGGAGGCGGTAGCAAGGTCGCGATTGACCGGCTCCACCCCCCCCGGCACCGGATCATCCACCACCACGAAGTTGCGCGGCGCAGGGAGGGAAACGAACAGGTCGACCCGGACCAGTTCACCCTGCCTGATCAGCATCGGGCTTTTCAACAGCTCCCATTTCCGGTTCCGCTCGACGCTGTACTCGCGGTGCACCTCGATCCCCGCATTGACCGGCTTGGCCTTCAGCTCCAGCGGTGCATAGGCTAGGCGCGCAGCGTAGTAAAGCCTGCCGCTCCCCTGCCGTTCCAGCTTGATGGTGGCCGCCCGGCCCGGATCGTCCTTCGCCATCGGCCGCTCCATCACTACCGGCTTGTCGCGGAACCCCTTGAATGCAGTTTCGCCGAACTTTTTCCCATTCAGCAGTGCCCGTACCGTCATCTGCGGTTTGTCCCGCTCATAGAGGCGGCTGTAGTCGATCAGGGCGTTGAGACAGAAGATGTTTTCCTGGGTATTCTCCCAGCGATCCCGCTGGCCCCTGCTCTGGGTGATGGTCCTGACCAGCTTGAAGGGAATTGCCCCCACCGTCTTGCTCCCCTGGGGGGTCTCGCCGTAGGCGAGCAGTGCGGAAAGGACCGCGCCGTTGTCGCGGAGGGTGGAGGTGAGGAGCTGGGCGTAACCGGCGTCGAGCTTTTCGCTGAATATATACTTGCCGCCGGTCTCGTTGGCCTGGGCGAGGATCATGTTCACCACCTCGGTTTGCAGGTCTGCCGTACCGACCACCTTGAGCAGGGCCTGCAGGTAGTGGGCCTTACCGAACAGGCTCATTTCCGGCAGATGTGAGCGATACCGATCCAGGTCGGCACGGCTGACCTTGCCATGGGGAGCCAGGGCAGCCAGGGCCACGGCCCGCACTGTGGAGCCCATCCCCTTGCTGTAGAAGCTGGGGAGTGTGTCTTTGCGCAACAGCTGCTGCAGATAGGTATGGAGCCTTTGCTCCACCTGGGTTGGGATGGTGTAGCCGGCGCCCCGGAGCCAGTTGAAGGCGAGGGCCGTATAGGCGCTCAGGTAGGGGCTCACATGGTCGTCACTGGCACTGTAGAAACAGATCCCGCCATTTGGCGCCTGGTGTTCGACGGCCCGTCGCAGGGTCTCCTCAGGCAGCCCTTTGCTCTCCGGCCAGAGCATGGTTTCGGGGAGATAGGGTTGCAGCCGGATGAACTGGGCGGCCATCACCCCCTTGGTGAGGATCTGCTCCCAGCAGATGTACGGATAGCTGCGGAGATAGGCAAACGCCCCTTCCAGGTTGGCGATGACCGACGGCGAGGCGACCACGCTCACGCCCCCGGCATCGGTGCGGATCCCGGTTGGAAAGGCGATCTTTTCCGTCACCTCATCGGCAGTGGTGGTGCCGTAGGTGGCCGCGGTCTCCAGGGCAATCCTCTTCCGCACGCTGAGGGTCTGCTGGATGGCGTCGCCGTCGCTCTTGTCCCAGGCCCGCGCCTTGAAGACAATTTCGCCGGAGCCTTCGGTCTGCAGGGGGAGCCAGACCGAAGTGCGCTTGTAGGGGGGGGCCTTGATCTGCTGGCTGATGCTGAAGCCAGCGGCGGCGCCGCTCGATTTCAGCGCCCCTTCGGCGTTGATGGTCACCTCCAGTGTCCGTTCCTGATCGGTGCGGTTCATGACCGAGAAGCCGGCCATGAAGCTGTCCGCTTCCAGCACCTGGTTGGGGAGAACCGGCCGGATCTCGGTGGGACGATTCACCTTGAACGTGGCGTCCCCGAGGCCGAGCCGATCGCCGGGCGTCACCGCCATCACCAGCACCCGCCAGCCGGTCAGGTTGTCCGGCACCTGGAAACTCACCCGTGCCTTGCCGTTACTGTCGGTCTTGACGGCCGGGTTCCAGTAGCTGACGAACTTGAACAGGGAACGCATGGAGAGGTCAGGCCCGCCGTCGCCCCCCGGGTTCGCCCCCTTCTTCTCGAACCGCTGCCGGCCGATCAGCTGCATCAGCAGGCTGAAGTTGCGCAGGTCGAGGGGATCCAGATAGTAGAAGCCGCGGTAGACGTCGTAGTACCCTTTCCCACCCTGGATCAGATCGAGCACCGCTTCGTCAAGGACCACCACTGCGAGCTCCATGGGTGGGGTGAGATTCTTTGCGCTCCCCGGCCTGAGCTGGGCCTGGATATCGACCGTCACCATATCCCGGGGGCGGTAGAGCTGGCGATCCGGCTTCACCTCCACCGTAATCTCCTTGAGCGGGTCCCGGACCGGCACCGTGATGTAGCCGATGCGGAAGGCCGGTTTCCCCAGATCCACCTGGTTCTCGTCAAGGGGTTTTTCCTGCCGCGGCGACATGACCGATATCGACAGGTAGAAACCGGGCAGATGGTCCGGCTCCACCTCGAATTCGACGATGGCGGTGCTGTCGGCAAAGGTCTCCACCCAGCTCTTCATTACCCCGTAGCGCTCGATGGTGATCAGCGCCTTGGCTCCGGGATAGGGGTTCTTCACCAGGTAGCGGGCCCGCTCGCCCACCCGGTATTCCTTCTTCTCCGGCACGATCTGCAGGCCGATCCCCTCTTCGCTCCCCCAGACCACCGCCCCTTTCCCCACCGCCCAGCTGTGGATGACGGTCTTGTGCGGGCGGCCTTCCGAGTCCTTGATCTCGGCGGTGATTCGATACGAGCCGAGGTTGTCCGGGGTGAAACCGCAGCTGACTGGGGTGGCGGCCGAGGTGACCGAGCAGGAGGCCGCCTTGACCCATTCGTACTCGAAATGGGTCAGATAGGCATTCCCTGCCCCCTTCACCCGTGACGCCACGGTCCTGTGGTATTCGAAGCTCACCTCCACTGGCGTACCCGCCACCGGCTTGCCGTGGTCGTCCACCACCAGGGTTTCGAAGCGGGCCGGGGTCCCCTTCTTCAGGACCCACTCGGTCTCATGGAGCCCCACGTAACGGTCGCGCCCCACGCAGAGCGCGGTCGCCCGGCTCGCCACATATTTGCCCCGGTCGTCCCGCACCGCGCTCTCCACGGTGAGCTGGCCATAGAGGACATTTCCCCCCTGCAGGGCAAACTCCCGCTCCAGGTCTCCCTTGTCGTTGACCAGCGCCTCGGTCTGGAAGATCTGCCGCTCCTGCCGACCATCGACCGTATCACCGAACCAGAATCCCTTGGCGGCCGGATCATCCGAGGAGAAGGGGCGCGGGTCAAGCAGGGCAGTGATGCGCGTCTGGGCATTGACATAGGGGCCGCCCGCGTGAAGGCGGGTCTGGGTGGTGACCTTCACCGTGTCCCCCGCCTTGAACTGCTCGCCGTTCAGGTCGGTGGAGACCCGGAACGGCGCCGGGGTGAAGTCGCTCACCAGCACCCGCATTGGTTGCCATTCCCCCTTGCGGAATGAGGCGGAGAGGATGAAGCGGTACCAGCCGACTGCGCCGTTCTGCGGCACGGCGAACTCACCGGCGTAGGAGCCGAATTCCGACAGGTTAAGCTCCTTCACCTCGTAGACCACCTTGTCCATGGGGTCCACAACTCGGAGAGAATACCCCTTAGCCGGCGGTGCCACCAGCACCCGGTTGTCCTGGTTGCGGACAAAGAGCTTGAACTGCACCGTATCCCCAGCCCTGTACACCCCCTGGGCGGTGGTCCCCCAGCTATGGATATGGCCAAACCTGCGCTGCAGCTGGCTGTAAACGTACCCCTCCTCGTCCCCGTAATACTGGGCGTCAAAGGCGGATACGAGCGGCAGCAGGGCCAGGTCGTCCCCCTTTTGGCAGCGGACGAACAGCTTTTGATCCTTTGCCTCTTCCTGGACGTCGCCATCCCCTTCCGCGTACTCATAGTTCTTCAGGGCTCGCAGCTCCGGATCGAGCTTCTCGGTCCCCGCCAGCAGGGCAATCCCGTCCTTATTGGTGACCGCCTTGCCGAGCGAATCGGCGTCGGGATCGAGGCCGGGGAAACGCTCCCGGTAAATATCCACCGCCCCCCCCGCCACCGGCAGGCCAGTGGCGAAATCGGTGACCCAGACCATGGTGTTGAAGTGGCCGATTTTCACCTGGACGTTGTAGGGGGTCACCTGGGCAAAAAACCAGTTGTCGGGATTGTTCTGGACCAGGGGTGTAGTCTCAAAGCTCCCGTGAACCACCCCGGAGCCTTCGCCGATCATCTCCCGCACCTTGAGCGGCATCCGGTAGGGGACGTCCTGGACTTTGGCTACCGGCAGGCTTTTGTGTTGTCCCGCCATCTTCCCCTGGTTGGTCAGGACGTCATAACTGACATCGATCCGCTCGAGATTTGTCACCACGATGGGGAGTTCGCTCTCCACCCCCTTTTCCAGGACCGCGAAGCGGTGGCCGAAGTTAAAGTCCGGGTTCAGGTGGTCGGTAAAAAACATCTGCCGGAGGTTTTTCGCCAGGGGCCGGCCGAACTCATCCTTGATCCAGCGCCCTTCGGCCTGGACAGTGTATGGCTGATAGACCCCCAGCACGCGCGGCAGCGAGGCCTCGTATTCATACCCCTTCCGGTGCGGCTGACCAAGGCGGGAGTAGTCCCCCATATTCTCCCATGGGTTGGCTTCTTTGTCCCCCCTTGCCAGGTCGGGCGATACCTTGAGCCCCTCCTTCAGCACCGAGTTGATGACCGGCGTGGAGAACAACAGCGCCACATCATTGGTCGGATTGCAGAATTCGGCACTGGTCACCTTCTGGCCGGGGCGGACGGTGACACTTGCGCCACTATTGCTGGTGCAGCGGATACCGAGGAAACTGAACTCTGGAAAGGTGTCGAAGGCGACTACCACCCGCTCCTCGGCACCCGGTTCGCTCCCCTTGCGTGGCATGATGCCCCGCTCCACCTTGAGTGCCACACTGGCATCCTGGGGGAGCTCGCTGACCGGGCTCACCAACAAAATGCGCCCCGGCTGGTAATCGCTCCGCTTCCGGTACTCCTCGTCTTCCTTGACCGTCACCGGCCAGCGCCGACCGTCCGGGGTCTGGATGAACAGATGGGCCGCCACCGACGCCTCGGTGACCGGCTGGTTGAACCAGACCCTGATCACCGGCATGCCGGTCGATCTCCAGGTGACGAAGCGGTACTCGCTCACCCTGGCCCGCTCGGTGATGAAGGTATGGGTGACGGTCTGCGCCAGGGTGGAGCCGTCTTCGGCCCTGATTCCCGGGTGGATATGGACCGCGTAGCGGGTCGCCGGGGTCATCGCCTCCTTCTCCCCGAGCTGGCAGGCGAGGTCCGAGGTGTTGAGCCAGCGCCATTGGCAGGCAAGCGAAGGGACCACGCTGATCGGGATCTCTTTGTCCTCCCGCTCCATCCGCCCGAGGGGCACCACCGGCCGGTTGAAATGAATCACGATCTCCCGGCTGGCCGGCACATCCTCGCCGGTAGGATTGATGCTGATAATTTTCAGCGGCTCCTTGCCGCCGTTGAACAGCTTGGAGTCGAAGGCACCAAACGCGGGGCTCACCCCGGCCAGAGCAACAAGCGCAACCAACGTCGATAGAACCATTTTCCCGAGCTGCATACCGATCTCCTCCCGTGTAGCAAATTGTGGCTGGAAGTAATTTGTGATTCGTATTTGATAAGCAAAACCGAGACCTAAACCCATTGCACGCGGATCAAATCTGAAAAAGGCGGATTCTGGTTATCCACTTTACTCAAATAGATCATTTTATAAATCTTCCCCCCTCCCTTGATGGGAGGGGGCCAGGGGGAGGGTAAAGCTGCAAACAGCATAAAACATGGCACTTTTTCACCCCCTCCCTGGCCCTCCCCCATAAAGGGGGAGGGAATGTTATATTTCAGATGTTACCCGCGTGTGGGTTTTGACCCTCTGTGCCCTCTTTTATTCCACCCGCACGCTCACCGCATCGCCGCTACTTGCCGGGTCCGCCGCGGTGATCCGGTAGCGCCCCGGCACCAGCGGCCAGTATGTCTGGTACGGCGGGCCGGTTCGCTCGTAGAGGACGCCATTCACGTACCAGTCGATATAGGGGACCGGCCGGTCCGACACTGCCCGAAGCTTGATCAGCTGGTTACTGGCGGCACGGTTCACCACGAAGCGGTCCTGGTCGAGCGGGTAGACGATCCGCACGCTGTTCGCCCCGTTTCCTTGGGCCTGGGAAGGGCCGGCCGCTCCGGCATCCCTCCCGACCTGAAAGTGCCCGCCGCTGCTGGCGGCGCCTGCAGTCAACGGGGAAGCGGCAACTGTCGCAGGCGGGTTCTTCTGTCGCACCAACGGCGTTGTCGCCTCGGCAGTCAGTTTCTGCCACGGGTCATGGAAGACCTTGGCGAGATCGTCACCAAAACCGTCGATGCGGAACCGGCCGGCGGCACCGCTCTGGTTGCGGTCGAAGAGCCAGCCGGCATAGGGGGTGGCCAGTTCGTGGCGCTGGTCATCCCGGGCGTGGAAGGTGCAGGGGCGGTCGGGCTCGCTCCCGGCGTAAAATAGCTCGGCGACCACCTGCCGGCAGTGGGGGGTCGGCTTCATCCCCGAGTAGCCACAGACCTTGACCCGCTTCACCCCCGCCGGTCTTTTGAAGCGTGGCGGCCCCCCCTGCCGGTAAAGCTGGCCCAGGATCTCCTGCAATATAGGCGCGGCGGCGCTGGCGCCGCTCAGTCGGGCGGTGGGGGCGCCGTTGAAATTGCCGACCCAGACGGCCACCGTGTATTCCGGCGTATACCCCAGCGCCCAGAGGTCCCGATAATAAGTGCTGGTGCCGGTCTTGACGCAGACCCGGAACGGAAAGTCCATGGCGCGGCTCCGGCCGAAGGTGAGCATCCGGGCGGTCGGGTCGGCGAGGATGTCGCCGATGATGTAGGCGGTCTGGGGGAGAAAGATGCTCCGTGGCGCCCCGCTGTTACGCTTTCCGAGCAGATAGCGGACAGGTTGGTACTCTCCGCCATTCGCCAGCGCGGCATAGGCGCTGGCCAGCTGCTCCAGAGAGATCTCCAGATTGCCGATGGCGAGGCCGAGCCCGTAGTGGTCCGGCCCCTTGCTTGGATCAGTGATCAGGTTCAACCGGACAAGCAGATCGTAGAACTCCCGCTCGCCGAGGAGCTTCAGCGTCTTCACCGCCGACAGGTTCAACGAATTCCCCAGGGCGGTGCGGATGGTGACCGGGCCGTACTGGCGCCGGTCGAAGTTGCTCGGCTGGTACTGGCCGCTCTCGGCCCGGTAGATCCGTTCGGTGTCCTCCAGAAGCGTCGTGACCGGGTAGCCCGACTCCAGCGCCAAGGCATAGAGGAACGGCTTCAGGGTCGAGCCGGCCGAGCGAGGTGCCAGCACGCCGTTGTTGAAGCCGCCGTCGCGCTCCTCGTAGGCGAGCGACCCGACCGTGGCAAGGACCTCCATGGTCCGGTTGTCGATGATAAGTGCCGCCCCCTGGTGGGCACCCTTGCCCCGCAACCGTTCGGCGTGGGAGGCGAGGATCTGCTGCACCCGCAGCTGCAGGGGAAGGTCAATGGTGGTCCGCACCACCCCTCCTTTTATTCCTCTGGCCAGCAGCTGGTCCACCAGATGTGGCGCCTGCAGATCGAAGCAGAACTCCCGCAATGCCAGGCTCTCCGCCTGGGCCACCCGGTATTCATTCTCGGTCAGGAAGCCCAACTGGCGCATCCGGCCAAGCACCCACCCCTGCCGGGCGAGGAGTCGCTCGCGGTTCCCGCCATAGGGATTCAGCTGGCTCGGCGCCTTGGGAAGCGAAGCCAGAAGCGCCGCCTGGGCCGCGGTGAGGTTTCGCGCCGGCCTGCCGAAATAGGCGTGGGCCGCCGTCTCCACCCCGGCGAGGTTGTTCCCCATCGGTACCCGATTCAGGTACTGCTCGAGGATCGCCTCCTTGGAGATTGCCTGCTCCAGCTTAACGCTGCGGCAGATCTCGGTCAGCTTCGCCCGGTAGCTCCGCCGGCCATCGGCGGGATAGACCAGCCGGACCAGCTGCTGGGTGATAGTGGAAGCGCCGGAGACAATCAGCCGACGGGTCAGGTTCCCCCAGAGCGCCCGGCCGATGGCCCGCGCATCGAAGCCATGATGCCGATAGAACCGCCCGTCCTCGGCGGCAAGAAAGGCCCCCTTCACCACCGGCGGCAACTCCTGCACCGCCACCCACCTCCCCCGCTCGCCACTGTCATCCGGCACAAAACGGAGCTCCCAGCCATGCCGGTCGGTGAACACCGTCCCCATAATCTTGGTGGAGCCCCTGCTGAAGCGGGCCGGGTCTAGGTCAGTGGCTTGGTAGACGCGCCAGACGTAGATCGAGACGGCCGTCAGCCCAGCTAGAGCGGCAAAGGTGGTAACGACGGCGATTATTTTGGCGAGGCGACGTATCATTCAGACAACCACTTTTCAGTGTAATTCCAGATGGTTCCAAATTTACTCAATACGTTGAGCAAATTTACTCAATCAATGTATAATCTGTAGCTGCGTTCAGCGTTGTCAGGTTAGACATTGCTGTATAGTCTACAAGCCCCGTTAGGGGCGTTGGATGGTAGCCGGGGGATTTATCCCCCGGAAAGGATACCAAATTCCACCACGTCACGTACGTGACGTGAGGATATCTTGTCTCATTGACCGGGGAATGAATTCCCCGGCTACCATCATTCTGTCCCTACGGGACGTAAGCAAAAACCTAATCGGACACTACTGAGTTGCGCTCTCGTTAGCAAGCTTCAGTTGGGAACACGGGGGAAGGTCACACCTACCTGCCCTTCTCCGCTTCCTGAATAATCCGAATATTATCCCGATCAACCAGCGTCAGCATTGCATCGGAATACCCAGGATCAGCCTTGTACCAGCACTTGCCGGAAAAGTATTTCTGGAGATCGGCAGACTGGAAGGTTTTGCCGTGCCGGGCATAGATCTCGTTCCGCATAAGGCGAAGATCTTCCTTGCTTTTGCCTGTTAAGTCAGCCGCGGTCAGCCGCATGTCCGTCTTCAAAAGGCCCGTATTGTCGCAGGCGGTTTGCTTGATCTTGGCATCAGGACAGCTGGGGGTAATGGAGTCGTCTTGCCAGGTCCATTTGAGGATGCTGTAATTATCGGGTGTCCGTTTCCAGGTATATATGTCCCCATTTGGCGCAACTATTGGTTGCCCATACTCAACAATTACCTTACCGGGAATCTCAACTATTCCATGTTCGCTATATTTAGTTAATGATGGCTCAAACATAGCAACTGGTACTATAAATTCACCAGTTTTCTTTCCCATTTTAGTATATCTAACAACTTTAGAAGAGACGTTATTAGCGTCTGTATTTATTACTGATATACTATATATATTCATACTTTCGTCATAACTAAACGTTCCAACAGTGTGCTCCGAATTGATTATAACTTCGTTTCCTGGCAATGTAATTTTATAAGTATTACGGTTTGGGTTAATGATTGAGATAAGCCCTAGCTCAAGAGGTCTTTCAGTATAGGCACCCAACAGAATCGCATTGGTTGAGTATAATTCATACCTTGTATCATTCACTTCAAATAAATATCCACTTGGAGTGTGATAGGCCCTACCATAAATATTCATTATCTCTATAAAATTTGCTTTATTGTCGAAAAAGTATTTTAGAGGTCCTTCCTGACTAGCAACAAAAGCGCCGTTTGGATGTACATAAACCTCAAAAGGCCATTGATTATTATTTGCGGCATCAGGCCTGGTTACAATTTTTTGAAGTTGGCCCAGATGGCTGAAAACTTGTATTCTTCTATTAACTTCATCGCTTATAACAATACGGCCTGAAGCGTCTACACCAAAATGTTGAGGAAACGATTCGCCTGAATCACCAGAAGAATAATAAAATTGGTTGGGTCCCGTCCCCCACTTCCCCTTCACCACCTCCTTCGGCCCAACCCATCCAGCCAGACAGAAGAAGGGTAACGCAAGCAGAACAAAAACCATAAACACAGAGCGTCGCAATAGGACCATTCTTTACCCCTCCATTAAACCCGAAGGCGCGTTACCGCGCCCTCGGTCCAATCACACCTACTTCCCGTAAATAACCACCTTCCCCTGGGGCGTATACCCCGCCACCTCGGGGTCGTACATGAGCTGCACCTTGCTGGAGGGGAGGACGAACTCCCCTTCGCAGACTGCGCGGGCGTAGTAGGAATACTCGTATATCCCCTGCCAGGCCCGGTTCTTGAACGCCAGCACCCGGTCGTTTCTGATCTCGAAGAAGTTGGGGGCGAACCGGTAGAAACCGGCCGGGTCCCAATAGTAGTCGGACGACCAGGTAAAGCCTGTGCCAAACTCGTTGTCGCCGGCGCCAGCGTCATCTCCCTCCTCGCTCTCCCCTTCGCCGTCCCCCTCACCCTCTTCAGACTGCTGGACCTTGCGCTTGTGCTTCGGCACGATCTGCTCCTCGGTCTTGATGGCGCTGTTGATGGCGACAAAGCCGGCCGGGAGTGGGTCGTCGATCACCACGTAGTTGGCGCCCCCCTGCTTGATGTTGATCTTTAACTTCACCTCTACGATGTCGCCGAGCTTGATCCGGTTGGAGCCGTCGGTGTTGCGAATAGACTTGTGGATTTCCAGGCCGTTGGAGTAGCCATTTTTCCCGTAGTCGATGCGGGGATAGACCGCTTCCAGCTTGTAGAGCAGCGCCTGGTCCTGACCGGCAGTGATGGTGAAGGCAGGGTTCTTGAGGAAAGCCGCCGGGTCGAGGCCTACTGTGCGGGACTCCTTCGGGTCGAGAGTAAAGCTTTCCACTACCCGTTCACCCTGGCGGATGGTGACCAGTGTCGACCGGCCGTCGGTGTGGGCGCCGGTGAAGTATTCGCTCAGCGCTATCAACGACCAGCTGGTGTCGCTGGTGGAGGTCCAGATCCCCTCCTTGCTCATCCCCCCCATCAGGCGGGCCGCCAGCCGGTCGGTCAGCTCATCTTTCGGGAAGATCATGGTGGCGGCCAGCACCGCAATGGCCGGTTCCCGGTATTGGGCGTAGAACTCGTCGGAGCGGCTCCAGTTCCACGGTTTCTCCAGGATCGGCCGGAGCTTGCTCTTCAGCGTCGCGTCAGGGAGGTGTTTGGCGATCTTCCCCGCCATCAGGGTGAGCATCGCCGCTTCGCGAGGCTGCTGGTCGAGGCCCAGAATCTGGCCGAAGCCACCCGCCACCCGGAGCAGCGCGTTGTTCCCTTTCCCCTCGTAGACGTAGTTGAAGGTATCCTTGTCGAGCCTGCCGTTCTGGGCGAGGAGGTAGGCAGCATAGGAGCGATAGGTGGCGTCGAAGCCGCCGCTAGCCTTGAGCGCATCATGCAGATAGGCAAGGGCCTTGTCCATCCGATCCTTGGGAAGCTCGATGCCGGCCATCTTCGCCTTGGTCAGGGCGGTGAGAGCATAGACCGTCCCCCACGGATGTGGCTGGAGGTCTCCCGGCCAGTAGCCGAAGCCGCCGCTCGCAGTCTGCATGGAGAAGAGCCGGTCGATACCAGGCTTGATGAACTTGTCGGTCTCCTCAATGGTGATGCCGGGGAGGAGCCCCTTCTTGATGCT
The DNA here is from genome assembly GCA_025356035.1 of Geobacteraceae bacterium. GTDB lineage: Bacteria > Desulfobacterota > Desulfuromonadia > Geobacterales > Geobacteraceae > JANXYN01. The sequence continues at coordinate 12,076 of JANXYN010000140.1, forward strand.
GCTGCGCAGTGCCGCCAGCGGCAATACTCCGGAGCTGGTCTGTTCCACGCACCCGTAGGGATAATGGAGCAGGTAGCGGAGCCCTGCCGTCATCCTTAGAAACGGCGAGCCACTGACGGTGACGGTAAAGCGCGCCTCATTGGGGCCGAGCTCTTCGAGCTTCAGTTCCCGTGCCTCCTTGGGGAGTGCAAAGTTGACCTTCGCTTCCTTATGGAAATTGCCGAACAGCGCCTCGCTGGCAAGCACGTGGCCGGAGTTGACCGGCAGTTTCAGCTCGACGGTGTCGCTTAACTCGCGGAACTTCCCGGCAAAGGTCAGCTGGGTGGTCCCGGCCCCTTTCACCGTGGCGGTGACCGGGATCAGGGTCCGGTCAAAGCCGGCCAGGGCGAAGGTGTCGCTCGCCGTGGCCAGGGTGAGGAGCTTGTCGGTGCTGGTTGTTAAAGCCACCGGCGCCTGCCGGTCGGTCTTGTTGAAGGCGGCGACCTGGAAGGTGAAGCGGTCGCCGCTGGTCATGAAGGCAGGGAGCCCAGGCTCCAGATAGAAGTCCTTCACCACCAGGGCGCTCCGCTGGAAGGAGCCGAAGCGCGACCCCTTGTCGCAGGCAACCGCGTAGATCCGGTAGGTGGTCATGGTGTCGGGGAACTTGACGGTGAACGTGGCGCTGCCGCTGTCGTCGGTCAGGAGCGCCGGATTGAAGTAAGCAACCGGGCTGAAGTCTTTGCGGACCTTGCTGGTGGCAGCCTCCGGCGCCTTACCTTCCTCGCCGTCACCGCCGGTCAGGGGCGCATTGCGGAAGAAACCGTAGGGGGTCTGTTTCAATAGATCGGTGCGGAGTTCGCCGGTGAAGACCCCGAGCGGGGTGATGAACTTGGCGAGGGAGTCGAGGACCGGCGTCTCGTAGCCGGTCATGGCAAGGATGCTCTCGTCCACCACGCAGAGCGCCACTTCGCTGGCAATCCCCTTGCCCGCCTGGTCCCTGGTGACGACGGTGAGGGTCAGCTCGGCGCCGGGGAGCGCCTTCAGCTTCGCCTCTTTCTCGTTAACCCCGATCCGGATGGCCTGCTGGCCACCCTTCACCTCGACGTTGACCGTGCCGAAGAGGAAGGTGGGTGCCTCGGCGTCGAACTGCTCCGCATACTGGGGAAACGACTGGCGCGGCACGGTGCCGAGCACTGAGATATAGACGTTAGGGGCGTAGGCGTCCTTCACCGGCAGTTCCAGGGTCCGCTGCCCAGGCTTGAGCTGCACGGTATAATACTCCACCAGGTTCCCCTGCTCGATGGAGACGAGGCAGGTGGCCAGGGGCCGGTGCGGATTCAGGTAGAGCTTGATGGTCTCGCCGTAGCCGTAGAGCGGCTTTTCAACCGACATGCTGAGCCGTTCGAAGCTCCTGGCCTGGTCATGATCCCGGTGCTCGTAGCTGTAAAACTCGCCGCTCACGTGGTATTCCGTGGCGGAGGTGTACTCCCGGCCATCCTCCCCCTTGTAGCCGAAGCTGACCAGGAAGTCGCCGCCGGCGGCAAAGTCGAACTCGAAGCTGGCGAGCTCGTCCTTGATCGGGAGCTCCACCGCCAGGTGCTTGCGCCAAACCTGCTGCTGCTCCCAGAACAGGCTCCCCTCGGCGTTCCGTTTCTGGATCTGGGTCCACCCCTTCTCCAGCACCTGCACCGACACCGTCCCCTTGCCGACCTTTCTCCCCTGCTTGTCGATCACCACCCCTTGCAGGAGCTGGTTGACGCCGGCCTGGACCAGGGCCGGGTGACTGCTGATCCCGACCAGGTAGGCGGGGTCCCCTTGGTAGATGGCGCTATCGCTGGAGGCGCGACCGTCGAAGTCGACCACCGAGGCGACCACCTCGATACCGTAGCGACCGGCCAATACCTCCTTACTGAGCGGCACCGGCACCACCAACCGGCCATTCTCGTCGAGCATCGACTCGCCGCTTTCGATCAGCTCGCTGCGCCCCTCCAGGGGATAACCGAAGCTGTAGCCCTGATAGTCGGGACGGTTGTAATCGGTTCTCGCCTGGTAGATGGTCCAGCGCACCTTGCCGTGCTTAACCGGGCCGCCGGCGTAATACTTGCCACCGATCTCGCAGTTGAGGATCTCCTGCTGCATCGGGAGGTTGACGTAGCGGTCGTCCTTCTTGCTTTCCCGCTTGTACAGCACCTCCACGTAGTGGCGCGGCTGGCGGAACTCCTGCACCTCGAAGCTGCGGCTCACGGTGTCTTCATCCGCCGGGCCATACTTCAGATGGAGGGTATAGGTGCCGAGTGGGAAGAACGGCTTCACCTCGAAGCGGTCACTGGCGGTGCCGAATCCGGAGAGCTTCAGCTCCTTCTTGTAGACCTCCTCCTGCTTGGAGTTTTTGATGGTGAATGTCCCGTTCCCGGAGACCGGCGGGGCGATGGTGCCGTCGTGGTACTCGCGCACCGTCCCCTTGAACATGACCACGTCGCCGGGACGGTAGATCCCCCGCTCGGTGAAAACATAACCCTTGAGGAGGCTCCGGGCCCGGCGCTCCTCCGGGCTCACCTGTTCGATCCCTTCCAGCGGCAGGTTCCCCCTGGGCTGGATTTCTATGTATGACTGGTCGTTGAGAGAGGCGGCAGCAACCAGGGTCACCTCCCGCAGAGCTAAGGGCTTACTGGCAATCACCCCTTCCGCGCCACTCTTCAGCGACAATGTCCGGCGCGGCTGGTCGTTGGCCACCGACAAAAGGCCGTCTGCGCCTGTCTGGCCTAATGCGACCGCCTCATTGCCGCGGGTGAAAGCGAGCAGCTCCACACCCTCCAGCGGCTGGCCGGAATGGAGCGAGGTGGCCCAAACAAGCAGAGCGTTAGCCGAGACCTTGTAGGTAAGGCCGATGTCGGTGATCCGGTAGAGCCGGCTGGTGGTCTGGTCCACCTGTCCCTTCCGGGTGCTGACGATATTGATCAGCTCCAGCGCCCCCTTTTCCTTCCCTTCCCGGAAGGTGAGGGGGATCGAGAACTGGTGGAGGATGTTCTGCTCGGCCTGGTCGAAGAAGAGCTGCCCCTCTGCTGTCACGGCGCCGGTAAAGGGAAGGAACTCCCGTTCCTTGGCCAGGGCTTCGGTGAGCCGCAGGGCGCTTTTTGTGTACTCCGCCTGCATCTCCTCCCAGGGGCGCTCGAACTTGCCATTGGCGTCCTTGAGCACCGTCGGGATCAACAGCGGCGGGACACGCAGCCCCTTGAACTGAACCTCGTTCACGTTTTGCAGCTGCACATGGAGCATCTGCCGGCTGTCCCGCTCGATCACGTTCTCCCGTTCCAGGTAGGAGATCTGGGACGGCAGGTCCGGCATGGTGAAGGTCATCACCCCCTTGGTAAAGGCACGGTCGTTGTCGCTCTTGAACTGTTCCGGCAGGACCAGCACATATTTTTGCCCCGGCTTGAAATTGCCTGGGAGTGTCAGGATATTGTCCTTGGAAAAGTTGCTGTTATGCCAGGCCACCGGCACCGGCGGCAGGAATTTGAGATTGCGCCGCAGGCTGGCGATCTCGCAGCGGTCGGTGAACTGGACCCGCATCTGCCGTTCCTTCGGCAGACCCTCGATCTGGGCGATGGTAAAGGTGGGACCCTGGCTGAACTGGAGGACAGTGGCCGCCTCGCCCAGCTGTTTCGGGAAGGTGAAGGCGGCAACCCCCGGCAGATAGAGCCGGCCGTTGCTGCTCTTAAAATCCTTGGGGAGGACGATGGCATAGCGCTGGCCCGGGGTGAACCCACCCTGCAGGGTCAGGACGTTGTCGGCGGAAAGGCCGCTGATCGCCCAGCCAGCCGGGAGCGCCGGGGTAAGCTTCAGGTTGTTCCGGAGCTCCGCCAGGTTGCACTGGTCGCTGAAGGTGATGTTGACCACCCCTTCGCCCAGGCGGCTTTCGATCCGGACGATGGTGAAGGTCTCCCCCTTCACCTTCTTCACCATGGAGGAAAAGGCCGAACCGAGCTTCGAGGCAAGCGATGGATCCTGGTTCGCCGCTCCCCATGCCGTCCAAGGTGCACCAGTGAAAGCAACAATCGACACCAAGAGCAACCAACTTGCCACCCCACTGCGCATCCGGACCATATCCACTCCTCCTGTTTCATGATATTCAGCTGAATTCCATTGCAAGCGTCCAATAAGACTTCAGAGTAAGCTCCCTTCGACTCCGCTCAGGGAACATGCGTGCGCTGAGCGGAGTCGAAGCGCTTATTGGTACTCCGGGGCGGAGTAGCAATTATTAATGCAAAATTGCTACCATTTGTAGCAGATAACGCGGTAAAAACCTAGCGGAGAATGGCGCCGGGAAGCGACAAGATCCCAGTCATTCCCGCCTGCATGACGATAAAATTAGCTATATGCATTTTTTTCTATATATGGTATTTTGTCTAAAACGGAGGGAACTATGTGGGATTTACTGTTAATGGCAGGGGTTTTAATCGTCTGGGTCGTCCTCAACCGCTACATCCTGCCGCGGCTCGGGGTCCAGACCTGAATGGCCGACTCATGCTCTCCCGCGGCGCGGGGGAAGGAAAAGAGCGAAGCAGTGAAAACCGACCAGACCTAATTCGCGCTCAAAAATGCCCAGTTGCAAGGCGCACTTGGCCTGAGGAATGAGGCGTACACACAGTACGCCGCAGTGACGAAGGACGAGCGCAACGCCGCAAATGTGCGTTTTTCAGCGCGAAGGTTCCTCCAGCACCACCAGATAGCCGTCCGGGTCAAAACACCAGAGCTCCTTCATCCCATACGGCTTCTCTTCCAGCGGGTAGAGGATCTCCAACCCCTCGTCGACCAGGGCGTCATAGATATCCTCAATCTCCTCCACCTGGAAGTGGAGCGTCATCCCCACCCCTTTCGGATAGCTGCCAAGGCGTTCCTCCAGCACCGGATGGGTGTTGATCACCGCCGCTTCCTCGACAAAAATCAGCTCCCATTCCCCCCGCTTCATGATCAGGTGCTCCGGCGCACCGCGCACAGTGACCCCCCGTTTTACCGGGAGGTCCAGAATCCCCGCATAGAAGGCCTCGGTGGTCCCCAACTCAGCAACGGCAATTTGCATGGAGAATTTGGCTGGGTTGGGCCGCACGCTACTGGCCACCGCCGAACCAGGTATTGGTGAAGCGCGTCAGCACCGTGAAGTAGTCGCTGAAGATCAGCACCCCGATGATGATGAGGAAGACGCCGGTGACGATCTCGAAGATGCGGATATATTTCTTGAAGCGGTTGAAGAAGACCAGGAACTGGTGGAGGGCCATGGCTGACAGAAAAAAGGGAATGGCAAGCCCCATGGAATAGGTAAGGAGCAGCGTGATCCCCCGGTAAATGGTCCGTTCGGTGGCCGCGATCATCAGGATCGACGATAGGATCGGCCCGATACAGGGGGTCCAGCCGGCGGCAAAAGCGATTCCGACGAAAAAGGTGCCGAGAAAGCCGGCTGGCTTGCGGTGGAGGTTAAGCCGCTTTTCCCCGAGCAGGAACACCATGTTGAATAGGCCGGTCACATGGATGCCAAAGATGATGATCAGCACCCCGCCGATCTTGCGGACGATGTCCTGGTACTGGAACAGAAAACCGCCGAGCAGGGTGGCGGAAACGCCGAGCAGAACAAAGACTGCGGTGAAGCCGAGGATAAAGGCGAGGGAATGGAGCATGGTCTGCTGGCGAATCTTGTGGGTGGGGTGTTCGGCCTGCAGATCGGCGAAGGAAAGCCCTGTGATATAGGTAATGTACGAAGGGATGAGCGGCAGCACGCATGGGGAGAGGAAGGAAAGCAACCCCGCGACAAAGGCGCTGATATAGGTAATGTTGGCAACTTGCATGGTTTACTCCGTGGTCGAATCAGGTGAAGGTATTAGGGCCTTGGTAAATATCGATAACCCGTAGGGGCGACAGCACGGCTTCATCGTGCTTCGCCCTTAGGCCCGTTGTCTGGGCCCTTGTTTGGAACATCACCAAAGGCGGGCAAAGCAGATAAGGCTTTTGCTTTGCCCCTACAATTAAAAACATATATCAGGACATACCTCTGCCTCTACCTGCTTTTCGCGATGAGGTCGTTCAGATAGCCGATGGCGGACGGATCGTTCCACTCCACGGCACCGACAATTTTTTTAACTATAACACCCTTTTGGTCGATGATAAAGGTTTCCGGGACGCCGGTGGTGCCATAGCGTCTGGCGACAGAACCCTGGGGGTCGAGTAATGCCGGCAGTGTCACCCCGGTTTTTTTCAAAAACGCCTCGACCTCCTCCTTGCCACCTGGATCAACGGCTATCGCCAGTAGCTGCAGTGGCTTGCCAGCCATGACCTGATTCAGGGTGGCCAGCGAGGGGAGCTCCTGACGACAGGGGGGGCAAAAGGAGCCCCAGAAATGGACCAGTACCACCTTGCCGCGTAGGTCGGCAAGCCGCAGCTGCTCGCCAGCCAGGTTGGGGAGGGTGAAATCGGGCGCCTGGTTTCCCTCTTCGGGAGGGAGGTCGTGCTTGACACACCCCGCCACGACCAGCAGCATCAGCACCAGCGCCAACCAGACATGTTTTTTCATTTTTTTCTCTCCTGTGGCTTGATATCGTATTTTTCCATGCGATAGATCAGTACGTGGCGGGGGATGCGAAGAAACCGGGCAGCGGCGGTCTGGTTCCAGCCGGTTCGCTCCAAGGCTTCCAGGACTATCTCCCGTTCTAGCTGCTCCAGCGAGTATCCTTCCGCCGGCAGGTTGAGTACCCCCGTCCCCTTGCCGCTCTTACCGACGCGGATCTTGTCGGAAAGCTCGTCGACGCGAATGATGTCGCCATTGCGCATCAGCAGCAGCCGCTCCACCATGTTTTCCAATTCCCGGATATTACCCGGCCAGACATAAGCCTGGAGCACCGCCAGCGCTTCGGGGGCAAAGGTCACCCCGGCGCCGCCATGCTTGACGGCAAAATGCCTGAGCAGCAGCGGAATATCCTCGCGCCGTTCCCGCAGGGGCGGCAGGTGGACAGGAATAACCGCCAGGCGGTAATAAAGGTCTTCGCGGAAAGTACCGGCGACTATGGCTTCCTCTAGATCGCTGTTTGTGGCAGCAACCACTCGCACATCCAGTTTTTGCACGACTGAGCCGCCAACCGGCTCAACTTCCCGCTCCTGTAGTGCCCGCAGCAGCTTTGGCTGCAGCTCGACCGGCAGCTCCCCCACCTCGTCGAGAAACAGGGTGCCGCCGTCCGCCTGCTGGAATTTCCCCTGCTTGTCCCTGACTGCGCCGGTAAAGGCGCCCTTCAGATGGCCGAACAGCTCGCTCTCCAGCAGGTCGCGAGGGATGGCGGCGCAATTGATGGCGACAAATGGCGCACTCCGCCTGGAACTTGCCACATGCAGGGCCTTCGCCACCAGTTCCTTGCCGGTCCCGGACTCGCCGGTGATCAGCACCGTGGCGTCGCTGTCCGCAACCTTGCGGACCACATCGAGGACCTTTGCCACCCCCCGGGAGATGCCGATGATATTGTGAAAATCGGCCCGCTCCGTCAACTCGGCCTTCAACCGCAGGTTCTCCTGGGACAACCCCCGGTGCTCGACCGCCTTGCGCACCACCAGTTTCAGCGCGTCCCGGTTGAACGGCTTGGTGATATAATCGTAGGCACCGAGCTTCATCGCCTCCACTGCCGTTTCGATGGCGCCGAAGGCGGTAATGACAATAACCAGCGTCTCGGGTGACTGCTTCTTGACCGTTTCCAGCAGCTGAAAGCCGGAGATTCCCGGCATCTTCAGATCGGTGATCACCAAGGCCGGAGAGTGCGCGGCAAACAGGCGCAACCCCTCCTCTCCGCTGGCTGCGGCCAGCACCTCGTAACCCTCCTCCTGCAGGTTGTACTCCAGCACCCGCCGCAGGGAGGTATCGTCATCGACGATCAGAATCTTTGCTGCCATGGTTCTCCCTATCAGTCGGAAGGCTGAAGGCTGAAGACTGAAGGAAAAGCTTTACAAATCTTCTGCCTATCGCCTATCGCCTATCGCCTATCGCCTTCAGCCTTCAGCCTTCAGCCTTCAGCCTTCAGCCTTCCTTGCCTATATAGGCAGCCGCACCTTAAATATAGTTCCCCGCCCCACCTTGCTCTCCACCTCGATGCTGCCGCCGTGGCTTTCGACGATCCGTTGGGTGATGGCCAGGCCAAGACCGGTGCCACCAGGTTTGGTGGTGAAAAACGGCTCGAAGATCCGCTTCAGCACTGCCGGTTCAATCCCTTCGCCGGTGTCGGCAAACGCCAGCTCCACAAAGGGAGACACTGCTCCCTGGGGGCCGGAAAAGGTCGCGGAGATGGTAAGGCTCCCTCCTTGCGGCACGGCCTGCAGTCCGTTCAGGACCAGATTGAGGAACACCTGCCGCAGCTTCTTGCAGTCTCCCCGGACCACCGGCAGCTGGGCCGGCTGCACCGCCAATGCTACGCCGCGGGCCTTCGCCTCGGCAGAAGCCAGGGTTACCACCTCGCCCAACTCCGCCAGGAGGTCGCAGGTCTCCTGCTCCACCTGGATCGGCCGCGCCAGCCTGAGAAAATCTTCCACCACCCGGTTGAGCCGGTCGGTCTCCTTGATCAGGATCTGCAGAAATTCGTATTTGCTGTCGCCAGCCTGAAAATCATCCTTGAGGATCTCGGCGGTCCCCCTGATGGACCCGAGCGGGTTGCGGATTTCGTGAGCCAGCGCCGCGGAGAGCTCGCCAAGAGCCGACAGGCGTTCCGCCCGGCGCAGTTGCTCCTCGATCTGGATTATGAGGTCTGCCTGGCTCTGCAGCTTCCGGTAGGACTCCTCCAGCCCGGCGGCGGTCTTTTGCAGCTGCTGCCGGCGCGTCTCCTCCCGCTGGGAAAGAAAGCCGGTGATCCCGCCGACCACGTTGTACAGGAGGATTTCCAGAAACTTCTCTATCTCCAGGGTGGGACGCGCCCCCCACTGGAAAAGGACATGGGGAGCGTACAGGATACTCACGATAATCGCTGCGAGGAGCCCGCCACGCAGGCCGAACCAGAAGGCGGCGAAGATGATCGGGATGTAGTAGAGCCGCTGAAAAATGTCATGGAGCATCGGCCGATGCAGCGGGGTGAGATAATGGAGCAGGCTTATCCCGACAATTGCCAGGGCCAGCAGCGCAAGCCGCATCATTTTCCATCGTTCCATGAACTAATTTTTAGTCCATGCCGGATGAGAATGCAAGGATATTTTGGCGGGGTTCGCTGCCTGACAGTGGGGGATGAACAAGCAACCTCCCCTGTTGGGGAAGCATTAGTAATGGTAGAAGATGCGACGCAGATTTACAGCAAGGGGAAGGAGCTTTTGATGCTTTGTCAGAACCTCTTCCAGCGAGGTGCCGTCATTGATGATGATATCGTCTTCGGTGAGGGCGGTCTTGGCCACATGCCGGCCGCCTGCCCGACTGTAGACGGATATCTGGTAATGTTTCCCCCGCAACGCCATAGTCGTTTCATAGACCAGTTGCTCTTCGCTCATGGCACTCTACCTTATTAAATCGGAATATAGTAATTCCTGCTTAAATAAGGCAAATGCAACATCCGCACCAATTGTGAAATAAGATTAACCCCTTGAAGTTATTGATTTGGGGAAGGAGAGTATCGTTGTTTACTGAGAGGGGAAACGCTATTTAACGAAAGGGGGAACGCTATTTAACGTTCGCGGGTAACCACGTAATCGGCTATTCCGAGGAGCGCACGCTTGCCGGGAGAGTCCTCAAACAGCTCGAGGCTGGCTTTGCAGCGGGCGATGTAACCCTTGGCGGCGGTCACCGTAACATCGATCCCGCCATAACTGTTGACCAGGGCCAGGATTTGCTGAAAGTCGTCCTTGGAAAAGTCATCGCTGTTGACGATGGCGGCGATCTGCTCTTGTTCGGCCGGGGTGCAGTGCAGCAACGTATGAATCAGCGGCAGGGTAATCTTTCCTTCTTCCAGGTCATGGCCAATGCTCTTGCCAAACTGTTCCTCATCGGCCACATAGTCGAGGATGTCGTCCATGAGCTGAAAGGCAATCCCCAGATCCATGCCAAAGTCGGCCATGGCCTGTTCCCGCTCCGGCGAAACCCCGCCGAGGATGGCGCCCGCCTGGCAGGCAGCAGAAATCAGCACAGCGGTCTTGCTCTTCACTACCTCGATATAGCGGGCCTCGGTCATATCGAGGTCGGCGGTACAGATAAGCTGCAGCACCTCCCCCTCGGCGATCTTGGTGGTGGCGCTGGAAAGGACATCGAGAATCTGCAGGTTGCCGCTGGCCACCATCAGGGAAAAAGATTTGGAAAAGAGGAAATCGCCCACCAGCACTGACGCCTCGTTCCCCCAAACAGAATTGGCGGAATCTTTACCACGGCGGATGTTGGCGTTGTCCACCACATCATCGTGGAGAAGGGTGGCGGTATGGATGAATTCAACTACGCTGGCCAGCGGCACATGCCGGTCGCCATTGTAGCCACAGAGCTTGGAAGAAAGGAGCAGCAGCGCTGGACGAATCCGCTTGCCGCCACTGGCCAGTACATATTCACCCACCTTGCGAATCAGAGGGACATCCGAATTCAGGTCTTTCTTGAACTGCAATTCGACATTTTTTAGGTCTTCCCCGATCAGGGCAAGTGCTGCATCCATGGTAAAACCTCAGGTCTTATTTCTGCCAAGTCTATAGGATGCGCGCGCCTCTTGTCAAAGCATTTCTCGCCAGCAGGCGCTTGGACAGCCACTGTATATTTTAGTCAGCATTAGCAGTTGATTTTTGGCCGGCATTCGTCTAGATTTTGACTCAATGTTACGGTGAACTGGGAGATGACGTTGAACACCCCTCCACACATTATAGTGGTAGATAATTCGCAGAATGCACAGGAGCTGCTCCGTGGCGTACTAGAACGGAGCGGCTATCAAGTCAGCTGCGCCTCAACAGGGGAGGAAGCCCTTAAGCTGATGCAAAAGGGGGTGTTCAACCTGGTGCTGACCGAAATCATCATGCCGGGGATCAGCGGCCTCAATCTGCTAAAAATGATCAAGGAACGCAACCCCGACGTCGACGTGGTTATCGTCACCAGCAACGCCTCCAGCTTCACCGCCATCCGGGCCCTCCGGCTCGGGGCCTACGATTTCATCGTCAAGCCGATCGACGATGACGAGGTCCTCTGTAATGTGGTAAAAAGGGCCCTGGAAAAACAGACGCTGACCTTGGAAAACCGGCAGCTAGTGCGGGACCTGTCGGAGAAAAACCAGGCGCTGGCGGAAGCCCTCGACATGATGAAAACGGTCAACAAGGTCTGCGCCCTGATCGCCTCCACCCTCGACATCGCCGACATCCTCCGCATGCTGGTGGAGAGCGCTGTGGAACAGTTGAAGGTGAAAAAGGGGTACCTGCTGCTGGTGGACAAATCGGGGGAGCATTTCTCCATGAAGGTCTCGGTCGGGATCGACATTCAGCAGGCCAAGAACTTCAGCATGCGCCATGACCAGGGAGTTTCCGGGATGGTGGCAGCTAAGAACCGCCCCTTGCGCGCAACCAGTAAAGTACCGCAGGCCCTGTCCCCGCGAATCCTTGAGGAAGACCCGAGCGGCGAGTTCCTCGCCACCCCGGGGATCTTATCAGTACCGTTGCAGATCAATGGCAAGGTGGCGGGCGTGGTCACCATCTCCGGACGGCTCGACGGCCAACCATTCAACGATACCGCAGTCGACTTTCTGACCACCCTCGCCAACCATGCAGCGATCGCCATCAACAAGGCCGGCAGTTTCCACAAGCTGAAGAAGACCTGCCGCTGAGCACCCTCGCTATTTCCCGCCAGCCACCACCCCTGTATAGGGAGAATACGCCTTACCCATGGCCCTGACCTTGTAGTAGTAGGTTGTCCCCCCGCTGGCCGCACTGTCGTGGTAAAGGAACACCCCCTTCCCCACCGTGGCAACTGTGGTATAGGGTCCGTCGGCGACAGTAGCCCGGGCAATCTCGTAGCCGGTGACATTCGTCTGGTCCTGGGGTGCCCCCTGCCAAACCAGGTAGAAGCCTACCGGGGCGGGGATGACGGTCAGGGCCTGCGGTGGCGCAACGGTAGCCGAAGGCTCCGGCGCTACAGGGGCAACCTCCGGCACCGGCCGGGGTCCCTCTGGCAGCTTAACGGCAACGCCAAACTTCCTGATAATTTCCGGCACCGCCTGCTTCATCAGGTCCTGCACCGCTTTCTCCAGGGTGAATTGCAGCAACTGGTCACGCTTTGTAACCGCACTGTCGGCATAGGCCTTCTCGTAATCGAGGGTGGCAATCTGTTTCCCGTTTTGCCAGAGCTCGGCGGCGACTGTTACCTTGCTTCGCGCGTCCAACTTCATCATGCTGGTCGCCTGCTCCATGGCGATGGTCAGCCGGCTGAAGTAGATCCCGGCGACCGCCCCGGTCGGGATCGCGCCGACCGTCTTGACCGCATAGCCAGCCGAGCGGAATTCCTCTGCAAAGGCATGCAGCAGCAAGTCACCAGGCGGAACCCCGGTCACCACGTCGCCGATCTGCTCCCCTTCGTTGTTTTTCATCACTCCAACAATCCAGGATGCCCGCCCTTTCCTCTCACTGCTCGCCGGTTCTGCCGATTTGGCCAGATAGAGCTCGCCCCCACCGCCAACGGCATTGACGACCGGCGCATAGGGAAGCTCCACCATTTTGCCGTTAAAGGCACAACCCGCCAGCAGACTGCTCCCGAGCAAGCAGAGTAGTGACACCATTATTTTTTTCATGCTTTGCATGCAGCCTCCTTTGCCCCGGCTCTCTTTGTTGGCCCGCCACCAGTGGAGTAGCTCCATAGAACGGGCTTGCTACTAAACTTTATACGATGGGGCGGCTATTGTCAACGAACAGCTAGCCTCGGCATTTTTACCACCTCCCCTTGAGAGTTACCGTCTGACAAGTACAATAAAAGAGTGGCGCGGTGGAGAGTTCCGAGGCGATCATGCAAGCGGCCTGGCAAAGCGACATCGGCAGGGTACGCCAGAACAATGAGGACTGTATCCTGGCCAGTGAGGAATATGGGCTCTTTCTGCTCGCGGATGGCATGGGCGGCCATGAGGGGGGAGAGGTGGCAAGCGCCCTTGCGGTCAGCACAGCCTTCGCCTATCTGCAGGAGCGGCTGGCACAAACCGGCAGTATGCAGCTACCCAGGCTCCTTGCCGAGGCGGTCGCCGCTGCCCATTCGGCAATTTTGGGCCGGGCGGCTGCCGATCCGGCCCTGACCGGCATGGGGACCACTCTGGAAATACTGCTGGTACGGGAGGGAAAAGGGCTCCTCTGCCACGTGGGGGACAGCCGCGGCTACCTCCTCCGGGCCGGGCGGTTGCGACAGGTCACCAGGGATGACAACCTCGCCAGGTACCTGATGGAAGTGGAGCATCTGCCGAAGGAAAAGCTTCCCCCCGCGGCCGAACATATCCTGACCCAGGCGGTGGGTGTTTCGGAGGAGCTGATTCCCGAGCTTTATCCCCTGGTGCTGCGGCCGGGGGATCTGATCCTGCTCTGCTCCGACGGCCTGACCGGCATGCTCGATAATGAAAAGATCGAGAAGCTTCTGCGGCAGAGCCGAGGCGACCTTGTCCGAGCCGCCGCCGCTCTGGTTGCAGAGGCAAACGCCAGGGGTGGATTCGACAATATCTCGGTGGTGCTGGTGGCGCCGGAGACCCCGCCGCCCCTCCTCCTCGCCTAGAGCGCCGCACATTCCCCACCATCAGCCGCGCCGAGCAGAGACAAGAAAGAACTTGACATTCGTTTTCACTTTGCTAAAATAATATCAGCAGTAGTGGATACGCAAGGGAGGTGTTATATATGAGACGGCAGACCGAACTCAAGACAGTCCATCCGGAAACTCCGGAACGGACCACGTTGAAATCGGTCCCGAGCGGGAGTCGTGAGACCCAGCCGGTAACGACCATCGAACGGAGCATCCTCTCCACTCTCAATGAAATGGAAAGGATGATGGAAGAAACGTTCCACCGGCCGTTATTGAGCAGAAGCATTCTGCCATTCCGGCATCTGCTCCGTGACCTCGGCAGCTACGGCGATATAACCCCGTCCATCGATATCTTCGAAGAAGGGGGTAACGTGGTGCTGAAAGCCGAACTTCCGGGAATCAAACGGGAAGACGTCAACGTGAAATTCGTAGAGAACAACATCGTCATCTCCGGTGAGAAAAAAACCGAAGAGCGGGTCGAAGAGAAAGACTATCTCCGGCTCGAACGGACGCACGGTACATTCAACCGGATGATGAGCCTGCCGGACGGTGTCAACACCGATAAAGCCAAAGCCACCTTCAAGGACGGCGTGCTCGAAGTGCGGATACCGAAAACCGAAGGTAGAAGCGCGGTACGGCAGGTAACCGTGGAATAATCCACAGCACACACAGGCAACCCCGCCTGGGGGGAAGGCGCAATCTTCCCCCTTTTTTGTGCCTTCTCCCCAACGATTTGGGTCGTTAGCTCCCCCCAATCTCTTGGCACGCAGCTTGCTAGTGCTACGGTTGATGCTCCGGTCCCGGGAAATAGCGGCCAACTCCCCGACAGGGCACCGTTTCATCACACCCCACCAAGGAGGTTTAGATGAATGCATTGACCCTGGTATTTGTTGCACTGTGCGTATTTGCCCTCGCCTACCGCTATTATGGCCTGTTCATCGCCAGCAAGGTGCTGGAACTGAAGGCAGAACGCCTTACCCCGGCAGTGATTATGGCAGATGGCCACGACTATGTGAAGACCAACAAGTACGTGTTGTTTGGTCACCACTTTGCCGCCATCGCCGCGGCCGGACCGCTTTTGGGACCGGTGCTGGCGGCCCAGTTCGGCTTCCTTCCCGGCGCGCTCTGGATTATCATCGGCGCAGTGCTGGCCGGCGCGGTCCACGATACCATCGTGCTCTTCGCCTCGGTCCGGCATAAGGGAAAGAGCCTCTCCAAGATCGCTGAAACCGAAATCGGCAAGGTGGCCGGCACCGTCGCCTCCTTCGCCATTCTTTTTATCCTGATCCTCACCCTGGCCGGGCTCTCCATCGCGGTGGTGAACGCTATGTTCTCCAGCTCATGGGGGACTTACACGGTGGCCTGCACTATTCCGATCGCCCTGATCATGGGGCTCTATCTCCATAAGGTGCGCCCTGGCGACGTCCTCGGTGCCAGCATCATCGGCGTAGTATTGCTCTTTCTGGCGGTGGCCACCGGCCCTTACGTGGCCGCCAACCCAACCCTTGCTGCGTTCTTCACCTTCAGCAAGAAGGAAATAGCGGTATTTATCCCGATTTACGGTTTTCTTGCCTCGGTATTACCTGTCTGGTTGCTCCTCTGCCCGCGCGATTATCTCTCCACCTACCTAAAGATCGGCACCATCGTCATGCTCACCCTTGGCATCGTCGTCGTCCACCCAACGCTGGCCATGGAACCGGTGACTAAATACATCAGCGGCGGCGGCCCGATCATCCCGGGCGCGGTTTTCCCCTTCGTATTCATCACCATCGCCTGTGGCGCGCTCTCCGGCTTCCACGCCATCATCGGCTCAGGCACCACGCCGAAGATGATCGGCAGCGAGAAGGACATCCTGTTTGTCGGCTACGGCGCCATGCTTACCGAAGGGTTCGTCGCGATCATGGCCCTGATCGCCGCCTGCGTGCTGGTGCCAGCCGACTACTTCGCCATCAACACTGCTCCCAAGGTCTTTGAAACCCTCGGCATGGTCCCGGTCCATCTCCCCGCCCTGGCCCAGGCGGTAGGCGAGCAAGTGCAGGGGCGCCCCGGCGGCGCCGTTTCGCTGGCAGTGGGGATGGCCTATATATTCTCCTCGGTGCCGTTCATGTCGGGCATGATGGCCTATTGGTACCATTTCGCTATCATGTTCGAGGCGGTCTTCATCCTCACCGCGGTCGACACCGGCACCCGCGTGGGCCGCTACATGTTGCAGGAGATGATCGGCAAGGCCGTGCCGCGCTTCAGCGACCATAAATGGGTCCCCGGCATCATCATCACCAGCTTCCTCTTCACCGCTGCCTGGGGCTACCTGGTCTACACCGGCGATATCACCACCATCTGGCCCCTGTTCGGCATGAGCAACCAGCTCCTCGCCACCAGCGGCCTGATCATCGGCACGACCATGCTGATCAGGATGGGCAAGGCAAGATACGCCTGGATCACCGCCGTTCCCGGCATCTTCATGATCCCGGTCACCATGAGCGCCGGCTACCTGAACATCACCCGCAATTATATTCCAAAGGGGCTGACCCTCCTTGCCGTCCTCTCGGTGATCCTGATGGTCCTGATGACGGTGGTTTTCGTCGAGGCGTTCCGCAAATGGTACGTGCTCCTCCAGGTCAAGGAAACTACCCCTGACAAGTACGGCGAACTGGTGCTGGAGGTGGTAGAGGAATAACGCCAACCAGCATCCATGGAAACCAGAAAGGCCTGCGCACTGCAGGCCTTTTTTTTTGGCTGGCGAATTGAGTTGCGACATATTCTGTCGTACTCCTCTGCTTTAATGGTAAAAAATAGCGGAGGTGGCACATGCAGATGATTTACCTGACCAATGACGAGCTCGACCAGGCGGTCTATTTCGACCTGCGCAAACAAGAACCGCGACGCAAGGCGGGCGGGACTGAGCATCTGTTCTACGGGCTGTTGGGAAACGGGGTAAGCGAGGTGCAGGTGACCGTTAGAAGCTGGCGCGACTGCATTGAGGTCGCCTTCGGCAGAGGAAACCTCTTCAGCTTCGTCGAGGAGAGCACCATCCGGCGGATGGTTGGCGAGGTGGTGCGGGAGCTGGTGGTACACTGAGCCAGGCTAATCCTTGTCGTCTCCCGGCCATCTGTTCAAGCAGTAAACGCACTTCTCCACCGTATAGGGAATCGTATCACGTAGCATCTCATTGTCCCGCTTGACCCCGCAGCGCTGGGGCACCGGAAACTTATGGATGACGTTGTCTTTCACGAAGTAGAGCATGACGAGCCTCCCGGCACTGAAGTGGGCGATGACCTGCCCCTGTAACATTATGGAAAACTTTCCGGGTTTGTCAATCGGCAGGCTCTGCTGTGGCCAGGGGCGGGGGGTGGGGGGAGAAGCGTCAATGACGGCTTTTTGACGAAGCTTCCCGCCGTGGTATGCTGAAGCTATGGGCTACCTCATCCTTGCCGATCTCATCGTCATTCTCCATGTTGCCTTCGTCCTCTTCGTCCTCTTCGGTGGGCTGCTCGTGCTGAGCCGGCCAAGAGTAGCGTGGCTGCATGTCCCCGCATTCCTGTGGGGTGCAGCTCTCGAATGCTACGGCTGGATCTGCCCGCTGACGCCGCTGGAGAATTCCCTGCGCCGGCAGGGAGGTGCCACCGGCTACCAGAGCGAGTTTATCGAGCATTACCTGCTCAGGCTGCTTTACCCTGCTGGATTGACCCCTACAAGCCAGCTGCTGCTGGGAATGCTGGTGCTGGTTATTAATGCCGCCATCTATGGCTTCGCCATTCAGCGGAAGCTTAAAAAGGAGATGCAGCGCTAGTTGAGGCTGCGCTGCATCTCCTTCTGTGCCGGCGGCTCAGGCGACCGGCAGCGACTGCTTCGGCTCCTCGGCGACAACTGCTTCCCTGGCAGTGGGCATCCCGGCAATATGCTTCGTCAGGAACGCGGCGAGCAGACTGTTCACATTGCCGTCCGCGCCGCCCCCCTGGATCAGGAAATCGGGCGTTACCTTGACGTTGCCGGCCGCAATCTGCCGGGAAATCTCGATGGCGGTTACGCCTGCCGCACCGATGGCGCGGTTCTGGCTTTCGTAAGCTTCGGCGGTCGATTTACCGATCGCTCTGATCTTCTGCGCTTCGGCATCACCCTTCGCCTTGATCCCCTCGGCTTCACCCTCGGCCTTGAGCCGGATGCTTTCCTTCTCCCCTTCCGCCGCCTTGATCGTTTTCAGCCGAGTCTGCTCGGCGATCTGCACCGCGATTTCCGCAGTCACCAGCGAAGCTTGCTGATCGGCCTGCGCCCTGGTTTTTTCGGTGGCGATCCTTGCTCCCTGGGCCTCCCGCTCGGCATCGTACATGGCCATCTGCTGCTGGGCAATGATCTTTTGGGTCTGGGTGTTCATCAGTTCCTGGGGCAGGTTGATCTGGCAGATCAGCACCGACACACACTCCACATGGTATTTTTCCAGTTCGGCACGGGTCCGGGTTTCCGCTTTGGCCTGCTCTTCCTGGCGATCCTGCATGAACGCCATGGCCGAAGTGGACGATGCCTGGTTCCTGAAGCTCGAATCGATCATCGGATGGATGACATGACTGATCAGGTTATCGATGGAGCCGATCTTCGAGACCATATACGGGGCCTGGTCGGGACGGACCCGGACGATCACCTTGACACTCACTTCGATCGGGAAACCGTCTTTGGAAATAACCTGCAGCGGGTTGAATTTGGTGTCTTCAGAATTGTCCCAATCAATGGTGACGTTGGTGGTACTGATGATATAGGCAATATAGGCCCGTTTGTTCAGGTAGTACCTCCCCGGACCGGCCACATCCCGCTGGATGCCGCGAAACCCCTTGGGTACCACGTAGCGCTCGACACCGTCTTTGAGCCGCGCTTCCCGCTCTGCAGCGGGGAGGGCCTTGTCGTTAAGCTTGGTAATTTCTTCCGGCTCCTCGCCGACGTTGGAAACGACCACACCCACCTCGCCCCGTTCCACCATGGTGATGTCGTCCAGCGCCACCGCGAACATGTTCGGGTTCACATAATAGGTGCCGGGCTTCAGCACGTCGAACTGCGGGCCCCGCTGGCCACCAGCCTCAAGAAACAGGGAGGCATTCTGAAAGTCACTATGCCCCCCCACCGTCTTGGCGACGTACTCGCCGTCTTGCAGCGGCGTCCCGTCGAGGGCGGTCACCAACCCGACCTTGTTGGCGGCAATGATCGTCGCATCCGCAATGGAGACGGTAAATAGCGCGGTATTGATCCGATAGGTACCGGGGAGCAGCACATCGATCTGGGGCCCCTTCTGCCCACCCTTGTCCAGGAAAGACTGGCCGTCTTCGAAGTTGGAGTGCCCTTCCACGTGGTGAGCCAGGAGCCGGCCAAAAGGTATTGGCTGGCCATCCATGGATGAGACCATCCCGACCTTGCCGGCATTGACGACAATGGCGCTGGCTAGCGTCACCCGGTACAGGTAGGGGTTGACCCGGTAGGAACCTGGCGGCAGGATCTGCACCTGTGGCCCCTTTTCACCCCCATTGCGGAGGAAAGCCTCGCCGTCCTGGAAAGAGTTGTGCCCCTCGACTACTTTGGCAAAGATTTTCCCCGGCGGCACCGGGTTGCCGTCCACCGAGTCAAGAATGCCGATTTCGTTTTCGCCAATTTTGACAAAGGGGCATTTGGCGGTTTTGTAGAGAAACGGGATCAGTAGATGGAAACCTGGGCCGAGGGTTTTGGCCTGCATCCCCACTTCTCCGGAAACTGCCACCACCCGCCCCTTCTCCATCTGCTTGCCAAAATACCTGCGCTCCAGCACTGCAATCTCGTCACCGCCGACGACAACGAAACAAGAGCCGACCATCGAGAGCAGAAATATCAGCGCCATCACCCCCGCGGCGCTTGCCAACATCATGGTTACCGTCATACACCCCTCCATTTAAAATTAGTTGCTATCGCATCACAGTGCTGGCAGCCCTCCGCAGCACAATTGGGATCTGCAAGTTACGCACCATAAGAAAAGCCGCTCCATCAGCATGCCTCTGACATGAGCGGCTCCGGTCCAAAGTAGTTCGTGCTGCGTGCAGCGTTTAATCCGCCTTAAACTAGCCGTAACTGCGGATGAAGTCAAGGCTATCCGCAGTTTGGCTTCTCACAGCCGAATACGATCCTTGTCACGGCCCATACACCACATACCCCCGCGACGGCGCCTCCACCTCGCACCAGCCATCAACGTCAGTGGTGACCGGCGGCGGGGTCAGCAGCGTATACTTCCCCCGCCATGCCAGTGGCTGCAGCAGCTGGTTTCTGAAGCCGGTCTGCACCGACTGCTTCAATACCCCCCCCCCATTATTCAAGACCATGACCAGGCCAGGCTGGGCGCCGAAACCGGTCCGCTCCATGATATAGAGGACATCGTCGACATAGAGGATGTTGGTGCCGCCGCCGGCGTGGCTTTCATGGAGCTGTACCAGACGCTCGATTCCGCTGGGCGCGCCCGGCTCCGCCAGTCCATAGTTGAAATAGTCCTGCCAGAAGACGCACGGATACCCCTCGTGGGTGAGTATGTAGGCATAGGCGAGCATCTTGTCATTCACCACGCTGCCGTTACCGGCAAAGTCATGGTTGTCGACGAAGGTCACCGCCTCGAACGGCCGGTCCTTGACCAACACGCCGCCGTCGGCCAGCCGTCGCAGGCTGAAACCGTAGCTGTCGCAGAGATCTTTCAGCCGGTAGCGCAGCGGGAAATCGAAGGCGCCGACCCGGTGCTCGGCCCAGCGATTGACCGAATCGAGCCAGCTGTCGATGAAGTCGTCGCCGGCCCAGCACTCGCCCACGCCGAAGATTTCCACCGACTGGCCGTCGCGCATGTAGCTCCGGTCGTGGATCGCCCGCACAATCCAGGCGCCGAACCCCTTGACGAAATCATAGCGGAAGCCGTCGAAACCGATCTCTTCGATCAGCCACTTGGCATGGTTGAGGATGCCGGTCGAGACGCGCGGATTGATGTGGCAGAGGTCCGGCATGTTGCCGAAGGTGACGTTGTCAAGCTCCTGGTAGGGGGAAGGATTGAAGCAGGTCCAGTCACGGCTGAAGATCCCGCTTTGGGGGGTGAATTTGGTCCACCAGCTCCGGTTGGTGATCGGATTGAACTCTTCGGCGTCGGCGCCGTTGTTGTGATTGAGAATCAGGTCGGCGTAGGCCTTGAGCCCCTTACCATGCACCGCGCGCAACAACCCCCGCAGCTCGTCTTCCGTGCCGAACCAGGTCGGCACCGACCCTTTCTGTGCATATTTCCCCAGGTCGTAGTAGTCGTAGACATCATACCCCATCGACATGCCACCGACGTTGGCAGCCTTGCTCGCCGGCGGAAGCCAGAGCGCAGTGAAGCCGGCGGCATGGAGCGCGTCAAGCTTAGTGGCGACGAAGTTCCACCAAGCGTATTCCTTCCTCTCCAGCCGGGGACAATCCCAATAAAACGCCTGCATCAGAACGCCCATCGGCTGTTCCTCCTCTTATCTTCCAATCTGCTAACTTATGAGGCTCCTATTTCTGCACCCAGCGGCCGTTCTGCAGTTGCATCCACCACCCCGGGTTGGCAGCTTCCCGCCTGGCATCGGCAAAGGTCGCCGCCGCCTTGGCCAATACCTGATTCAATGCCGCCTTGGTTTCTTTCTGTTTGGCCAGTTTGAGAATCGCCCTGGCCATGCCGGTGATGACCGTCTTGCGGTCCTGGTTTTCCGCGTTTACCTGGGCCTCGTCCTGGGGGGTGACCTTCAACCTGTCGCGAACCGTCAGCAACCCCTGATTGGTCAGCCCGACCGCCCCGCTGTCGAATAGAACCATCAGCCTTGGCAGCCGCTTGTTCATCTCTTCGTAGGCCTTCACGACTTCCGGCATACTGCCCAGCTCTATGGCCAGGGCATCGGCCTCACTCTGGACAGTTCGGGTATCGGGCACTCGGTCGGCGGCATTGGCTACCGACACCAACGAAAACGACGGCAACTGCTGGAACAGGTTACTTTGCGGCTTCGCCTCTGGCGCCGCTGGCGCCTTCTGTTCCTCGGCCGGCTGCTTCCCTTCTGTCGGCGGCTTCTCGCCCCTATTGGTCAGAAGCATGTCGTCGAGGGACTTGTATGCCTCTTTGGCGGCCTTCTCCGGAAAGTAAACGTTGACAGTGATGATGGCGCAGGCGGCGAGCAGGCCGCACACCCCGGTCAACAGCCATTTAATAGATTTTGCTTTCATCTTTACCTCCGATAACCTTGTATTTGCCTTCGTACAAATTTAATTGTCGTTGTTTTTCTCCGTGTCTCTGTGACTCTGTGGCAGACTTTAAAGTTTCTTTGAACTATACCATATCGGCCCGCCAAAGAAAGCCCTTCTCGGCCGCGCCTCATTCCTGCCACTTGAATTCCGGCTCTACCGGAGCTTCGGTGGGGACCTCGCCACCGGTTACCGCTTTGCCCCGGATTGCAGCCTGCTTGATGGCTTCAAACAAATGGTCGATGGCGATCCGGTTCTGGCTCGGCGCAATCGACACGCTCAGGTCGCGGACCCCGAAAATATTGGTGTGGGCAATATCAAGGGTCTCGAAAGTCAGGTAGCCTTGCTCCAGATTGGCTTTGATCTCCGCCTGATCATAGGGTCGGTCGGCGCGGAAGAAAAATCCGCTCAGCTTCTTGCCGGAGAGCCGCTGCAGAAACTCTTTGCTGACCAGCAGCTTCTCCCCCGAGCCTTCCCGTGCCCAGAGGTCGGTGAAGCCGGCAAGCCCTGCCACCTCCTTCCCCGCACCGCCCAGACTGACGACGCCGTCGAGGCGCCCGGCAATATACCCCTTGATCTTCGGCAGGGCCGCGCAGAACTGCTGCAGGCTCAGGTCGTTGATCAGGAGGTCCGCCCGGTAGGTGAGACCTTCCTGCACCGCCAGATAGCCCTTGCCGAAGACTGTCCCCTGGTAGAGCGACGAGTGGAGCGCAATGAGCTCGGTGATGCCATGGCCGGCCACAATCTGCATGGTCAAGGCCCCGAGCTCCAGGGGGCCGAAACTGACCTTGCCAACCGTGACAATCTGGCCACCAGTGGCTCCCTGACGCAGCTGGGCAAGGAGGCGGGGATAGTTGTCCCGGCTGAAGCTCACCCCCTCATGGAGGGGGGTGCCGGTCGTCCCCCCTGCAAGATCGAGGGAGAAGGGGAAGCTGCCGTTGAGGTCGACCACCCTAAGCTTCTGCGCCGGAACTTCCAGGCGAACGTCCTTGAACAGTAACGAACCGTCGAGCATTGCTCTGCCGGCGTGCAGGTCGACGGTGGCAGTGGCCGCCAGTAAGCCGGCCAAGGTCGCTTCCTGCAAGACAGGGGGAAGGCCATTGATAAACGGGTCCAGGAGGGTGTTCAGTGGGGTTGCGGGTAGGGCAATGGCAAATTGCCCCTGCCGCTGAGGCGAAAGCGGGTTGGTCAGTTCCCCCTGGACTGTCACGGCTACCCCGTCGCCGGCGGTGAAGCGCGCCTCGCTCAGCTTGAGCCGTTGCCCGGCGATGCTGCCGGACATAGTGAAGCCGCCGCCGGCGAAAAGGGTCTTGCCGCCGCGGCCGGTAACCGCGAGCCCTTTCCCCTTGGCCGCAAACCACCCGGCAAGGCCATCGCTAAGGGAATAGCCCCCGTCCCAGCTGCCATTGAGCAGACCGTCCGCCAGCTTGACCCCCCAGCGCTTAGGAAGCAGTCCGCTCGCGGAGGCCAATTGGGCGTCGGCGATGCCGAGCTGGAACTTCCCCCCCTCAGTGGGGGCAAAGGGGTTAAACGAGAAGGCGCCGGTTAACTTCCCCCCCAGCAAGGTGCCGCTCAGTTCACCCCGCCCACCACTCCTCGCCAGGGTCAGATGAGCGGCTGGCGTGCCAAGGGGCGTCCCTTGCCAAGAAATCTTCTCGACGCTGAGGCGGGCGGTCCCATCCAACCACCGGCCTGCCGGGTCGGCCATGTAGCTGCCGTGGAGGCTGCCGGCAATACCGTGCAGCTCAGCCAAGCCCTGCTGGATCTCAACGCCAGCAAGCTCAATTGCAAGGGGGTAGCGGGTCGTGTCCCGGCTCGCATCCGTTACGGGGAGGCGGGCGGCGAGGCGGGCGATGCTCACCTTGGTCCCGGCCAGGCGGCAGATGCTGTCGGAAAGGATCACCATCCCCTCACTAAGTTGCCAGGAGAAGCGCGCCTCCCCCCCCTTCCCGTCAAGGACCAGACCTATGAGTTGCGTAGAACCTGCTGCGCTGAACTGGCCGGCTTCCCTTTTTACCTGGGCCGTGGCCACGCCGCTATGTATGCCGAAGCTGGTCTTGCCCCGGCGCCCCTCTAGGTCGGCGAGCCGGGCGCTCAGCGTGCCTCGGAATTGCGCCGCCCCGCGCCCCGCGCCATCCAGGGAAAGCGCGGCACTCCCGGCAGTGAGCTGCACCCCGAACTTCTCCAGCTGGGGGTTGACCCTGGCAACGGGCGTGGCCGGGATCTGCAAAGATACGGTGAAAGGGTCGGCCGCCCCGGCGCGGAAACCGAGCCGGCCGGTAACCGGCAGGCCCATGATGCTGGCGGAGAGGGGGGCGATTTCCGCCTTGAGCGGTTGTAAGCGGGGAGAGAGGGTGACGGCGAACGGCGCGTCAAGCGTTCCCAGCAGCGCCTTGCCCCGTGAATCGCGCTGGGCCAGCCGCCCGTTGGCGTGGAGGCCGGCCGAGGTCCGGGCAAGGGTAACGTTACCTCTCAAGCCACTGACGAACAGCCGGCCGTCTTTAGCCAGGGAGCAGTCCCGGAGCTGCAGGGTGCCGGCCGCACTGGTCACCCCCTGGCTGGCGGTGCCGGCAAGCCGCACCCCCTTGGCGGAAAGCCGCCCGGTAACCACCAGCTTGCGCCGATCCGTCTCCGGTATCAGCGCAGCCAGTGTAGCAAGGTCGAGTTCGTCGATTGCAAGCTCTAAGCTGAAGCGCCGCTCCCCCTGAAGGCTGCTGGCTGTGCCACCGGCACGGAGCCAACCGCGATTATTGACCGCCAACGCCAGATCTAAGGCCGGCTCGGTACCTGGGCGGACGCTCCCCACGAGGCGGTAGTTGTTAAGCGCCGCATCTTCGAATGCCAGCGCCAGCCGTGCATCGGTGGACCCCTTGCTCGCCAGGTTGAAGAGTTGCAGCGAAATCCCCGTCACCCCCTGGCCGTTCAGCAGCACTGCGCCGTCTTTGACCTGCAGCTCCTTGATCAGAAGCTCGCTGGCGGCCGGCTTCCCCCCGGCCGATAACTGGCGCAGCCCCGCGAAATTCCATCCGCCTTGGTTATTGCGCCGCAGGTCGAGCCTGACCCCTTCCAGGGCAATCAGGCGGATGCTGCGGCGGCCACGTAGCAGGTCTCCCCAGGCAGGTGCGATGGTGATGGTGTCGACGCTGGCAAGGTTGCCGGCTGGAAACTCAGGCGGATTAGCCAGCGCCACCCCCTTGAGATATAGGGTGCCGCCTGCGATGCGCAGGCTGGCTACCCCGACCGGCTGGTGGAGGGCGGTGGTGAGGAACCGGGAGAGCTGGGCGGCGGCAAGGGGGGTAGACAGATAGATTTCGAGGGCAACGAGGCCGAGCACGAACGACGCCAAAAGCGCATAGAGTCCACGGATAAGCACTCTTCTTGCGCTGCTGCTCCTGGTTTTTGTTTGATTGCCGGCTTTCATCCCTGCAGTTCCCCCGCCCTGAGACTTTATCCCGAAACCCCTGCTTTGACAAGGCCTGCAACAGCACCATTTTCATGCCACAAAGTGAAAGCCGCTCAATCAGCACCCTGCTGACCTAAGCGGCTTTCCTTGGCGCAAGCGGTCAGGGGGAAAGGCCCGATGAATGCCACTCCCCCTGAACATCAGTTGATGTCGCCTGTTAATATAGGTTGTGGATCCACTTCGCTGCCTCAATGTAAGCAGGGATAAGCGATGTCGCGTGGACACTCCCTAATTTATCTAATGAGTTGTCGACGGTCTTGTACGTAATTTTCGCGTTAGCCGTTCCCCATGCAGATTTGGCAAAACTATAATTGCCGAAAGGGACCAGATCATCTTTCCTATTATGGTACAGCATGATTTTTGCCTGGGTCGGCGTCCAACCATTGTAAGCGTTGTTTGCCTGCAGCTTCGTGTAAAGAGTGCTGCCTGTATCTCCAAGTGCACCAATATAACCAGCCGTCAGAATGCTCTTGGGCCCATTGTTGGACCCGACTATGAAATAATTAGACTGAGTCTTCATCTTGTCACTAATATTGTCCGAGGAATATCTGCCATCAAGCATAGAGTATAGCTTAGCATTGAAGGCGGCACCTCCCACATACGGAGTGCCGAGAACCGCCTTGTCAAATGGCATAATGCTAGAATCCACTAAGCCGTAAGTCCCATACCCCGCCACCACATAGGGAAGAAAGTAGGGCGCTGAAAAGTCGTCTTTGGCATCCAACATCAAGTTCCGCATGGTCCCAGACAGATCGTACGGGCCGTCAAGTGCCGCCACCCCCACCAACGTGATCTCCGGATAAGAATTTTGTTGAATCTCTTTGGCGGTCACCAGGGTCGCATACCCCCCCTCGGAGAAGCCCAACAGGAAGAGTTTACCGTTCCAGCTGGTGAAGGTCGACCAAGGCTGATTTGTTTTTCCCGCTTCAAGGATGGGGCCGATAACAGATTTGGCCAGGTCAGTCATGCAGTACGGGTGGACATCATAGTTGTCCCCCATTCCCTGATAATCGGGCATCACCACGATATACCCCTTGGCGGCGAGCATCGTGCCGAACGGCACCGTCAACTCCTCATCCGCATATACCGAAACCCGCGACGGCGACTGGCTCCGCAACACCTGGGTCGGGTGCTGCAGCGAGATCATCGGCACATTGAGCTTATTAAGGCCATAGGTACCGCCACCAGTCCGGTGAACGACTGGCCATTGGTCGTGTAGGTGACCTTGTACGTCTTCACCAGGCTATAACTGACTTTATTTTGCAGCCCGCGAACACCTTGCACCAACTGGTTGTAAACATCTAGGTAGGTGGCATTGCTCGTCTCTTGAGCAGCACCAAGGGCCGTACTTACCCGCGCGGTTGACGGCACAAATTTCCACAAAGCTGTCGAGGTATAGTTGGCAAAGGGATTGATTTCGAATGCACCGATTGCCGTACTCAACTCCTCGACTTTACCGCAGCCGGCCGGTAGGACAAGCAGGCCGACCAGGGCCATTATTGGCAGGTATTGTTTCCATGTCATTTTCATCCGCTTCCTCCTGAACTAGTTGGGTCTTGCTCATTATTCTGTGCAGTTGGAACAATAAAGCCGCTCCCACCAGCACTCTGCTGACGAGAGCGACCAGTAAAACTTAAGCCGCCCTAAGATAACCGCAACCGTCTGTAAAGTCAAGCAGGTTCGCCATTCGCTGTCCGATGCGCTTCCTTCTGCTATAGGCCGCTGCCGAGGGTGAAGTAAAGGGTGGTGCCGCTGGCCGGCTTCGATTCGGCCCAGACTCTGCCGCCGTGCCGCTCGACGATGTTACGCACGATGGCGAGGCCGACCCCGGTCCCTTCAAACTCTTCGCTGAAATGGAAACGCTGGAACACGCCGAACAGCTTGCTGGCATAGGCCATTTCGAAACCTGCGCCGTTGTCCTTGACGTAATAGACGACGATCCCTTCGTCCTGCCGGCTGCCAACCTCAATACAGGCGGGATTGCGCTTTCTCGAGAACTTGAGGGCGTTGGAGAGCAGGTTGATCAGGACCTGCCGGAGCAGGGCCAGGTCGGCCTGACAGGGAGGAAGCGCGCCGATCATCAGGTCGATCTCCCGACCGGCCTCATCGTTACGCAGTTCGGCCATAACCTCCCGGACCAACATGGCTGGCTCCACTAATTGCCGTCTGAGGGGCTGCATGCTGAGGCGGGAGAAGGTGAGGATATCGTCGATCAGTGCCCCCATCTTCTTGACGTTGCGGGAGATGCGCGCCAGGTGTTGACGGATCTCGGGAGCGAACTGGGGGCCATAATCCTCGACCAGAATCTGGACGAAGCCGTCAATGGCGGTGAGGGGGGCGCGCAAATCATGGGAAATGGAATAGGCAAACGATTCCGTCTGGCGCAAGGCCGACTCAAGCTCGGCAGTCCGGTCGGCAACTCGTTGCTCAAGCTCCAGGTTCAACATGCGCAATTTTTCCTCGCTTTGCCGCAGCTCTTCGGCTCGCTGACTGTTCAGGAGCAACTCCTCCGCATGGGCGGCGGTTTTTTCAATCACCTTCTTCTGCAGTATCCGGTTCCAGACGAACAGCCCCAGCACCAGCATGATGATCGCCGCAGCCGCAGCGGCCATATATTTGAAGAATTCCAAATCGATCAGGGAGCCGCCCTGCCATTTGCGATCGATGGCGGACAATTCGGCAGGGGAGATCCTGGCAAAACCTTCCTCCACCTCGGCCAGCAGCGCCTTGTCCCCCTTTTTGACGGCCCGGTGGAATTCCCCCACATACAAGGGGGGCGACTCCCAGAACTGGTCTTGCAGCCCCATTTTATAGAGGTAGTAGAGGGCCAGCGGTTTGTCGATGGCAAACACCATCACTTGCTGCTGGCGGGCCGCCCTGACAATCTCTTCGTAGCTTTTGAACTCGATCAGCTGGTCGACGCCATGACGCTTCAACACCTCGATGGTGGCATCACCGCTTTTGACGGCAACGGCAAAACCTCTGAGGGAGGCGGCATTGGAAATACCGGAGATGTTCTTGTGGAAGAAAATCGGCACTTCCAGTTTAGCGTATGCTTTGCCGAAGTCGAACAGCTTCGCCCGATCGGCATTGAAGAAAATGGTGTCGATGACATCGAACTCACCGGCCTCCATCCGCCCCAGGGCCTCCCCCCAGTCCAGCGCGGAAATTTCCACGCGGATGCCGGTCTTCCGTTCCCAGAGCCGCCACTGGTCGATGAGGATTCCCTGCGGCCTGCCGCTGCTGTCGCGGAATACAAAGGGGGGATAGTTACTGTCCATCACCACCCTGACTGTTTGCCGGTCCTTGCCAGCGGGGATCGCATCGGCGGGAGGGAGCGGAGCGGCAACCAACATCAGGCAGGTCAACGTAGCTATGGAGAAAAGTTGTCTAAGCAGGAGCATAAATACCTTGTGCGGACGCCGCAGAGGATTCTTTACTGGATCTGCTGCTACTGCTGCGTTACAACAAAAAAAGCCGCCCGTCAGCAAAAAGCTGATGTGAGCGGCTTTGACTCAAATGTTTTGGTTCCCATCCATGGTAACCAAGCATTCTCCTGGATCGTGATTTGTGCTGCGGCTGCGGCAGCGAATGAGCTGTGTGCATATAATTGGTAACAAAAATAGGTTAAACCGAGCAGAAAGTCAAGCCAATCCGCTCGGTTTCTCCCTCACACGAGTTTCGCCAGCTCGCGGGCAGCAATGTGGACCGGGTCCCAGACCGGCGAGAATGGCGGGGCATAGCCGAGGTCGAGGTCGATCAGCTGCGCCACGTTAAACCCGGCATGGAGCGCTACCGCCACGATGTCGATCCGCTTTGCGGAACCTTCCGCACCGACGATCTGACCGCCGAGGAGCCGGCCACTCCCCTGTTCCGCCAGGAGCTTGACGGTGATAGGGCCGACACCGGGGTAGTAGCCGGCCCGGGTCTGGCTCTTGATGGTGGCTGTCTGATAGTGCAGGCCGAGCTGCTTGAGCTCCTTCTCCTGCAGACCGGTACGGGCCATCTCCAGCTCGCAGACCTTGGTCACGGCGGTTCCCACCACCCCGGGAAAGGTGGCGTCACCACCGCCGAGGTTGATGCCGGCCACTCTTCCCTGCTTGTTGGCGACTGTGCCGAGCGCCACGTAGAAAGGGCGACGGCTCACCAGGTGAAAGGTCTCCGCGCAGTCGCCGGCGGCCCAGATTCCGTCGATGCCGGTCTGTAGCCGGTTATCCACCCGGATCGAACCCTTCTCGCCGAGCGGAATCCCCGCCCCCAGTGCCAGGCCGCTGTTGGGGCGGACCCCCATGCCGAGGATGACGATGTCGGCCGGGAGGGTGCGCCTGTCAGTCAACACTCCGCGCACCGCCCCATCGGCCACCTCGAACCCGAGCAGCGCCTCGTCGAGATGAAGCGCCACCCCGATCCCCCCCAGCGCAGCACCGACGAGGCTCCCCATGTCGGGATCGAGGGTCCCCATCACCTGGGGGTTGCGGTCGACCAGGGCAACCTCGATTCCCCGCAGGCAGAGGGCCTCGGCCATTTCCAGGCCGATATAGCCGCCACCGACGATCACCCCACGCTTAGGCTTAATTTCATCGATCACCTGGCGCAACACTGCGCCGCTCTGCAGCGAATGGATACCATAAATACCCCGCGCTTCAGCGCCAGGGAGTTCTGGACGAAACGGCAGCGCGCCGGTGGCTATCAGCAGCTGGTCGTAGGATTCCCACCACTCTTCATTAGTTTCCAGCCGGTGCACCCGGAGTCGCCTTCCCTTGCCATCGATCTCCAGCACCTCGTGGCCGGTCCGGACATCGATATCCTGCTTCGTCCGGAATTTTTCCGGTGAACGGATCACCAGCGCTTCCAACTTGTCGACAAC
>JANXYN010000152.1 GCA_025356035.1 Geobacteraceae bacterium
CAGTTCACCTGGCCAACCGGAAGAAGAAGAGCATGAAACCAAGAGAATGGGCCTGGTTCAAGAGGCGAAGTGCCATCGAACCGATCATTGGTCACACGAAGTCAGACCACCGGATGGATCGCAACTACTTGAAGGGCGAAGGAGGCGACAAAATCAACGCCATCCTGGCCGGATGTGGTTTTAACCTGAGGAAGCTCCTGAGAGCTATCCTTTTGTGGCTTTTCAAAGAGCGGTTCAGGGGCAACACTACCAACATTACGACCCTGATCGAGAGCCTCAGCTTGAAATATCAACTCACCTGAGACGGTTTCAGGACTTTTTCAGGGACGACTAATTATTTACTTGTAATTTACCGCGAGCTATGCAATTAATGCATGGCTTTTTTCTTTTCTGGTCATCACTGCCGCTGGACAAACTATGCTCTTGGAGGAAGGGAGATGGCAGACGGGAAGAGGATTTCGCAGGGGACTTGTTGGGAGAGTCATGGCAGCCAAGGCTTTACCCTGCTGGAATTGATTATAGTCGTCGCTGTCATGGGCCTTTTGTCGGCCATCGCCATCCCGGCATTCAGCAGCTTTTACGGGAAATGTTGTGTGGAAGCGGTAGCAGCGGAGATCACCGGTATGATCATGGAGGGGAAGCAAAACTTCCTGGAGGGGCGAGACTCTGCCATTATCTTCGATCCCGACAAGGGGAAGATTTCGCTGCATTCATGGAAGGGGGAAGATGACCAATGGAACACAGCTGATGACAGGTTGGTGAGGTCTTTCCGCTTTGCGGACAAAGGGGGTGGTCTCAGTTTTGGTTATGGCAACTATGGGCCGATCGACGGCTACGGTGTAACAGCGGACGGTATAACCTTCCAGAATAACAGACTGGTATGTAACCCCGAATTAACTGGAAATGCCGGGACGGTTTACCTCAGATCGTCATCAGGAGCAGCCATTGCCATCACCGTGAATTCAACCGATTTAGGATACAAGGTGCGTTCCTGGGAAGGCAGGAAGTGGGTAAGACGGTAGGCGTATTTTTGTGTGATGCCACTAGAGGTATACCCTAGGCCGATATTTTTTGTTTTCTCAATGCTGATGGCTATCGGTTAATCTAAGCTATGCAATTAATGCATAGCTTTTTTGTTGGGAGTAAAGCAATATAGCCCCAACCATCCGAAAGGACAGGAGTATTAAACCGAAGGTTGCTCGGCATTGAAATTGCACATAGACCTGTAATGCTAAGTTTACTCAGTCCAGTCGCCGGTTTCGTCAAGAAAGGGAGTTGCATGCAAAAGTCGATAGTATTAGCCATTCTTCTGTTGGTTTGTTCGTCTTCCACCGTGTTTGCCACGAAGGAGTGTGGCGACAGCGGCGTTGATTGCGCAAAGTGTCATTCATTGACGATCAAGGAGGCTAATGATTTGTTAAAGGCTATCGGGGGGGGAGTCAGGACTGTCAAGCTGGCGCCAGTAAAGGGCCTCTGGGAGCTGAGCCTGGAAAAGGATGGTCGACAGGGGCTTGCCTATATTGATTTTGCTAAAAAGTACATTCTGGCTGGTCCCGTTTTCCGGATTGATTCCTTAAAACCAGAGTCCCCGGCCCCGGCCCAAGGCCCGCAGCGGAAAGTGGATAAAGTTGACATCACTACCATCCCGCTGGCCAACTCCATCGTCATGGGGAACCCCAAGGGAAAGAAAAAGCTTTTTGTCTTTACCGATCCCGATTGCCCGTACTGCGCCAAGCAGCATGCCGAGCTGAAAAAACTGGTGGAGTTGGATAAAGATCTCCTGGTGTACGTCAAGTTCTTCCCGCTGGTTAGCATTCATCCAAAAGCCTATGACAAGTCACGGGTGATCCTGGAGCAAAATTCCCTTGAGATCCTTGACAAGGCCTTTGCTAAAACGCTTCCTGAGCCAGCAACGAAAGCTCCAAGCAAGGGGGTCGATGAGACCATGAACCTTGCGCAATCGATCGGCATCGATGCCACACCGACCCTGATACTCCCCGACGGGAGGATAATGCCGGGTTACAGGGATGCGGAGACGCTGTTGAAAATGCTGACTGGCGATAAATAATAAGCAAGCTACGGCAGTTTTCACGGAAGGAGAGTGCAGCAATGAAAAAATGTGCCTTATTAGTTCTTTTCCTTGTTTGGTGTTTGGGCGGCGGGGTTTACGCGCTGAGCGTTCACTATTACTTGAATGGCAGGGTGAATGCGGTGTCAGATAATTCCATCACCGTTGACGGAAGAGTATTCAAAATAGTTCCTCGTGCCAGGGTAGCCATTCAAACGGAACGCAATGGCGCATTTTTTGAGGACCCTGCGAGAATATCCAATATCAGCCGGGGTGATTCAGTAAATGTCCGGGTGACAGGCAATACGGTGGACGATATACAGATTGAGAGGTGGAAGCGATGATAGCCCAAAACTTACCTCGGAAAATTTCCTTCATAAGTGCGTTGGTCGTGCTTGTTGTTATGGCCATGCTTCAGGAGCAGGCAGATGCAGCGACCATGAACGACTACTGCGTCAATCCACCCTTTATCGCCCAGTCTGCCCCCCCCTTGGTCATGTTTGAGGTGGGGCGGGAACACAAGCTTTACTACCAGGCGTATAATGACGCATCTGATCTGGATAATGACGGGCAGATTGATGCGGCGTACAAGCATTCCATCGACTATTATGGGTATTTTGACCCCTACAAGTGCTATACCCATAGTGGAGGTTCAGGTGCAACTGACAAGTTCACGCCGGTTTCCACCACCGCCGACAAATTCTGCTCGGCCGGGCAGTGGAGCGGCAATGTGCTGAACTGGTTGACCATGGCCCGGATTGATGCCCTACGCAAAGTTCTTTATGGTGGCTACCGGAGTGCTGACAGCGGTACTTCCACCGTGCTGCAGAGGGTGTACGTCCCCCAGGACGCCCATAGCTGGGGCAAGGAGTTTACCGGACGGCTCTGTTACAACGGCAGCGCCGCCGATCCCAATAAATACAACTATACCTGTACCATCGACTCCGACTGTGGTGCCGGGTACAGCTGCCTCGACAAATCCCAGAACCTGATCGGCATCGCAGCGGCGCTGGCACCGAACACCTGCTCGACCAGTACGGCGGTCAGCTGGGGTACCACCGGCAAGATTCTCGTGGTTGATTATAACCATGACAGCTCGTTGGCAGCCGATACCCTCTGCGGCGCAGATCACACCAATCTGATTCTTTCCTATAATCCTTTGGCAGCCTCACCTCTGGGGTATACCACCCATTATTACGTCAATGATTTCAACGATACGACGCTGGCGCCCGGGAATCACCACAACGATTATTATAACATCTTCGCAGTTACCGAATTCAACGTGTTGAGCAGCAAAAAAGGCGACTGGCAGTTTGCCATCGGTGGGGATGACGGCGTTGAGGTGGAGGTGGATGGGATCGTGGTTGCCTCGGGTTATGGCTGCCATTCAAGTACCGGCGGCCAGGACAACTTTGGCACCGTTACCCTGAACACCGCCGGCTACCATCGGCTGATCGTTAGGCATACCCAGAAAACAGGGCAGGATGGGGTGAAGGTCTGGTACAAAAAACCGGGCGACGCATCCTGGACCATTTTTGGCAGTACCCTGACGCTGCGGGCGCCTACGATTACTTCATCAGGGCCCGATAACCGCTGTACCATCAAAACCGACGACTTCATCCAGACCGGCACGCCAACCATCGGCACTACGGCCAGGCGGCATCTCTTCTGTAGTACGACACTCTCCGCTGATGGTACCCCCATCCTCCGCAAGCTGGAGAACATGACCAACCGGGTCTGGGAGTGGTCCGCCAAGGAACGGCCGGTCTGTGACAATTCCCTTGGCACGCCGACCGATTACACGGTGGCGGTTGAGGTGTGCAAAGCCGGCCTCCTGGAGACAAATTGCAAGAATTATGGGGGGAATTACAAACCGGTCGGGCTGTTGCAAAAATATGGCGAAGGGGACGGTTCAAAGGTCTGCTCGAAGACCTTCTCCGCGGCATGCACAACCGACAACGATTGCGGGGGGGGCGAAGGGCTTTGCGTCAATCGCGTCCCCATGTTCTTCGGCCTGATGACCGACACCTACACCAAGAACCTTAGTGGCGGGGTGCTGCGCAAAAACCCCGGGAGCATCCTGGATGAAACGAATGCCAACAATGGCCAGTTCCAGACCTCGGAGAATGTCCAGGGGAACATCATCCACACCCTGGATCGGCTGAAGGTCATCGGCTACCGGTATTCCGATTATTCGTATCAGGACTCGGTCGGC
This sequence comes from Geobacteraceae bacterium, assembly GCA_025356035.1. Taxonomy (GTDB): domain Bacteria; phylum Desulfobacterota; class Desulfuromonadia; order Geobacterales; family Geobacteraceae; genus JANXYN01. The sequence goes on from JANXYN010000152.1 coordinate 4,284, forward strand.
GGCTCGTGTGGCTGGATCGAAACCCGGCCGCTGCAGGAGGGGGAATGCCGGATGTGGGGGAACCCCATTGCGGAGATGATGTACGAGAGTATGCGCTATTTTGCCGGCAAAGGGGCTCCCACTGCCGAATTTGATTATTCGACCAGCGCCGATTCAAGCGTGAACCTGTCCAAACCGAGCTGGGGTTACCCCAAGGGGAGTAATACCTATCAACCCTATGACATATTCCCGTCCTGCTCCAAGCCATTTATCCTGATTCTGAGCGATGTCAACACGAGTTACGATTCCGACCAGATCCCCGGCAGCTCTTTTAAAAAAACCGACGGCACCTATTTCGCAGAAGATGCGCTTGCCCCGCACCTGGGACTTGGGGATGTCACCAGTGGCGTTTCGCTCCTTAACCAGCTCGCTGAAACCATTGGTGCCAGTGAAGGAATTATCGGCAGCAACTGGTTCATCGGCGAGAATGGCACGATCAAAGACTTCATCTGCTCCTCCAAAAACGTAACAAAATTCAGTCTGCTGCGCGGCATGTGCCCGGAGGAGCCGACCAAGCAGGGGAGTTTTTACGCGGCTGCGGTCGCCTATTATGGACATTCGTACATGCAGGCAAAAACAGGGAAACCTAACGTTACCACCTTTGCCGTGGCGCTCTCCTCACCGTCTGCCAATCTGAAGTTCAGGGCCGGGAGCCACATGGTGACAATCGTGCCAGTCGGCAAATCGGTGAGTGGCGCTGCCGGTGTATACGGGCAATGCGCCGCCAAGTGCACGCTTAGCTCGGACAGTGACGGGCTGCACATCAGTAGCTGCGCTGCCGATGCCTTCTGTCCTTCCAACCAGATCGTCAACATGTTTGTACAGCAGTTCGAGTATAACGCCGCCGGTGAAGCCATCTATGCAAAATTCAAGATCAACTACGAGGATTCGGAGCAAGGGGCGGACCATGATATGGACGCCATCGTTTCCTATGAGATCTGCACCCAGGCAGCCAAGGATAATAGCCTGGGGAGCTGCGGTATCGACTTGGTCAACAGTATCCAGGTGAAAATGACCTCGGATTACGGCGCCGGCGGAATTGACCAGGTACTCGGTTTCGTCATTTCCGGGACCACCTCCGATGGCGTCTATTTGCCGGTGAAAGACAAAGACGTTCCTGGCACTGCAAATGCCACCACACCGACCGTCGTCGCCAACCTGCCGCTGAGCTGGTCGAAAACTTTTCCCACCACCGGCCTGCCGGCCGGATTCATAAACAATCCGCTCTGGTATGCGGCAAAGTGGGGTGGCTTCATCGATATGAACGGCAATGACAAGCCAGACCTGTCAGCCGAGTGGAACAAGAACGGCAGCGGCGACCCGGATAACTATTTCCTCGTGCAGAATCCCCTTGAGCTGGAGAGGCAGCTCGACAAGGCGCTCTCTGAAATTCTTGCACGGGTCTCCTCAGGTACAGCGGCATCCATTCTCAGCGATAGTTCCGGCAGTGGCGCCAACCTGATCCAGGCGGTGTTTTATCCGAAAAAGATCTTCGGCGCGACGGAGATCAGTTGGACCGGCGAATTGCAGGATCTCTGGTACTATATCGATCCATTCCTGAAATACAATAATATCCGGGAAGATACGGATGGGGACAGAATCCTCAATCTCAAAAACGATTTGATAACCCAATTTGTTTTCGATAATGCGGCAAAACAGACCAAAGTGATCAGGAGACAGGATTCCGACGGCAATGGAGCGCCGAACATCGGCCCCTACCTGGACAAGATCGACCCTGACGATACCAACAGCCTCTGGAAGGCGGGACGGCTGCTCTGGGGACGGACATCCTCCTCAAGGCACATCTTCACCACCACGGATGTGGGGAGTTATGCAGCCCCGACATCGCCGTACTATGGCACGTTGATGAACTTCTCCGCCACCAATGCTGCTTCGCTACGGCCGTTCCTTCAGGCAGGCGATGCAACTGAAGCGACCAATATCATCAACTATATTCGCGGGACGGAGATTACCGGCTACCGGGGCCGGACCGTCACCATCGGCGGGAGTAGCGGTGCATGGAAACTGGGAGACGTCATCTCCTCCACCCCCAAAATGCTCACCTCGGGGCGTATCAATACCTACGACACCGATTACCCGATACCACCGGGTACTTCTCCGTACTTCAGCTATTATAATTCGGATGATTACAAAAACCGGGGGATGGTATACGCCGGGGCCAACGACGGGATGCTGCACGCATTTAACCTGGGGCTCCTCAGGGAAATTGTGGATCCCTTTCAAAAGGCGCAGCTTCTCCCCCCCGCTAACGGCGGGTCGATCGGCGAAGAGGCATGGGCCTTCGTGCCGAAAAACGTTCTTCCCTATCTGAAATATCTGTCGGACAACGATTACTGCCATCTCTATTACGTGGATGGGGCTCCCTACCTGGTAGATGCGAGCATCGAGACTGTCTCGACCTGCGGGTCCTCGGATTATGCGGCGTGCCCGTCGCAGGCGAAATACCTGCTCGGGACAAACAAGCTTGATCTGGCCAATACCAGCTGGCGGACCGTCATGATCGGCGGGATGGGGCTGGGTGGCGCCTCGACAAAGACTACCGACTCCACCTGTACGGCCGGCGCTGCCGGGACCTGTGTGAAGACGCCGATCATGGACCCTGCGGATGCAACCAAAGCGGTTGGCTACTCATCCTATTATGCCCTGGATGTGACCGAACCATATGACTCAACAGAAACGGATGCAACCAAGCGCTACCCAAAACTTATGTGGGAGTTCACCGACCCCGACCTGGGATATTCCCTTTCCGGCCCAGCCATAGCGAGGGTGGTGGGGACCACTTCGGATAACGGCAAATGGTTTGCGGTTTTTGGTTCCGGGCCGACCGGCCCCATCGACACCACTGCCCACCAATTTCTGGGGCAATCTGACCAAAACCTGACCGTCTTTGTCCTGGATCTGAAGAGTGGCGCACTGCTGCGGAAATTTGACACCTTGAAGGATGGGACAAAGCTTGCCAATGCCTTTGCCGGATCGCTGGTCAACAGCACGATAGAGCTGCAGAAAGGGACATTAGACTCTGGATATTACCAGGATGATGCCATCTATTTCGGCTATACCCAGAAAAACGCCACGACCGGCCGCTGGACCGATGGTGGGGTGTTGCGACTGGCCACCAATCAGGATCAGAACCCGGCTAACTGGGAACTGACCAAACTGATGGACGGTATCGGTCCGGTCACCAGTTCAGTGACGAATATGTTAGCAGCGAGTACTTCTAACGCAATTTTAAGAGACATCTGGCTCTATTTCGGCAGCGGCAGATACTTCTACAAAACCGGCAGCGAAATTGACGATGCCGGTGGCCTGCGTGCCCTTTATGGGGTTAAGGATCCCTGCTACAACCGCACCAATAAGCTGCTGGATCTGTCATGCACCGGAACAGCAGCCGGTAAGGTGGCGGCAGGGTCCCTGACCAACCAGACCACTAGCGTCACCAACATCAAGGGTACTGCTGCCACCGGCTGGGTCATTAACCTGCCAGGCTCCACTCCCGGTTATGCGGCGGAACGGGTGATAACCGACCCGGTGGCAGCTCCGCCCGGCCTCGTTTATTTCACCTCATTCAGGCCAACTGCAGATATTTGCTCTTCCGGCGGCGATTCATTCCTGTGGGCCTTAAGTGCTTGGACCGGCGGATCAGCCATTACCCAGGGGCAGGCTGTGCTCCAGGTTTCCACCGGCAGTTTTGAAGAGATTGATCTGACCAGCGCTTTTACTGCCGAGGGGGGGAGAAAAACGACGGCAATGACCGGGGTGCCGCCAAAGGCCCAGGGGTTGTCACTCATGGTGAAACCGCAGCCGAAGAAAAAAATCCTGCAGATAATGGAAAAATAATATGTGCCAGCGCGGATTTACACTTATTGAACTGATCGTGATTATGCTTATTATCGGCTGCCTGATAGCTATCGCCGCCCTTGACTTTAGGACTTGGATTATAAAATCGCAGATCGAAAGCCAGGTAAGGACGATGCATGCAGACCTCACGAGTGCCCGGGTGTCGGCGATGAATAACAAAAGAGTCCATAACGTTACTTTCAGCGGCAAACAATATCGGATAGATGACGATACTCCAGCTTTAGTGACGACGATGGCACTGAAGTACCCCATTACCTTTCCCGGAGGGGCCACTGTCACTTTTGACACCAGGGGGGTTGCCACGGACGCTGTTCCGGACAGGGCTATCTGCGTTAATTCTACTGTCAGGGCTTCTTACGACAGCATTGTTATTTCGCAGACTAAGATCAATATCGGCCAGACCATTACAATCGGGGGTGCTTGTGACGTTGCCAATATTCAGATCAAAGAATAAGGGGTTTACCCTGATTGAGTTGCTGGTCGCCATGGTCATCATGATCGTGGGGCTTTTAGGCCTGTTGCAAGCAGTTAATGTGGCGGTCAGTCACAATCTCACCAATCAGTTACGGGATGAGGCTGTTATGGTAGCCGAGCAGCAGATGAATGCGGAGAAGAGTCTCTCTTTTGACATGATTATCGACGGTATAACTAACGCTGTAATTCAAAGAAATGTCAGAAATTATATCGAGAATTACTCGGTCAATCAAACAGTTACTACCATGGGAAATACAAAAACCATCAATGTTGTGGTTACCTGGCAACACAAGGGTAACAGTTATCAGCATATGGTATCCACATTGAAAAGCAAGTAGGGTCCTTCGGTAGAGGCCTGCGGTAGTCATTTATTACAAGGATGTGTCATGCTTAGAAAATCTAATGGTTTCAGTCTCGTTGAAATGCTTGTGGTAATGGCGATATTTTCCATTGTGATTGCTTTAGCGGGAAGCGCCTTCAAGTCCCTGCTGGGCCAGTCCAATCTCCAGACGAAGTCCGCGGTAAGCCAGATTGGGGGGATCATAGGTCTCGAGCTGCAGCGCCGTGACCTGGAGCTTGCGGGACTTGGCTTGCCTACAGCCATTAGTCGCAGTATTTCATATACCGAGGCTGTATCGTTTCCGGCAAAAGCATTCAATGACGGCAACGGTGCTCCTGGAGTGGTGCCGCCCAGGGCTGTTGTTAGCGGCGATTACGATAAGGCAACCAACAAGCTTGTCAATTCGAGCGGCGTCAGTGTTGACGCAGGCACCATTCAATCAGATTACCTCGTGGTTAAGGCAACTGTGCTCGGCAGCGACACCACCGCCCAGAAGTGGACCTATATACATTACAGCTCAGCAACTAAGGCGGCGCCGCATGTTTGGGACTCCAACAATCTCGGCACCCCGGCCGCGGAGATGGTGACGGTAGTTAAGCAGTATTACGAGTCGGGTAAATACATAAAGGAGCTGGTTGTCACTCCCGCTGGTGTGTATGCCGGGGAATTCAGCAGCACCGATGTACCTGCGGCGCTGGCAACCGGAGTTACTGCCTTGCCAAGCGACCTTTATTTTATCTACGGCTTAGCCAGACCGGGCAGTGCTGTGAAAATGCCGTTCAACCGTGCCGATTACTTTGTCGATAAAGCTGCCGATTCCAAGAACATTCCGCTCAGATGCGCTCCCAATACGGGGATACTCTATAAGGAGCTGTTTAATCAGGACGGCACATCCACCAAGTTCGCGCTCCTCGATTGTGTGGGGGACATGCAGGTGCTTTACAGTCTGGATATGAATGAAGATGGCACCCCAGGAACCTTTGCCAACGCCAATGGCAGTACTGTCGCGGGGCCCGAATTGGCAACTGCCGCTTCTGTCCAGGCCACATTGAATGATGCCCAACTTCTCAGCAGCCGCTTGAAAGAGATCAGGTTGTTTTTTCTCACCCATGAAGGAGGGCAGGACCGGCTCTATGATTTCACCAGGGATTCAATCCTGGTAAGTGATGTTTTATATGGGGCTCTTGGCCGAACTTGGAATATAGCTGACATGAGTGCCAGGTTTGGCAGTAATTGGCGGAACTATCGCTGGAAGGTCTATGCGATGTCGGTTAAGCCCAGGAATTTGGGAAATCAGAATTAACAAACGAACCGTGGGTGGTGCTCTATGAGACATTTTAGAAACGATCAAGGGATTGCGCTTGTTACAGCATTGATGATGACCCTAATCTCCATGGTTATTGTCATGGCGGTCCTCTATCTTGTGACCGCGGGGACAAGGGTATCCGCCAGTCATAAAAGGTATATGACTGCGCTCGAAGCAACCTATGGTGGTGCGGAGTTTGTTAGCAAAGACCTTATTCCGCAGCTGTTTGCCAAGGGCGCTTCGCCATTCGTTGTAACTTTGCAGGGTGCTTATGCCGGCATTAGTCTGCAATTTCCCAACGCCGATGTTGCTGCTAAAGAGGCCTGCCTGCGGGACAAGCTGAACAAAGGGACCAGTAACTGGGGAAACTGTTCCGCTGCCAGTAAAAGCCTCGATCCTGGTGTCGAGCCTGATGTGAAGTTTACTTTAGCTGGTCTGGCAATGCAGCCAGGTTTTGCCGTCTTCGCTAAAATAGTCGATTCGATTCCGGGCAATACGGATACCAGCGGCGCCGGTGCTAAAGACCCCAGTGGCGATGGCGGTACTATGATAAATGGCGGCGTGGTGTGGGGGTCCATGACCTCAAAAGGCGATTCTGGGGGGAGTTCCGCGGCCGGGGTGTTCACGCCCATGTCAATTCCGTTTATCTACAGAATCGAAATGATAGGGCAAAAAGAGACAAGGCCGGTCGAGCGCCCTAATATTTCTGTGATATATGCGTATTAGGGGGAACTGACCTCAGCTACTTTTCGTGTCTGCTGATGCGGAGTCAAGGACGAACCTGAAACCGGGAGACCGCTGATTACGTCGCCCGGTTCCATACGTTTATTGTCCCTTACCTTAGTAGTACGTTATACAAAATTGCTTGACATTTGTCTCAATTATAGTAAATTCCCTTCAAAATGTTTATTAATGGGAAGACTATGAAATACAAAAATAACGTCAGGAAAATCAGGGAAGAAAAGCTGATAAGCAAGGCGGAGCTGGCGCGGCTGGCCGGCGTGGCGCCGGCCACCATCGAGAGGATTGAAAGTGGAGCAGAGTGCCGCATGGAAACCAAAAGAAAGATTATTCTAGCTTTTGGTTTTTCTTTGTCTGAAAGAGAAAAAGTCTTTCAGGATTAATAGCCAGACAGGATTGACTCTATGTTCATGTCAAAGAAAGAAATAATCGGTATCGACATCGGTTCCAGCTCGGTCAAACTCGTTCAGCTCAAGGAGCAGCGGGGGACCTATGTGCTGAAGAATGTGGGAATGCTTCCCCTTCCTGCAGAGGCCATTGTTGACAATGCCCTGATGGACACCTCTTCGATTGTGGAAACTATCAGGTCTCTTTCGAAAAGCCTGGGGGTGAAAATCAAGGATGTTGCCTGCTCCATCTCCGGGAATGCGGTGATCATCCGTAAAATAAGCCTTCCCGCCATGAGCAGTGAGGAGCTCGAAGACCAGATCCAGTGGGAAGCGGAACAATATATTCCATTCGATATAAATGACGTGTTTCTTGATTTTCAGATCCTCGGCCCTGACCAAATGGATCCATCCAAAATGCAGGTGCTACTGGTGGCGAGCAAAAAGGACATCATCAACGACTATGTGGCAGTCTTTAGCGAGGCTGGGCAGCGGCTGTTGGTCGTGGATGTAGACTCTTTTGCTGTGCAAACCGCCTTCGAGCAGAATTACAGCCCCGGCGAAGACGAGATGGTGGCTTTGATCAATATCGGCGCCAGCATTATGAACCTGAATATCGTCAGGGGAGGAGTGTCGCTCTTTACCAGGGACGTGCAGATGGGAGGCAATGCCTACACAGAGGAGTTGCAGAAGCAGGTAGGCATCAGCGGCGAAGAGGCGGAGCGGCTGAAAATCAGCGGAGAATACGCGGCGCAGTCCAAACTGCGCGATGTGATTGCCCGGATCAACGACACGCTGGCCCAGGAGATGAGACGGTCCCTCGATTTTTATATCTCGTCCGCTGGAGATGAAAGGGTGAGTAAGGTTTACCTGAGCGGTGGTTGTGCCAAGATCGGTCAGCTGGTCGAGACGGTAAATCAGAAGCTCGGGGTACCGGTTGAAATACTGAACCCATTTCGCAAACTCAAGGTCAACGAAAGGGCCTTTGACCCTGAATACCTTCAGCAGATCGGGCCGCTGATGACAGTCGCGGTAGGACTTGCTACCAGGAGGGTGGGGGATAAATGATAAAAATAAATTTATTACCCATCCGGGCTGTCAAAAAAAAGGAAACTGCCAAGCAGGAGATCTCCATCTTTTTCCTATGCTTGGTGGGTACTCTGCTGATCTGTGGCGCCTTGTTTTATCAGCTATATATGAAGATCAATGCTACCAGGAACGATATTGTCAAGTCGGAGGCTGACCTTGCCCAGTTGAAAACAACCATCGGTGAGATTGAAAAAATAAAGAGCCTGGAAGCGGATGTGCAGAAAAAACTTGATATTCTGAATCAGCTGCGCAAGGGAAAGACCGGCCCGGTGCACAGGCTTTCTACTCTGGGTGATATAACCCCGGAAAAACTTTGGTTGACCAAATATGAAGAGAAAGCTGACAGTGTGAGCATTAGTGGTGTCGCACTTTCAGAGGACCTGATTGAGACGTTCCTGAACAATATGAAAGGGTCAGAAGATTTCACTGAAGGGGAGTTGTTGGTTAGCGAGCAGTTAATTCAAGCAGGGTTAAAGGCAAAGCGGTTCGATATTAACAGTAAGCTGAAAACGGCCAGAAAGATGGAACCGCCGCAATTGCCAGTCAAGAAATAAACCGATACTGTACAGGACCCCCTTTAAGGATTAACTTATGGATCCGATAGTTGACAAGATTTTAAAACGCCCCAAACAGCAAAAAATATTTATTCTCATGGGTGTGATGGCCGTGATTGTTGCGGGCTTTTATTTTGGCCTGTATGCGCGTTTTCAGAATGAGTATTCTTCATTACGGGACCAGCTTACAAAGCTGCAGGATGAGATCCAGAAAGACCGCGATATTGCCAACAATCTCCCTCGACTCAGGGAGGAGCAAGAAAGGCTCAATCAGGAGCTGAAAAAAGCCCTCACCGAGCTTCCGGACCAGAAGGAGATTCCATCACTGCTGACCAGTATCAGCAGGGCAGGTAAAGGTGCCGGTCTCGATTTTATCACGTTCCGGCCGAAACCGGAGACCCCTAAGGACTTCTACTACGAAATTCCGGTGGACATTGTTGTTTATGGAGATTATTACAGCCTGGCAAATTTCTTCGTCGCCGTGGGGAACCTGCCGCGAATCATCAATATCACCAATCTGTCTTTTTCCGGCATAAAGAGCGACCCAGGTGGCCGGACCACGTTTTCGGTCAGCTGTCTGGCAACAACGTTCCGATTCATGGAAAAGAAAGAGAAAAAATGATAACAAGAACACCATTATACAGAATATTGCCAGTTGTTTTGTTTGTGGCACTGTTTTTTGCAGTGCTTGGCTGCAAGATCGAAGGTGTGCCCAGTCAACAACCTAGCCAAAAGGCTGTAGAAGCACCCAAGAATGCCCTGCAACTGCAGAAGCAAGTGAGTTCTGCTCGGACTCCAGTGGCTCCGACACCCATTAATTTTGCGAAAAAGAAAGACCCGTTCCGGCCTTTTGTTTTACCGACAACTGTGGTGTCGAAGGCCGGAACAACAAGCACAATCAGGTCCAAAAAACTCAGCAATTTACCAATTCATAGCTTTGATGTTAGTCAGTTCAAGGTGAATGGCATTATCACCGGGCTTCGCGAGAATCGAGCGTTGATTGTTGACCCTAATGGCAAGGCGTATGTGATAAAAGTGGGGATGACTGTCGGTGTGAATGAAGGTCGAGTCACCAGGATCAACCCGGCGTCCATCGAGATAACCGAGCAGTTTAGCGATGACCGCGGCAACAAGAGGAAACAGGTGGTCAAGCTCTATCTCCCCAAGATACAGGAGAAAATTAAATGAGATCTCTTTTGAAGATAGGGAACCTTGTGCAGTATGTGACCCTGTTGTTTCTCCTGATGGCCTTCGGCTGCGCCCAGAATGCAGCCACGGTCCAGCCGGAGGGGTTGGGTGAGCAGGCGGGTGTGGTTACCATCAAGTCGATTCAGGTAACTGGCGAGGGGGATAATGCCCAGCTCGAAGTGGTCGCCAACAAACCACTCACATACACCTCCTACCAGATGACCGACCCGTCGCGGGCGGTTATCGATTTTTCCCAGACTGAACCGGGGCGGGTTCCTGCCAACATCGAGGTAAATGCCGGCAATATCAAAGAGGTCAGGGTGCAGAAACAGGAGCTTGCCGGGGGGGTCATCACCCGGGTCGAGCTGTTTCTGAACAAGGATACCGAATTCTTTGTCACAACCGACAGTAATGACAAGGCAAAGCTGATATTGTCGTTTAAAAAGCCGTCCGAGGCGAAGCCGGAAGAGGCCAAGGTAGAGGCCCCGCCAGCGGAACAACCGAAGCCGGTAGAGGTTGTCGCCGCTCCGGATGCAGAGCCCAAGCCGGTCGAGGTCACGCCGGCGCCGGTGGAAGAGCCCAAGCCTGCACCTGCAGTACCGGCGGAAAAGATTGTCAGCGCGGTGAATGTGGCTGATGGTGGGGTTGTGATCGTCACCGGCGGCGCAGTGGAGGAATATAAGGCCTTTACCCTGAAGCGGCCGAGCCGTCTGGTCATTGATATCATGGGGGCTAAGAACGGCCTCAAGACGAAGATAATCCCAGTGAAGAGCTATGGCGTGGTAACCGCCAGGATCGGCACCTATCCAGACCGGGTCAGGATCGTGTTTGACTCCGGCAAAAAGGCCTTCCCTGCCTATCAGGTGGAAAAATCCGATAACGGTCTGCAGCTTCTGCTGGCTGGGGTAAAAAAAGGGAGCAAGCCGGCAGCGGTTAAGAGCGCCAGCAAAAAAGGGGGCAGGGGCGCCATCGAGTCGGTCGATTTCATTATGCAAGACGGCGCGGCGCGGATTGCGCTCAAAACCTCCGGTAACTGCCAAGTGGGGGAGCCGGTAAAGCTTGCCACCGGCTTTGTTCTGACCGCCAGGAATTGCCAGCTGCCGAAAAAACTGGAGCGGATGCTCGACACCAGTGCCTTTGCCAGCGCGGTGCAGCGCGTTTCTCCCTACCAGGTAAAGGTGAAAGGGCGCCCCGATGTGAAGGTCCTGGTGACGCTCCGTGCCGAAACCACCTACAGCATGAAGCGTGAAGGGGACATGGTCTTTGTCGATGTCGTAACCCCTCCAGGCTTGGCGGCTCCTGCAGCGTCTATTGTACAGTCGGTTACTGCGCCTGGAGCGGTCACAGACAAGGCTGGAGCAGCCGTTGCCCCTGAGGCTGCACCGACTAAGCCAGAAGAAAAAGTAGCGCCTGCTGCGGCGGCAGCGGTTGCAGAGAAAGCTGCCGTGGAAAAACCTGTGGTCGAGGCCGTTCCTCTTGAGGAGCCGGTCAGGGATGAGGCCTTTGCCGGTATGGGGAAGAGTGCCCAAACCAGCGTTCAGCCAGGGGCCAAGAAACGCTATACTGGCCGGCGGGTGACCCTGGAGTTCGTCGATGCCGAAGTCAGGAAGATTTTCCAGCTCCTGGCCGAGGTGAGTAACCTCAACTTCCTGATTGGCGACGATGTGACCGGGACCATCACCATCAAGCTGGTCAATGTTCCCTGGGACCAGGCTCTGGATGTAATCCTGGAATCCAAGTCGCTCGGGATGCTGCGCGACGGCAATATCGTGCAGATCCGGCCGAAGGCCAAGATGCAGAACCTCGCCGACGAAGAGCAGGCAATGAAGAAGGCCCAGGAGCGGGCTATGGAGCTCAAGACAGAGGTGTTCGAGGTGAACTTTGCCACCCTCGGTGACGTGGTCGCCCAGTTCAACGCCTTGAAGAGCGATAGGGGAAGTATTACCCCGGATGCCCGTACCAACCGGTTGATTGTCAAGGATATTGCCCCGGCTCTTGCAGATATGCAGGCGCTCCTGAAAACCATCGATACCCCTGAAAAGCAGGTGCTGATCGAGGCGCGGATTGTGGAGGCTTCGTCCAACTTTACCCGTGATCTTGGTGTGCAGTGGGGTATTCACTATAAGGACGCCTCTGCTTCCGTTGCCCAGATCAATCAGCTCGATACCGGCTTTGGTGGGGTAGTGACACCGCCGCCGTCTTCCGGCTTCCCGTCTTCCACCAGTGCCGGCGGGGCCATGGGGGTATCGTTTGGCAAGCTGACCAACAATGTTCAGATTGATATGCGGCTTTCTGCTGCTGTTACCAGCGGCGATGTGAAGATTATTTCCACGCCGAAGGTTGTTACCCTCAACAACAAGGCGGCGAAGATCTCCCAGGGTCAGTCGATTCCCTACCAGACCACCTCGGCCGAGGGGACCAAGACCGAGTTTGTCGAAGCGGCCCTCACTCTTGAGGTGACGCCACATATCACCTCGGACGGCAGCGTTTCCATGAAGATCAAGGCGTCCAACAACTCGCCAGGCTCCGGCACGCCGCCGCCCATCAACAAGAAGGAGGCGACCACCGAGCTGCTGGTGCGAAACGGTGAAACCACCGTTATTGGCGGCATCTATGTGGACACTGATACGGAGTCCGAGCAGGGGGTGCCGTTCCTCAAGGATATCCCGCTCCTCGGCTGGATGTTCAAGTCCAACACCAAGAGCAAGAACAAGACCGAGCTGTTGATCTTCATCACACCGAAGGTGGTGGGTTAAGAGAGGTACCGCGAGCTCTTCGCTAGTACGAGATCAGCCGGCAATGTAGGCAATTTGAAACAGGAATTGTATATTATTAAAGATGGAGGCATTGTGAGAAAAATTCAAAGTTTATCCCTTTTGGCCCTGTTTAGCCTGTTATTTGTTGCCGGGTGTAGCGGGGGGAAGAATGGAGCGATGACGGTCACTGCAACTAGCGAACAGTTTGTGCCCGGCATTTATCTGGTGAAAGTAACGGCGGCCTATACCAACCCCGACAGGACGAATCTGCTGGGATTGAAAATCAGATTTGAAGCAACGGGTATGGCACCGTTTGAAGAAGAGACGAACTCTTCAGGTTCCATAACCGTCACTCTTCCATATGCACAGACTACTAGTTCACAGGCGCTGGTGATCGTTGCTAAGGTTGATGACGTACAAGGGTACGCCACGACGAGTATTCCTGGCATCGCGCCCCCCAAAATAACGGTTGTTCCGCCGGTGGCGGCCTCAGCAACGGGTAAAAATAGCACCAAAACGATTCCACTGACGCTGCCGCCAACCTTTGCTAAATTTGAAGATAATGGCGTAGGGCAGCTTAACGAAATCTTAACGGTGACGGCAAAACTGTTCGATGCGGATGTCACCTTTGAACAGGTAGGTTTATGCACAGGTACAGCATTCATAAGCTCAACGGAATGTACTTTCGATTTGCCCCCAACGGATGCAAGCGGTTTCGCAGGTATCCCAGCAGGGCCTGTGAACGTGATTTTCTCCAATGTTTCCACGGTGGCTGGCAACCAGACGAAGACCGGCACGGTGTATTGGGGCGTAGTAAATGCTGCTGCCACAACGTTTGGCAACGGCCAGACCGTAATAACTTATACGGAGACTCCATAGGAGCGATCTGCTGATAAGTTTTAGTCGCAGGATAGGAAGCAGTCAAGCAAAAGGAGTAGATAAGGGGTCAGGTCTCAACATTTGACAAAATTTTCTTTCTCCCCCAGGCCTTTCCCCTTTCCACCTTCCGTTTTTGCACAGTGGTGTAACCGGCCGGGACGCACCCGGCCGTCACACCACTGCGCGCAATCGCAGCAAGAAATAGCAGGTACAAAGCCAGGGACTCCCTGGCTTTTGTTTATAGGGTTTGTGCTAATTATCAGGATAGCTTTTGCAAGAGGTTCCGGCTTATGCATCGAAGAAAATTTGACTGTGCCAGCCGTTCCCTGCTGATTCTGGCACTCCTCACAGGTTTTGCGGTTCAGGAGAGTGCCGCCGATTTTTACAAATACAAGGACAAAGCTGGCATTGTGAACATGACCAATAATCTGGAGGCGGTGCCGAAACAGTACCGCGCCAAGGCCCTTGTCATAAAAGAAGAGATCAAGAAGCCGGATGTTTCAGAAGCGCTGGTTGTTCCCGGACAGGCGGCCGGAGCGATCAATGCCGAGGTAGCCACCCCTGAACCGAAAAAAGTCAGCATGGCCTCTATGCTGGCGGCTAAATACGGCACCCCGCTGCTGATTGTGTTCATCTTTCTTTCCCTGTTTATTTACATGGGTGATATCTGCAAGGTGCTGCGGGTCGGGCAGTTTGCCGGAGTCTTGCGGCTGCTCATGTTTTCCATGTTGATTGTTTATGTCTATCAGCTTGGCGTCAAGCGCATGGCTGACACGTTTGTCACCCTTAAGCAAGATGCCCTGACCATCAAAAACAATATTGAAGGAAGAGAGTAACGTACCGATCAGATTCTGGACGGCACTGCAGTGCCGGAGCCCAAGGAAAATCAGTAAGATCAGGCCGATCATTAATTGCTGATTGAGAATCGGTGTGGTAAGTTAAAGTCCTAAATACCATTTGGGAGGGGACAAGTTATGCATGGTATGAAAGAAATAATACAGGAAGCAGAGTCCCTCCCTGTGGAAGAGAGGGCTATTGTAATCGATTCTCTGCTACGAACACTCAATCCTCCTGATGTGGGAATAGATAAAGAATGGTTGAAGGTTGCCAAGCGCAGAGTTGTCGAGTTGCGGTCTGGCAGCGTCAACCCTGTTCCGGGAAACGAGGTCTTTTCGAAAATCCGGGAGCGCTTTGGAAGATGAAATTCTCATTTCATCCCGAAGCGGAAGCGGAGTTCAACGAGGCTATTGATTATTACGAAGAGTGTGAGCCGGGGCTCGGGTACGACTTTTCTATCGAGGTGTTTGCCAGTATTCAGAACATTGTCAACTACCCGACTGCCTGGCCGGTCATGGAAGAATACGTCCGGCGTTGTCTTGTCTATCGTTTCCCCTACGGCGTTGTCTACAGTATAGAACAGAGCGGGATTTTCATCCTAGCAATCATGCATCTGCGCCGCCATCCTGATTATTGGAAAAACAGACATTGAAAAGGCAAGACCTCCAAGGTTTTTAAAACCTCCGGAGGTCTATCAATGTGCCAACTTGAATGCAATATGGAAGAAGTAAGATCAGGATAATGGAGTACCTATGTTACGTTACCTTACCGCCGGCGAATCCCATGGTCCGCAGCTGACCGCCATCATCGAAGGCGTTCCTTCCGGGCTTAAAATTGCCGAAGAGGAGATCAATGCCGATCTGGCCCGTCGCCAGGGTGGCTACGGCCGCGGCGGGCGGATGCAGATCGAGAAGGACGTGGTGGAGATCCTCTCCGGGGTCCGCTGGGGGGAGACGATCGGCTCGCCGGTGACGCTCTGTGTCAAGAACCGTGACTGGGTCAATTGGAAGGAAAAGATGTCCCCCTACGAGGTTCACCGGGACGACAAAATCCGGGTGACCCGTTCCCGCCCCGGCCATGCTGACCTGCCGGGGGCGATGAAGTACAATCAGCGCGACGTGCGCAATATTCTGGAGCGCGCCAGCGCCCGAGAGACGGCGGTGCGTGTCGCGGTGGGTGCGGTGGCCCGGGCGTTTCTGGTTGAATTTGGCGTCACCGTCTGCGGCTTCGTGGTTGAATTGGGGGGGATCAAGGCCCAGCGGCCGAAGCTCCCCCTTGATAAACTGCGAGGATTGGTGGCAAAGTCAGAGCTCTTCACCTTCGACCAGGACGCCGAAGAGCGGATGAAGGCGCTCATTGATCAGAGCCGGGAGGCGGGTGACACCGTGGGTGGCATCATAGAGGTGGCAGTGGCTGGTGCGCCGCCGGGGCTTGGGAGTCACGTGCAGTGGGACCGCAAACTTGATGCCCGACTGGCCATGGCGCTGATGAGTGTCCAGGCCATCAAGGGGGTGGAGATCGGCCTCGGGTTCGAAATGGCCAGGCGCCCCGGTTCCCAGGTCCATGACGAGATCTATTACGATTCGACCAGGATTATCGAAGGGGATTCCACCGGGTTTTACCGCAAAACCAACAACGCCGGCGGCATCGAAGGAGGGATCACCAATGGCGAGGAGCTGTTGGTGCGCGCCGCCATGAAGCCGATCCCGACCCTCTACAAGCCGCTCAAATCGGTGGATATGCAGAGCAAGGAGCAATTCGAGGCGACGGTGGAGCGGTCCGATATCTGCGCGGTGGCGGCGGCCTCGGTGGTGGCCGAAGCGGTAGTGGCCATCGAAATTGCCAACGCCTTTCTGGAGAAGTTAGGCGGCGACTCCATGGTGGAGATCCGGCGGAATTACGACGGTTATATCGACTATCTGCGGAGTTTCTAAATACACATCTACCACGGAGACACGGAGTCACGGAGAAAACAAAAAAACTTTACTTAACAAGGATATTCAGGATGGACAGGATTAAAGCCTTTTTGATTTGAACCGGAAATAGATTTTTGTTTTTATCCTGTATATCCTGTATATCCTTGTTAAAATGCTTTTGCTTGTTTTTCTCGTTATTCTTCGCGTCTGTGTTTAGCAGGTTTACAGGTTTCCGCTTGATGAAACACAAAAACATCATCCTGACCGGCTTCATGGGGACCGGCAAGAGCAGTGTCGGCAAGCTGCTGGCCGAGCGGCTCGGCTACCAGTACTGCGACCTTGATGCGCTTATCGTCGCTGCAGCGGGGTTCTCCATCAACGAGATTTTTGCTCGCCACGGCGAGGCCCACTTCCGGCGGATCGAGGCGGAGATGGTGCGGTCCATTGCCAACCGGTCCGGGCTGGTGGTCGCCACCGGCGGCGGCGCCGTACTCGACCCGGAAAACCGGCGGCAGCTGCGGGCCGTCGGTTTTATTGTCAACCTGACTGCGCCTGCAGTG
The DNA here is from genome assembly GCA_025356035.1 of Geobacteraceae bacterium. Classification (GTDB taxonomy): domain Bacteria; phylum Desulfobacterota; class Desulfuromonadia; order Geobacterales; family Geobacteraceae; genus JANXYN01. The sequence continues at coordinate 21,228 of JANXYN010000152.1, forward strand.
GAGATTCTTAAGCGCCTGCAGGAGGACAACGATCGACCGCTACTGAAGGAAGGGAAAACCCTGGAACAGATCGGCGCCATGCTGCAGGAGCGAGAGCCGTTCTACGCAGACGCCGACATTCGAATTGACACCACTGGGAAAAGTGTGGAAAATGTGGTGGCGGAGATCATGCGGGCGCTCGCGGCTTGAATATATAGTTATTTAAAGGATCTATCAATCTTGGAAACAGTCACCGTCGGCCTGGCCGAGCGAAGCTATCAGATAAGTATCGGGCAAGGGATCATGGGCACGCTCGGTCACGCCTGCCGGGAGTTGCACCTTGGCAGCAGGGTGGTGGTGGTGACCAACCCGACGGTGGGGGGGCTCTATTTCGAGGTGGTGCGCCGTTCGCTGGCGGACGCCGGCTTCAACGTCCAACTAATCGAGATTCCTGACGGCGAGGAGTACAAGAGTCTTGAGACTCTCAAGGGGATCTACGATCTCCTCATCGCTGGCCGACTTGACCGTGGCTCGTTTCTCGTCGCCCTTGGTGGTGGGGTAGTGGGGGATATCGCCGGCTTTGCCGCCGCAACCTACCTGCGCGGCATACCCTTTGTCCAGGTGCCGACCACGCTCCTGGCCCAGGTGGACAGCAGTGTCGGAGGTAAGACCGGCATCAACCACCCGCTTGGCAAGAACCTGATTGGCGCATTTTATCAGCCGCGGCTGGTGATGATCGATCTGGATACCCTGGATACCCTGCCTGAACGCGAGTTTTTAAGCGGCTTGGCAGAGGTGGTGAAATATGGTATTGTCCTGAATAAGGATTTTTTTAACTTCCTGGCCGCCCATGCCGATGAGATCCGTACTAGGGAAAAGCATTGTCTGGCCAAGGTGGTGAAAAGCTGCTGCTCTATCAAGGCGGATGTGGTGGCGCGGGATGAGCGGGAGACGGAACTGCGGGCGGTGCTTAATTATGGCCATACCATCGGCCATGCGGTGGAAACCCTTACCGACTATAAGCAGTTCAGCCACGGCGAGGCGGTGGCGATCGGAATGGTGCAGGCGGCAAAGATCTCCGAGGTGATGGGATATGCCGGCAGCACCGATACCGAGCGGATTATGGCGCTTCTGGAGACCCTGCATCTGCCGGTGGAGTTGCCCCAGTTCAGCCTGGAAGCATATCTTGACGCGCTGGCGCGGGACAAGAAAGTCAAAGAGGGTGGGTTGAGCTTTGTCTTCAATAAGAGGATCGGCGATTTTACCATCGGCAAGGTGAAGGATATAGCCGCCTTGCTGGCTACCTGTGGCATCCGGGGCTGATTATGGATCTGAGTACATCGACATTCAGCGAGATCAAAAAGTTCGAGGATCAGCTGGCCAAAGACCCCAAGTCGTACTGTTTCGCGCCGCTGGCGGACCTTTATCGGAAGCTGGGACTCCTGGATGAGGCGATCTCGGTGGCTCAACGCGGCGTCGAATTGCACCCATCCTATGTGGGCGGGCTGGTATCGCTGGCCAAGGCCTATTTCGAAAAGGGGCAGAAACAGGAGAGCCGGGCGGTCCTGGAGCGGCTGGTGACCATTACCCCGGAAAACCTGATGGCCCAAAAACTGCTTGCGCAAACATGTCTGGATACCGGTGATATTGCCGCGGCAGAAAAGGCTTTTCAAGTGGTGCTGGCGCTTAACCCCGCCGACAGTGAGAGTCGGATCGCGCTGGACTCGCTTGCCAAGTTTACCGCACCGGCAAAGGCTGCGCCGGTTGCGCCTTCTGCAGCGGAAGCTGTTGTTGCGGTTGAGGCAGCTCCTGCTGCTTCCTTGCCTGCCCAGCCAAAGCCTATGGCTATTGCTCCTGAACCGGACGGCAGCGGTGCCAAAATGGTCGATCTGCTGGAGGGAGGCGAGTTCGATATCACCTTCGATGATGCCGACATAGTCAGTGAAGTCGCTTTTGCAGCGCCAGAGCTGACGGAGGCTGCTTCGTTCAGCTGGACCAGCGAGGTGGTGGAGGATCAGCTGGATATCCCCGGGGCTTCCGGTCTTGAACTGGATCAGAGCGCAGAGAGCCCGGAACCTGCCGAGATTGACGGGGAAACGTTTGATTTTTCCGCACCTCCCACGCTAGTGCCTCCTCCTGCTGAATCGGATTTCCCCGTTTTTGGTGAGCTGGCGGAAGCGCTGGGGGGCGAGCATGACCTTGACTTTTTCGGTCTTGGCGCGGCAGAGGCCGAGCCTGGACTGCAGACGACCACGTTCTTCGGCACAGGGGATGAGGTGGGGAGCGATGAAGAGCAACCTGCGTTTGTCAAATCGGAACCGGTGGGGCAAAAAGACCCCCTGACCACGGTGACCCTGGCAGAACTCTACGTTTCCCAGGGGTTTTTGACGCGTGCCCTCAACATCTATCGGGAACTGGTGGATGAAAACCCCCAGAACCAGGAACTGAAAAATCGGCTGAGGGAGCTGACGCAGCAGGTCGATGCCGCCGAGGACAGCAGCAAGCTGGCGAACCAGGCGACTGCCGCCGAGACACAGACAGTAACAGAGATCGAGAGTAATGAGACGGTGGTGGTCACTTCCCCGATGGTTGCCCCGGTGCAGATGATGACAACCACCGCCCGCCCCGATGCTGCAGCTGTTGAGATCGCATCCCTGCAAAACTGGCTGGATAATATCAGGAGGAATCGGCAATGTCACTGAGAGACCAGCTGAAACAGATGGTTGAGAGTGTCGGTGGCGGCATGGGCGCCGTGATTATGGGTTATGATGGGATAGCCATCGACGAATATATAAAGCCGGAAGCAACCATCGACATTCAGATGATGGCTATTGAGTACGCGGCCATGCTGAAAGAGATCAAGAAGACCATCGAGGTTCTCAACTCGGGGGCAGTCGAGGAGATATCGATCAATACCGACCGCGCCCAGGTTCTCATCAGGATCATCAATGATGATTTTTTTGTGGTCATGGCACTGCAGAGTGAAGGTAACTATGGGAAGGGGCGTTATCTGCTGAGGGTGGAGGCGCCTGAACTGCATGCAGGTCTGCAGTAGACGTTACGCCTGGCAGGGAGATCTATGAAGATACTGGTGTTGCACGGTCCGAATTTGAACCTTCTGGGAACCCGTGAACCGGGGATTTATGGCAATATAACCCTGGCTGACCTTAATGCTGACATAAGCGCGCTAGCCAAGGAGCTTGGCATCGAGGTCGCCATCTTCCAGTCAAACTCGGAGGGGGAACTTGTCGACAAGATCCAGGGTGCCCTTACGACAGTTGACGGCATTCTCATCAATCCCGCCGCTTACACCCACACCAGCGTCGCTTTGCGCGACGCAATTGCCGCCGTGGCCCTGCCGACAGTGGAAGTCCACCTCTCCAATATTCACAGCCGCGAAGAATTCCGCAGCACCAGCTTCATCGCGCCGGTTGCGTTGGGGCAAATCTCCGGCCTTGGCCCCGACAGCTATCTGCTCGGACTCAGGGCTCTTTTTAGTCATACTAAAAAAAATCGGCAGTAATAAAAAAGATTGTAATAAGGGCCTGATTATGTTAAAAAACAGGGTCTCGACCGCCAGAGAGTATCTGGCGAGATTTGACGCCGATTTTATCCTGTTTCTTCATATGTGCAATATCCGGTATCTAACCGGTTTTACTGGGAGTGATGCGGCCCTTCTGCTTGGCAGGGAGCGTGGCTGGTTCCTGACCGATTCCCGTTACACGACCCAGGCGGCGGCAGAAGTTGTTGGGGTTGGGGTTGAGATTGTCGAGTACCGCAGTAAGCTGGAAGGGATAACCTCCCTGCTAAAAGAGTGCGGAGCCCGGCGGGTCGGATTCGAAGCGGAACAGATAACGGTTGCCTTTTACCGGGCCCTCAGCGAGGGGGTGCCGGAGGTGAGTCTCCTCCCCGTCGGTGCCGAACTGGAAAATCTCCGCCTGCTCAAGGATGCCCACGAGTTGGAGCAGCTGGCCAAGACGGCAGGGATCGCGTCAGCAGCGCTTTCTGGCATATTGGGGCAGATCAGGCCCGGCATGACCGAGCGTGAGTTGGCTCTGGATCTGGAATTTGCCATGCGCCGGGGCGGTGCAGACGGCAAGGCCTTTGATTTTATCGTTGCCTCGGGTGAGCGGGGGGCGCTTCCGCACGGCAAGGCCAGCGACAAGTTGATTACCGTGGGGGAGCTGGTTACCATCGATTTTGGCGCAGTCAGGGATGGCTACCATTCCGATGAGACGGTTACCATCGCAGTGGGAGAGCCGGACAGCAGGCAGCGGGAAATTTACCGGATTGTCAAAGAGGCCCACGACCTGGCCCTGGATGCGGTAAGGCCTGGCAAAACCCTAAAAGAGCTGGACGGGCTGGCGCGGAACTTTATTGACTCCCATGGTTATGGCAGCTATTTTGGCCACGGCCTCGGCCATGGCGTCGGCCTGGAAATTCACGAAAAACCGGTTGTCTCCCCCCGTAGCGACGGGTTGGTCACCGAGGGGATGGTCTTCACCATCGAGCCTGGTATCTACATCCCAGGCTGGGGTGGGGTTCGCATCGAGGATACGGTTTATGTAACCGGCGCTGGCTGCCAACTTCTGACAAAAGTACCAAAGGGATTGTTGGTGATCTGATGCTGGAGTGCAAATGGCTTTAAATTGGCTGAAAATCCCAGAATTTAAAGGTAGGAGGAGAGAACATGGATATAAAAGATCTTAAATCGTTAATAAAGATGGTCACGGAAACTGATATTTCCGAATTTGAGTTGGAAAACAGTGAGGAAAAGATCAGGATCAAGCGCGGTGGTGCTCCAGAGGTTGTCCATTATTCTGCTCCGCAACAGGTATATGCCATGCCCCAGGGTGCTCCCCAGTTTGCCGCTCCTGCAATGCAGGCCGCACCGGGCGCCGCCGAAGCCCCGGCTGTCGAAGAAAAAGGGAAGGCGATTACTTCACCGATTGTTGGCACTTTCTATCACGCCCCGGCCCCTGATGCTCCTCCCTACGTGACAGTCGGGCAGGTGGTGGAAAAAGGTCAGGTCCTCTGCATCGTCGAGGCGATGAAATTGATGAACGAGATCGAAGCGGAATTCCGCTGCAAAATTCTCAAGCTTTGCAAAGAAAATGCACATCCGGTCGAATACGGCGACCCCCTCTTCATCGTGGAGCCGCTGTAACGAGAGTTTAAAGTTTCGCGTTTGAAGTTAACTCGAAACCTGAAACTTGAAACCTGAAACTAACTATCGGAGATATTTACAGATGTTCCATAAGGTACTTATAGCTAACCGGGGGGAGATCGCCCTCCGTATCATCAGGGCCTGCAAGGAAATGGGGATCAAGACGGTTGCGGTGTATTCCACGGCCGATAGTGAATCGCTCCATGTGAGACTTGCCGATGAGAGCGTCTGTATCGGCCCTCCGCCGAGCCTGCAAAGCTACCTGAATATCAATGCCATCATCAGTGCTGCCGAGTTGACCGATGCCGAGGCCATTCATCCTGGCTACGGTTTCCTCTCCGAAAACGCCGCCTTTGCCGAAATCTGCGAAAACTGTGGCATAACCTTCATTGGCCCCACTTCCGAGAGCATGCGGATCATGGGGGATAAGATCAGTGCCCGGCAGGCAGTCATCAAGGTAGACGTACCGATCCTTCCCGGTACCAAGGAGGGTGTGCATGACGTCGCCGAGGCGATCAAGGTCGCCAAAAGCATCGGCTTTCCGGTAATCATCAAAGCCACTGCTGGTGGCGGCGGCCGCGGGATGAAAATTGTCCATTCGCCGGCAACCCTCCCCAACGCCTTTGCCACGGCCAGGGCAGAGGCCCAGGCGGGTTTCGGCAATCCCGAGGTCTATATCGAGAAATACTGTGAGCAGCCGCGCCACGTGGAGATCCAGATCCTCGCCGACAAGCACGGTAACGTGATCCATCTCGGCGAGCGCGACTGTTCCATCCAGCGTCGCCACCAGAAGATCATCGAAGAGGCCCCTTCCACCGTTACTACCCCCAAGCTGCGCGAAGCGATGGGTGAGGCGGCGGTCCGGGCCGCCAAGGCCGTCAATTACAACAGTGTCGGCACCATGGAATTCCTGGTGGACAAGAACAATGATTTCTTTTTCATGGAGATGAACACCCGGGTCCAGGTGGAGCACCCGGTTACCGAAATGGTCACCGGCGTCGACGTGGTCCGCGAGCAGATCCGCTCCGCTGCCGGCTTGAAGCTGCGCTACAAGCAGAGCGACATCAAGATCAAAGGGCATTCCATCGAGTGCCGCATCAATGCCGAGGACCCGGTGAAGTTCACCCCCTGTCCCGGCAAGATCACCGCCTATCACACCCCCGGCGGACTCGGGGTGCGGGTTGACTCCTTTGTCTACGATCAGTACAAAGTGGTTCCCCACTACGATTCGCTCCTGGCAAAGCTGATCGTCCATGCCGATACCCGGGAGGATGCGATCAAACGGATGGCCAGGGCCCTTGACGAGTATATCATCGAGGGTATCAAGACTACCATTCCGTTCCACAAGCGGATCATGGCCAACAAAGACTTTATCGAAGGGAATATCGATACCTCGTTCCTGGAAAAGATTGTGCTGGAGTAGCTATGGATTTTCCTGACGAGTTGAAGTACAGCAGAGAGCATCAATGGGTTCGGGTGGAAGGCGACCGGGCGGTTATCGGGCTAACCGACTTTGCCCAGCAGGAGTTGGGGATTATAAAGGCAGTGGAGCTCCCCCTGCAGGGAGATGAGTTGGAGCAGGATGACACTTTTGGCTCCGTAGAGGCCAGAAAAACCGTGGCAGAGCTCTATGCACCCCTGAGCGGAGAGGTGTTGGAGGTAAACGAAGAGCTTGAAGAAGCCCCGGAACTGATCAATGACGACCCTTATGATGGCGGTTGGCTTGCGCAGGTGAGGATAGCCGATCCGGAGGAGTTGAAACTGCTTCTTTCAGCCGATGACTATATGGAGTATATCAGCGAAAAAGAGTGACGACCCATACATTTGCAGAAACGAGTTGAGGCGAGATGATCCATCTCGCCTCAACTCGTTTCTGTGATCATTGTCACTTCAAGCAATCGTTACCAGGCCTGCCATTACTACGCCTGCCAGGTTCTGGAAGGAGCCAACATGTTGCGGATCGGACAGATTGAGTACGCCAACTGTACCCCGATTTTTACTGCATTGGGTGCCCATTTCGACTGTGCCAGTTATCGGTTTGTCAAAGGCGTCCCCGCCGCCCTCAACGCCATGCTCGCCTCAGGGACCATTGAGGTTAGTCCCTCATCCTCCATTGAATACGGAAAATCGCCGGAAAACTACTGTTTGCTCCCGGACCTCTCGATCAGCGCGATTGGCCCGGTCAAAAGCGTGCTGCTGTTTTCCCGCATCCCGATTGAGGAGTTGGATCGCCAGACAGTCGGGCTTACCACCGAGTCGGACACCTCGGTCAATCTCTTGAAAATCTTGCTGCGTCACTACTACGGCTTTACCAACAGCTTTCAGCGTTGCGGTTTGCCGCTGGCCGAAGCCCTCCATGAGTATCCCGCACTGTTGCTGATCGGCGATGCGGCACTCAAAGGGGCCATGGCGAGCCGGGAAGGTTATATTTACGACTTGGGAGAGCTCTGGTATAGATTTACCGGGCTCCCTTTCGTGTTCGCCCTCTGGATTGTCAGGCGGGAAGCGGTGGCGAAGAAACGGGGAGAACTGGCACAACTGGCTACCGACCTCGTTGCTGCCAAAAAGCTTGCCTATGAATCCTATGAGGAGATTGCCGACGCCTGCCGGGAACGGGAATGGCTGGGGAGGGGGGCGCTGGTAGACTACTGGCAGACCATCTCCTATGACCTCACGACTCGCCATCTTGACGGGCTTACCCTGTTTTACCGCCATGCGGCGGAGCTGGGGATACTGGCCCGGGCGCCGGAGCTGCGGATATTTGATGCAGGCTAAAGGCAATGGGCAGTCCTTTTGCCCTTAGTCTTTGGCCCTTAGCCTATTATATGGTCCCAGCCTGTTTGCGCTGCAGGTAGTCATCGAGGATCTGCCGGTGGTCGAAACAGAGGAGCGCTGGCAGCGCTGTCAGACTGAAGACCGCCAGACTGGCGGCATCGTCGGCTGCCGACGGTTTCCCTCCGCCCTTAGCCACGTAAACCGTGGAGATCGTATGCTGGCGTGGGTCCCGGCGGGGATCCGAATAGCACCCCAACAGGCGCAAATCATTGATGGTCACGGAGGTTTCTTCCCTGGCTTCCCTGATAGCTGCCTCTTCCAGCGTTTCCCCGTAATCGACAAACCCTCCGGGCAGTGCCCAGCCAAGCGGCTCATTTCTGCGCTCGATCAGGAGGATGCCCGCCGGCATCTCGATGATGATGTCAACCGTGGGAAACGGGTTCCGGTAGGATTTCACCTTGGCCCCGCAGCTGGGGCAGGTAAGATAGGCATAAGGCATCTCGGTGCTCCTCTTAAAAAACTACTGCGGAGGCCATCAGCTGCGTTGCGCGGTGCTCGCTCCCTCGCCTATCTACTTTTGATATGTCTCGGGTGCTGCGCCCCGTGCGCCTTGCATCTGGCCTTCCTCGCTACGTTTTTTTATCAGCCAGTTAACAGGCTGTTAAGCCGTGGCAAGGACAGCAGACTTGTGGAAGCGGCAATGAAAAAGGGGGAGAATGAACATTCTCCCCCTTGGATGCAGCACAACTAAAGTGGGCTGGCTACTTCTTGCCGGCGGCCGCTTTTTTCGAAGCTTTGAGCGGATTGACCTTGGTATCTTCGGTCTTAAGCTCGATCTTTACGTGGGTGGCAAAATTGCAGATGCCAGACAGCCATTTCTTGGCGGGAGCCGGATAAGCACCACACACCTTGCCGATGGTCCCATCAACAATCCTGTCGCATCCTTCGCAGTTTTCCACGACGACCTGGCATGAGCCGCTGTTGAAGCTGCAGCCCTGTTTTCCCCAAAAGGTACATTCGGTACCAGCAAGCACTGTTTGACACTGCATTGTTCAATCCTCCTGAAATTTCCGTCCCGTAGACGTTGTACAACTTCACTCTAACAATTTTGAAAGAAAAAAGTCAATAGGAAAAAATCCGCCAGAAAAGCCCTTTCCCTTGACTCACCGGGATCAATATATTAACCTAGATTGATCCGGAAACGGTCTTTTCCCGCCCTGGCAGTGTTAATCGGCAGGCTTGCCTGTGGTGTATGCCCGTGTAAGCCCCCGCGCAACCCCTCGATTTTCTTGCCAGGCAACTATCCTCGTTGCCGAATTAAAAATACAATTTAACCGATGGAGGGGTGCATGCGTATATCCTTTGGCACATCTGGCTGGCGCGGAATCCTGGGTGAGGATTTCACCTTTGAGAATGTCAAGCTGGTAACCCAGGCCATTGCCGACCATGTGGCCGCCACCGGCGAGAAAGGTGGGGGGATCATCGTCGGGTATGATACCCGCTTCATGGGGGAGCGGTTTGCCAAGGAGGCGGCCCGGGTTCTTACCGGCGCCGGGCTCAAGACGTTTCTCTGCAACCGGGACACGCCGACTCCGGTGATCGCCTTTGAGATCTTGCGGCGCAAGGCTGCCGGTGCCATCAACTTCACCGCCAGCCACAATCCTCCCGAATATAATGGCATCAAATTTTCTCCGTCCTGGGGAGGGCCGGCCCTCCCGGAAACTACCCATGACATTGAACGGCGTGCCAACGATATGGCAGGGTCGGTCTGCTACAAGGAGCGGCATCTGGACGATGCTCTGCGGGAAGGGCTTCTGACTGAGATAGATCCACAGGAGCCTTATCTGAAAGATCTCGAGGCAAAGGTTGATTTTGCCGCGATCGCCCGGCTCGGGACAGTGGCAGTAAATGCGCTGTACGGCACTGGCCGGGGATACCTGGAGGAGCCGCTGCAGAAGCACCATGTACGGGTGAAGTCGGTTAACGCTCGGCGAGACCCCTATTTCGGCGGATTCCCCCCGGAACCGGCGGAAAAGTATATCCAGGACTTTATCGGCACGGTCAAGGGGGACCCGGCCATCAAGCTGGGGCTGGCCACTGACGGTGATGCTGATCGCTTCGGCATCGTTGACGAGGACGGCACCTTTATCGAGCCCAATTACATTATTGCACTTCTCCTGGATTACCTGGTCAGGGTTCGCGGGATGAAGGGTGGGGTGGCGCGGAGCGTGGCCACTTCCCATCTGGTGGACGCGGTGGCAAACAAGCATGGTATTCAGGTCTATGAAACGCCGGTTGGCTTCAAGTACATCGGCGAGCTGATCAGTCAGGACAAGATCGTGATCGGCGGTGAGGAGAGCGCCGGTCTTTCCATCAGGGGGCATGTGCCGGAAAAGGACGGCATTCTCGCCTGTTTCCTGGTGGCGGAGATGGTGGCCCATGAAGGTCTGTCGGTGAAAAAGCTCCTCGACCGTCTCTATAGTCAGGTGGGGCGGCTGGTCACCAGGCGCGAGAACATCACCCTGACGCCTGAGCTGGAAAGGGCGTTTGCTGGCAAGCTTAGCGCCGGGCCGGCAGAGCTTGCCGGAGTCAAAGTACGGGAGACGGTCACCCTCGACGGGACCAAATTCATCCTGGCTGACGGGAGCTGGCTCCTGTTCCGCAAGTCAGGCACCGAGCCGGTGGTAAGGCTGTACGGGGAGGCTGCGACGGCAGAACGGCTGGCGGCCGTCATGGCCGCCGGCCACGACCTGATCATGAAATGACGGTCAGGCTCTGGATATTCAGGAAAACCGCTTGACTCTGGGGCGGTGGCTTACTATTCTAATTAAAACAGCAATCTCAACGGTGCGATTGCCGCGACCCAAGGCACCTGTTGATTATCATAAAATGTGAGCGGAGGTTTAACCATGTGGGACTATACCGACAAAGTGAAAGAACATTTCCTTAACCCGCGGAATGTGGGGGCCATAGACGATGCCGATGCGGTTGGCGAGGTGGGGAGTCTTGCCTGTGGTGACGCGCTGAAGCTCTATCTGAAGCTCGATCCGAACAAAGAACGGATCGTCGACGCGAAGTTCCAGACCTTTGGCTGCGCCAGCGCCATCGCCTCTTCTTCGGCGCTGACCGAGATGGTGAAAGGTAAGACCCTCGAAGAGGCGCTCCATATCAGCAACCAGGAGATTGCCGAATTCCTCGGCGGCCTCCCGGAGGAGAAGATGCACTGCTCAGTCATGGGGCAGGAGGCGCTCGAAGCGGCCATTGCCAAATATCGGGGCGAAGAGGCACCGGCCCACGACCACGACCATGAGCATGCTGTCATGGAAGGCGAGGTGGTCTGCAAATGTTTCGGCCTTACCGATGTTTTCCTGAAGAAGGTCATCGCTGCCAACAAACTGACCACCGCCGAGCAGGTGACCCATTTTACCAAAGCGGGGGGGGGATGCGGTGGTTGCATTCCGCGGATTAAGGAGCTGATCGCCGAGGTGATGGGGGCCGAGCCACAAGTGGCACCGAAACGGCCGGAGAAGCTGACCAACCTGCGCAAGATGCAGCTGATCCAGGAGACCCTGGAAAAGGAGATTCGGCCGCTCCTCTGGGCAGATGGCGGCGATCTGGAGCTGATCGACATCGACGGCGGCAAAGTCCAGGTCGCTTTCAGAAAGGCCTGCGCCGGCTGCGCCTCGTCTGGCTTCACTGTGCGGACTGTGGAACAGAAGCTGCGCGAACTGGTCTCTGCCGACATCACCGTCGAGGAGGTGGAGGGATGAAAGAGATCTATGTGGACAACAATGCCACCACCCGCGTAGACGACGCTGTGTTTGCCGAGATGCGCCCCTATTTCTGCGAGCTCTACGGCAATCCGAGTTCCATGCATTTTTTCGGCGGCCAGGTGCAAAAAAAGGTGGATGAGGCGCGAAAGCGGGTCGCCGCCCTGTTGGGTGCATCCCCCGACGAGATCATCTTCACCGCCTGCGGCACCGAGAGTGACAACGCCGCCATCCGCTCGGCCATCGAGGTCTTTCCGGAGAGGAAGCATATCATTACTAGCCGAGTCGAGCATCCGGCGGTGCTGACTCTCTGTCGCAACCTGGCTAAACGTGGCTATCGGGTAACCGAGCTCAATGTGGATGGCGCCGGGCAGCTTGATCTGCAGGAGCTGAAGGCTGCCGTCGACGAAGATACGGCGATTGTTTCGCTTATGTATGCCAACAACGAGACCGGCGTGGTCTTCCCGATTGAGGAGATCGGCGCCATCGTCAAGGAGAAGGGGGCGCTGTTCCATACCGACGCCGTCCAGGCGGTGGGGAAAATTCCGCTCAACATGGCTGCCTCCAGCATCGACATGCTCTCCCTGTCCGGTCACAAGCTCCATGCGCCGAAGGGAATCGGCGCCCTCTATCTGCGCAAGGGTGTGCCGTTTCGCCCTTTTTTGGTGGGAGGGCACCAGGAGAAGAATCGCCGGGCCGGCACCGAGAATACCGCTTCGATCATCGCACTCGGCAAGGCGTGCGAGCTGGCCGGCACGTTCATGGATGACGAAAACTGCCGGGTCAAGGCACTGCGTGACCGGCTGGAAAAGGAGCTGACCGCTCGCATTCCCCATGCCAGAATTAATGGCGGTGGTGCCGAGCGGCTCCCCAATACCCTGTCGCTCGCCTTCGAGTTCGTCGAAGGGGAGGCGATCCTGCTGCTTCTGAGTGAAAAGGGGATCTGTGCTTCGTCGGGGAGCGCCTGCACGTCGGGTTCGCTGGAGCCTTCCCACGTGCTGCGGGCCATGGGAGTGCCGTTCACCTGTGCCCACGGCTCGATCCGTTTCTCCCTGTCCCGCTACAATACCGATGCGGAGATCGACCTGATCATCCGCGAACTCCCTCCCGTCATCAAGCGGCTGCGCGAGATGTCGCCGTTCGGTCGGGAATTTCTGGCGGCGAGTAACTGAGCGCATCGCTCCCCGCTGCATGTGCTGGATTGAGCAGACCCTCTGACGACCGTATAAAAACAGGTTGTCAGAGGGTCTTTGCGTATGTGCCATTCTCGAATTTATGTTGACTTGGGATCGCTGCTGTTCTAAAAGAGTCTTGACCGGTCTTTGTTTGCCGGATTTACCGAGGAAAGATGGAGAGATGGCATGGGGTACCGCACGTTACACGAATGTGTCAACGAACTGGAACGGACCGGGCAGCTGATCCGCATCGGCCAGGAGGTGGACCCGAACCTGGAGGCGGGCGCCATCCAGCGCCGGGTCTACCAGGCGCAAGGGCCAGCGCTCCTTTTCACCAACGTCAAGGGGTGCGCCTTCCCCATGCTGGGCAACCTGTTCGGCACGCTAGAGCGAACCCGCTTCCTGTTCCGTGACACCCTTGACGACATCCGCCGGCTGGTGGCGCTCAAGGTGGATCCGCTCGCCTTGCTGAAGGAGCCGTTCGGTGCGCTGGGGGTCCCCTTCGCCGCCCTTCACCTCCTCCCTAAAAAAGTCGCAAGCGGGTCGGTCCTCGCCCATACCACCAGCATCGACCGGCTCCCCCAGCTGAAGTCGTGGCCTGCCGACGGTGGTGCCTTCATTACTCTGCCCCAGGTCTATTCGGAGAGCCCGGCACAGCCAGGGGTGCGCCACTCCAACCTGGGGATGTACCGGGTTCAGCTCTCCGGCGGACAGTACCGCCCCAACGAGGAAATTGGCCTCCACTACCAGATCCACCGTGGCATCGGCGTTCACCATGCCGAAGCGCTCGAACGTGGCGTGCCGCTGCGGGTCAATATCTTTGTTGGCGGCCCCCCCGCCCTGACAGTAGCCGCGGTGATGCCGCTCCCCGAGGGGATGCCGGAGCTTGCTTTCGCAGGCCTCCTGGCCGGTCATCGGATCAGGATGGTGCAGCGTCCTGGGATGCTCCCGATCCCGGCCGAGGCCGATTTCTGCATCAGCGGCATCATCGATCTGGCAAAGACCCTGCCGGAGGGGCCGTTCGGCGACCATCTCGGCTACTACAGCCTCAGG
>JANXYN010000155.1 GCA_025356035.1 Geobacteraceae bacterium
TGCATCACGAAATTCCAGGAGTTTCCTCAAATTCCAAGGCATTTACTGCCGCAGAAAGCGCCAATTACTTGGCTTTGGCAACCACTTCTTTCAGGGCCTTGCCAGGACGGAACTTGGGAACTTTGGCAGCAGCGATCTTGATCTCTTTGCCAGTCTGGGGATTTCTCCCGGTGCGGGCTTTCCGGTTGGCCACTTCAAAGCTACCGAAGCCGACCAGAGTTACCCGATCTCCCTTTTTCAAAGCGCTGCTGACAGTGTTGATGACTGCGTTCACTGCCTTTTCGGCGGCCGCCTTGGTCAGGCTGGAAGATTTCGCTACTGCTTCCACGAGTTCTGCTTTGGTCATAACATCCCTCCTTGATTGGTGGTGAATTCTGGAGATAATATATACGTAAAATTGCAGTTTGCAAGAGTTTATTGCAAAAAATCTAATTTTTTTGGTTTTTTTTTCAAGACAGTGGCGAATTTTGCCAAATTGGCGACCAAAATCTTTAACGATTACAAAAGGTTGCGACGATTCAAGCCAGTCGTGGTAAATTCAGGAAATTTTTGGCGAAACTACCTCTCAGCAACAAACTATCATCCTCCCCATCGGTAAAAGTGGGTTGACATGTCATCCAACTGCCCGGCAACTGCCGAAGTCGGATGGCATCGACCTTTGGCTGCTAGGGGAGCTTGACCCCCGGTGGTGGCGGTGTGCCCGGCTCTGGCAGTGCTGATGTCGGTGTCGGTGAAGGTTCAATCTTTGGCGGTTCCACCGGATCGAATGAAGTGGGCTGGGTCCCACTGATGAAGCACTCCCGGATGCTCCCCTCGCCCCCTTCCCGGGCCAGCATACCGGTTCGGGGGTTGATCAGGGCGAAGGTCACCTTCTCCGGCGCAATGAAATCCTGCACCGGTACGCCTGCCATGGCGCGCTGCATGAATTCGGTCCAGATCGGGGCTGCCGCTTGTCCGCCAGTACCGGCTGTCCCAAGCGACCTTTCCTGGTCGTAGCCTACCCAGACCCCAGCCACCAGCTGCGGCACGTAGCCGATAAACCAGGCGTCCTTCATGTCATTGGTGGTGCCTGTTTTGCCGGCGACCGGTCGCCCGAGGGCTTTGGCCCGCTGACCGGTACCACTGGCAACAACGCTCTCCATCAGATTGGTCATGATATATGCGGTTTCCGGAGAGATGACCGGCACGGGAAGTGGCGGCGGGAGCTCCTCCAGCACCTTGCCATCCCCGTCAATCACCTTCGTGACAAAATAGGGGGTGACCCGGAAGCCGCCCGAGGCAAAGACGGTGTAGGCGGAGGTAAGCTCCAGCGGCGTAATGCTGGAAGAACCGAGGGCCAAGGTCAGATTGGGGTTGAGCGTGGAGGTTATCCCCAATTTCTGGGCGTATTCGATGGCGTACTTAACGCCGATCTGGTTAAGAATTTTGACACTTACCACATTGATGGAATTGGTCAGGGCTTCGCGCATGGTGACTGGGCCCCGATAGATGTTGTCGTAATTTTTTGGCCGCCAGGCGTTCTCGTCGCCGCTTTCGTACTCCTCCTGGGAGTCCTCGATGATGGTGGCCGGCGTCATCCCCTTATCAATGGCTGCGGAGTAAATGATAGGCTTGAACGAAGACCCAGCATTGCGTTTTGCCTGGACCGCCCGGTTGAACTGGCTCTTTTTGAAGTCGTAGCCGCCGACCATGGCCTTCACCGCGCCGGTTTTGGGGTCAATGGCGATCAGTGCGGCCTGCGTATCGGGGAGCTGGTCCAAGGCGAACAGCGCGCCGGTCTTGTTGACGTCGGGGGTCAGCACCAAAACCTCGATGACCGCTCCGAGCGCCAGGGCGGCGACCTTATCGTTGGCCGGCCGGCCATAGGTGTTGACCAGGGTCAATTTCCCCGCCCAGTCCCGGTTTTTCCGCGATAGGGTACCGAGACGCTCACCCACCCGGACAGTAGCCTCCCCTTTGGCCGGATTGACCGCGGTAACGACCCCCTGATAGGTGGCGCCCGGCCTCAGGGCGACGCTGTCGATCTCGTCCTCGACCCGCTTGCAGAAATCATCCACCTTTTTTTCTTCAAGATAACGGAGCGGCCCACGGTACCCCTGTCGTTTGTCTACTTCCTTCAGCCCGCCGACGATGCTCTCAAAGGCAGCCTTTTGCATCTCCCCGTTCATGGTGGTGTAGATCTTGATCCCCCCCTTGTAGAGAAGATCCTCGCCATATTTTTCTTCCAGCAAGATCCGGACGTGTTCGAGGAAATAGGCGGACTGCTCGGCGTTGACCTGCTTTTTCGAACGGATGATGATGGGGGTCGAGCGGGCATGGTCCGCCTCCACCTGGGAAATGAACCCCTCCTTCACCATCCTCCCAAGCACATAAGCCTGCCGGTCCTGGGCCCGGTTCAGGTGCTTGATGGGGGAATAGTTATTGGGTGACTTGGGGAGGCCGGCCAGTAAAGACATTTCGGCGAGGTTGAGCTGATCGACATCCTTGCCGAAATAGGTTTCGGCAGCCACCTGGACCCCGTAGGAACCGGCCCCAAGGTAGATCTGGTTCAGGTAGATATAGAGGATCTCATCCTTGGTGAGGGTCTCCTCCATCCGTTTGGCGAGAATTGCCTCGCGGATCTTGCGGGAAAATTCCTTCTTCCGGGTGAGCAGCATTGAGCGGGCCACCTGTTGGGTAATGGTGGAAGCCCCCTCGCGCTTGCTGAAATGGAGGACGTTTTTTGCCGCGGCCCGGACAATCCCCATATAGTCGAGACCAGCATGCTGATAAAAATTGGCGTCTTCGGCAGCGACAAAGGCCTGGATCAATTTTTTGGGGATTTTGTTGACCGGCACCACCGTGCGCCGCTCCAGATAAAACTCACCGACCAGGCTGCCATCTTCGCCAATCACCTGGGAAACGATGGGGGGCTTATAATCAGCCAGCCGGTCAACTTTGGGGAGGGTCGAAAAGATGTACACAAAATAGCCGGACAGAAAGAGTACCGTGACGCCGCCGCAGACGGCGCCCCAGAAGAGGATTACCTTCGTCAGGTCATGGTCGGAAGTGAACCGGAGCCTTCTGTCAAACCGGGGATACCCGTTGTACTGTAACATTGCAACAATCTCCAGATGGTCTCTTGATGGTGGTCGATCATAAGCACTGCCCAGATTAACGCAGAATGCCGTGGGAATTCAAGCTTATTTATCGGGAGCTTCCATGGCCGGCCGGGGTCGGGAGGGAGCAGCCACCGTCCCGGATTGCTGAACATTTCAGGTTTGTCGGAGACGACCGATAAGCAGTGCATGGAGACCATCAATAAGGAGAAATTATCTATGCACAGGTATCTGATTACTGCAGCAGTTGTACTGCTTTGTTGCTACCTCGGGAGTCCGGTTTTCGGCGCTGAATTTCAGCCGATGGGTGCTGTTGGCATTGGTGGTGCGGGGGTCGCCAGGATGAAGGACGGCTTTGCCCCTTACTGGAACCCGGCAGGGCTGGCGTTCAACGAAAAGGCCTATAGCACCAGGATCGAGGCGGGGGTCGGCGTCCGGTTGAACAACGGCTTGGCCGAAAACATCGACAGTCTGGGGAAGATTGACTTCGATGCGGTCAGTAACCTGGCAAACAGCAATAGTGCCGGGATTACCGCGAGCCAATTTGGCGATGCAATAAAACTGGTGGCGATTCTGGAAGATATTAAGGCCAAAGGGGGGGCGCTGACGGCGAACGGCAATGCCGTGTTTGGGAACCAGATCAAGCATTTCGGGTTTGGTGCCTACGGCTCTCTGGAGGCAACGGCCATTCCGTCTCCCGATACCACCCGGGTGCTACTGGCGGACGGCAATATTCCGGGAGCGATCACCAGTATCAGCGGGTTGGCCGATCCGGGGAGCAACGGCTATTTCTCAGCGGCACAGAGGTCGCAGCTCACAACAGCTCTCACGGGCGCCGGGTTTTCAAACACCGATAGCATAATAAATACTGCAGCAAGCCAGTTGGCCAATTCGGGCGTCTCGTCAACCAACGCCGTTGCTGCGCTTACCAACGTGGCGGCTGCCTTCGCCAGCGGGGCAACGGCACTGAATATCAGCAATAACCAATCCAGCATCATTACCCGGGGGCTCGCCTACATGGAGATCCCCCTATCGTACGGCCACCCCGTCGACCTTGGCGCGTTCGGTAAGCTCGGCATTGGCGGGTCGGTAAAGCTTATTCCGGCCAGGGTTTACAGCACTTCGCTCAGTATTTTCAACACCGATTCGGGGAGCATCGTCAGGGATCTTACCGAAAGCTACACCGACAGCACCAGCTGGGGGGTTGACTGCGGTCTGCTCTGGAAGCCGAAGAACTGGCTCGCTGTCGGGGTGGTCGGCAAGAACCTCAATACCCCGAAATTCAAGGCCCAGGATGGTGATGAGTTGAAAATAAAACCACAGGCTCGGCTGGGTGTCGCCTGGGACCCCTTCTCCTGGCTCACCTTTGCCGCAGATCTGGATCTGACCAAGAATGAAACGCTGCTCCCCGGCTACTACAGCCGGCACCTCGGCGGCGGTCTCGAACTGCATCCCTTCAACTGGCTGAAGCTCAGGGGCGGTGGCTATAAAAACATGGCCCAGGGGGATATCGGCCCGGTGGTTACCGCCGGCCTCACCTTTGGTACCAAGTGGGTGAACCTGGACGTCGATGGCGCCTACGGTCTGGAGAAAGGGAGATACAATGATCAGGATTTCCCGAAAGAGTCGCGCGCGCAGGTAAATTTGAATATCCAGTTCTAGTCCGAAGCGAAACGGGGGCCATTGTTGAGCTACTCAACAATGGCCCCGTTCATTGCTCCCGCCTCCCCAAGACACCCCCGCCAATTGATTTATAACCAGCCGACAGTATGTCGTAATTCAACCACCTCAGAACCGATACTATTAAGTGAAATGCTTAAATTTCGTGCCTGCTACCCGACTTGCCCCCTCCTTTCTTTCTGCTATTATTAACTATTATAAAGAAATGCTTGGCCCGATTGCACATGGCGGTGAGGGCAATGTAATTGCAGAACCTGCAACCAACCAAAGGAGAACCTGTGCCCGCATCCGACATCGACCAGGAAAAGGTACCTCAGGAACAGGATTTGAGAGTCCAGCGGCAAATATCTTTTGCTTCCGGACTTTTCCAGGGCGATATCACGATACGCACAATTCTGGAGGCGCTTGCCGAAGGGGTCGTCATCATCGACATAAATGGGACCATTCTGCTGGTGAATACCATCGCAGAGCAAATGTTCGGTTATCCAAATAAGGACCTCATCGGCAAGCCCCATACCGTTCTCATTCCCGAACGCTTCCGCAAAATCTATGAAGAACAGATGGAGCATTTTTTCGGAGAGCCAATAATCAAGCCAATGGACCAGCTTTTAAACTTTGCCGGCCGCCGACAGGACGGCAGCGAGTTCCCCGTGGAAATCAGCCTGAGCTTTATCGCAACTATTAACGGCATTCTCGCTCTGGTCTTCGTCACCGACATTACCCGCCGCAAGCAGGCTGAACTGCATCTTCGCGAAAGCGAGGAACTATTTCGCATACAGGTGGAATGCGTGAAGGACTATGCGATTTTCATGCTCGATACACAGGGAAACATTCTGACTTGGAATTCGGGCGCTGAGCGTATGAAGGGTTATCGGGCTGAGGAGATTACCGGCAAACATTTTTCCTGTTTTTACTCCGAAGAGGACCGGAATGCCGGCAAACCCGAAGGAGAGCTCAAAAAAGCTGCCGCCGAGGGATGGTTTGAAGATGAGGGTTGGCGGATCCGCAAGGACGGAAGCCGCTTTTGGGCCGCTGTGGTATTTACCGCAATATACAATGAAATCGGCGACCTGCGGGGTTTCTCGAAGGTGACGCACGACATAACCGAACGCAAGCAGTTGGAAACGGAAATCCAGGATGCCCGGGAATATGCCGAGAACATTGTCGAAACCGTGCGCGAGCCACTGGTGGTGCTGAATTCCGACCTGAAGATTCTCACAGCCAACCACAGCTTCTACGATACCTTCAAAGTAACGCCCGAGGACACAATCGGGAATTTCATCTACGACCTCGGTAATCGGCAATGGGACATACCCCGGCTGCGGGTTCTCTTTGAAGAGATCCTCCCCCACGATACCGTGCTCAATGGCTATGAAGTCGAGCATGATTTTCTCGATATAGGCCGCAAGATTATTCTGCTCAACGCCCGGCAAATTTTCCGGAAAAATATCGGCTCACACATTATCCTCCTGGCCATGGAGGACATTACCGAACGAAAGCTTCTGGAAACGGAAATCCAGGATGCCCGGGAATATGCCGAGAACATTGTCGAAACCGTGTGTGAGCCACTGGTGGTGCTCAATTCCGACCTGAGGATCCTTACAGCCAACCACAGCTTCTACGATACCTTCAAAGTAACGCCCAAGGCAACCATCGGGAATTTCATCTACGACCTCGGTGACCGGCAATGGGACATTCCCAAGCTGCGTGTACTTATTGAAGAGATCCTCCCCCATGATACCGTGATCAATGGCTATGAAGTCGAGCATGATTATCCTGGCATCGGCAAAAAGACCATTCTGCTCAACGCCCGGCAGATTTTCCGGGAAAATATCGGCTCACACATTATCCTCCTGGCCATGGAAGATATCACCGAACGGAAATCAGCCAAGAAGGAGATCGAGAGGCTGAACACCGACCTAACGGCGCGGGCCGCCGAGTTGGAGAGCGCCAACCGGGAACTGGAGGCGTTCAATTACACGGTTGCCCACGACCTGCGCAAACCGCTGACCGTGGTCAACGGCTACTGCCAGGCAATCCGGGAGCTTTGCGGCGACAAGCTCGAAGAGGCGTGCAAGGGTTACCTCCAGGAAGTTTACGACGGCACCTTGCGCATGAATCGGCTTATCGATGCCCTGCTCGACTTCTCACGGCTGGCCCACGTTGAGACGCGTCGGGAAACGGCTGATCTCTCAGCCATGGCGCATGAGGTGGCTGAGGAGCTGAAGCTGGCCGAGCCGTGGCGTCGGGTTACGCTCCTGATCGCAGACGGGGTCATGGCCGATGTGGATGCAGCCCTCTTGCGGGTGGTCCTGGATAATCTCCTCGGCAACGCCTGGAAATATACCGGCACGCGGGATGAAGGGCGCATCGAGTTCGGCACAACGGAAGTCGATGGAAAGTCGACCTATTTCGTCCGGGACAACGGAACCGGATTCTACATGGCGGACGCGGACAAGCTCTTTATCCCCTTTCAGCGCCTTCCTGGCGCTGAAAAATCAAGAGGCTTCGGCATCGGCCTGGCCACGGTAGAGCGGATCATCCGCCGCCACGGGGGGCAGGTCTGGGCTGAAGGAGCGCCGGGCAAGGGGGCGACCTTTTACTTCACGTTGGGAAAAGGATGAAATTATGAATTATGAAGGCTGAATTATGAAGGCTGAAGACAAAAGTTTTTCCTAACAGCCTTCAGCCTAACAACCTGGATTAAGAGGTAAACATTGGGAATCGACACATACAAGAGCCTGTCAACGGAGGCCGCCGAACTGAGCCACCATGCCGAAGAGCGGTTGCGTGCGAAAAAGGGAGAATTGCATCTACCCCGGACCGAGGAAGAGGTGCAGCGGCTCGTCCATGAACTTGAGGTCCACCAGATCGAGCTGGAGATGCAGAATAAAGAGCTGCGCCAGGCCAGGGATGAGGTGGAGAAGGCGCTGGAAAAGTATACCGATCGCTACGATTTCGCACCGCTCGTTGTGCAGATCGAGGCAGTTGCTTTCGGTTCGGGGCAGGAGTGCCGCGCGGCGGTCATCGACATTACCGAGCGCAAGCGGGTCGAGGAGGCGCTACGCAACAGTGAGAGGTTTTATCGGGCGATCGGTGAATCCACTCAGCTGGCAGAAGCTGAGGGGCGGGGGGTATACAAACCTGGCCCAGGGGGATATCGGCCCGGTGGTTACCGCCGGCCTCACCTTTGGTACCAAGTGGGTGAACTTGGACGTCGATGGCGCCTACGGTCTGGAGAAAGGGAGATACAATGATCAGGATTTCCCGAAAGAGTCGCGCGCGCAGGTAAATTTG
>JANXYN010000163.1 GCA_025356035.1 Geobacteraceae bacterium
CGGTCCCGTGAAAATTCATTCTGTTGCAAGAAAGGGCGCCCACTGGATGGGGCGCCCTTTCTTGTTCAATGTGCACCATTTATTAAACCTTAAACTTCGGACCCTGAACCTTGAACATTTTCCTTCACCAGCAGCGCCACATCTTCCACGTGGGGGGTCTGGGGAAACATGTCCACCGGCTGGACCGCGCGGGTCTGGTAGCCGAGCCGCGCGAAGATGTCCAGGTCCCGGGCCATGGTCTGCGGCGAACAGGAAACGTAGATGACCCTGGTCGGGCCGATGGCCGCCACATCCTGCAGTACCTGCTCGTCACACCCTTTGCGCGGCGGGTTAAGGACTATCAGGTCAACCCGCTTCCCCTCTTCGCGCAATTCCCTCAGGAGCTCTGCTGCATTCCCCGCTGCAAAGCTGCAGTTGCGGATCTGGTTCAGTCGGGCGTTCTTCTCGGCGTCTGCTACCGCGGCTTCCACCAACTCAATGCCGTATACTTCCTTTGCCTCCCTCGCCAGAAACAGGGAAATTCCGCCAATCCCGCAGTAGAGGTCGACCACGCTTTCCTTGCCGGTGAGTCCGGCCCATTCCCGGACCTTCTCGTAGATAAGCCGTGCGCTGCCGCTGTTCACCTGAAAAAAGGAGCGGGGCGAGATGGCAAATTTTATGTCGCCGATAGTGGTAGCCAGCGCCCGCTCCTTGCCGAGAAAGAACTCCTTCTCGCCCATGATCGAGTTCCCCGTGGAGATGTTGACATTTTGCACCACCACGATCACTTCCGGCACAACGCCCTGGAGGTATTTGGCCAGGTGATGGATCTCGTTGTAGTTCCGTTCACTGGTGACGAACACCACCATCGCCCGGTTGTCCGTTTCCGACACCCTTACCACCAGGTAGCGGAGTAGCCCCTGGCTGCTTTTTTGGCTGTAAATGGAGACCTTTCCCCTCCTGATCCCCTCCTTCACCGCCGCCGCCACCCGGTTTATGATGGGGTGGTGAAGTGGGCAGTCGCCTAAGTCAAGCACGTCGTGTGAGTTCCTACGGTAAATGCCGATCAGCGGCGCGGCAAACTTGCCAGCCACCACCAATTTGGCGGAGTTGCGGTAGTGAAGCGGCTGGGGCGAGGGAGCAACGTCGTGGACCAGCGCCTGTTGCAAGGACTGGTAGCGCTTGATGGCCTGTTCGACCACCCCTTTTTTCCAGGCGAGCTGTGCCGGATATTTCATCTGGATCAGAGGACAGCCGTCACAACTGTTTGTCCTGTCACAGGGAACCGTCTTGAGCCGCTGTGGATTATGACGCAGGACTCTGACCACCGTGGCGAAGGACTCCCGGCGGCCGGCAAAGTCGATCTTGACCTGGACCACTTCCCCTGGCAGTACCCCGCTGACGAAGACCAGCTTCCCCTCGTGGGTGGCAAGGCCGTATCCATCGTCGTTCAAAGAGACCACCGTCAGCTCCAGTAGCTGGCCGGCCCTAAGGCCGGCTCCTTTGTCAGGAGCGGTTTGTTTGCTTCGTTTGTGCTGTTCCATACGGGTAATAAATATGAAAATGGCGCTTCTGTCAACCACCATTCGCAGCTGCCGCTCCTGCCCCCATCATCCCATCACCCGCCGTTGCGGATGTCTCTTGTTTACACTGCAGTGTGTATAATACATATGCAGTAGGCGGGTAATGGGCGTGGCTCGCTATCGGCTCTTGTTCTAATGAACACAGTTACTATCAGTGAAAATCGACAGATACGAAAAACTGAATAAAAAACAGGCAGCAATATGCCAGCCGGACTAGTTCGTGCATAAAAAATGCGCATAGCAGCGGCGGGCACGAATCTAATTGCTGCAACTGCACAAATAGTGGGCAGGTGCCCGCATACTTTCGGGGTAAGGGGGGGGGAAATGTCACCACAGATGGAAGAGAAAGTTGAGGCGATTTACCAGGAGGTGTTGAGACGCAACCCTGGCGAGGTAGAGTTTCATCAGGCCGTCAGAGAGGTGATCGAGACGCTTGGACCAGTGCTGGTCAAGCACCCCGAATTTTCCGAGCGGAAAATTATTCAGCGCATCTGCGAGCCGGAGCGCCAGATCATCTTCCGGGTACCCTGGCAGGATGACAAGGGGGAGGTCCATATCAATCGCGGCTTTCGGGTGGAGTTCAACAGTGCCCTCGGTCCCTACAAGGGGGGGCTCCGTTTGCATCCCTCGGTATATCTCGGTATCATCAAATTCCTCGGATTTGAGCAGATCTTCAAGAACTCGCTCACCGGCATGCCAATTGGTGGCGGTAAAGGGGGGTCCGATTTTGACCCGAAGGGGAGGTCTGACGACGAGATCATGCGTTTTTGCCAGAGCTTCATGACCGAACTTTACCGGCATCTGGGGGAGCACACCGATGTGCCGGCAGGTGACATCGGTGTAGGTGGGCGGGAGATTGGATACCTGTTCGGTCAGTACAAGCGCATTACCAATCGCTATGAGGCGGGGGTTCTCACTGGCAAGGGGCTTGACTGGGGTGGCTCGCTGGTCCGCACCGAGGCCACTGGCTACGGCGCCACCTTCTTTGTCAGCGAGATGCTTAAGGCGCGGAAAGATTCCTTCGGCGGCAAGACCTGCCTGGTTTCGGGCTCCGGGAACGTAGCCATCTACACCATCGAGAAGATCCACCAGCTTGGTGGCAAGTGTGTGGCCTGCTCCGATTCCAACGGGGTCATCTATCACGAGAAGGGGCTCGACCTCGACCTCATCAAGCAACTGAAAGAGGTGGAACGGCGCCGCATCAAGGATTATGTGGAATTCCACAAGGACGCCAAGTACATTGCCAGCGGCAACATCTGGGATATTCCCTGCCAGGTGGCCATGCCTTCCGCCACCCAGAACGAGATCAACGGCAAGGACGCACAAAAGCTGGTGAAAAATGGCTGCATTGCGGTTGGCGAGGGGGCGAACATGCCGACCACTCCTGAAGGGGTCAAGGTGTTCCTTGAGGCGAAGATCGCCTACGGCCCGGGCAAGGCGGCCAATGCCGGTGGTGTAGCCACCTCGGCCCTGGAAATGCAGCAGAATGCCAGCCGCGATGCCTGGACATTCGAGTATACCGAGAAGAAGTTGGAGGAGATCATGGTTGGCATCCACCGGCTCTGCTACGATACCGCCGAGGAGTATGGTTTCCCCAGCAACTACGTGGTTGGCGCCAATATCGCCGGTTTTATCAAGGTAGCGAAGGCGATGGTTGCCCACGGTCTCATCTAGTTTTCATCCGAAAACGGTCCTTTTCCGTCCTGGCTGTGTCAATCTGCGGGCTTGCTTGTGCGGCGTACTGGAGTACGCCTCCGCGCTATCCCTTGATTTCCTTGCCAGGACGAAAAAATCCTCGTTTCCGAATTGAAAACATACATAGTGTCCATCCAAGTTTCCGGATGGACACTATCTAAAAGGCCCCGATAAATTCAATTTTGACGAAAAAGCCCGGTTCTGCCGGGCTTTTTTTCGGTAATGGCGCCTTGACTTTTGCCTGACATTTCCGCTATCATGCGCCGTTATGAAAAAGACCAC